>JAZSDE010000001.1:0-9553 GCA_045531015.1 Faecousia sp.
TTGCATCCTCGGAGAAATGGGGGCACTTGTCGATAGAAACAGCGCCCTGCGCCACCTTCATGCAGAATGCCATACAGGTGGGGCTGCCGCACTCCTTACAGTTTGTCTTAGGAGACAGCTTAAAAATGTCAAGACCTTTCAGAGCCATTGTATGTATCCTCCTTCCGATTAGACAAGTTCAGTGATGAACTGCTTGATGGTTGCGATGGCTGCGGGGTGACGCATAATGACAGCGTCTGCGCCGCCGGTCAGGTTTGCAGCAGCAGTGGAGATTTCCATTGCAATGCCACGCTCCTCACGGCAGCCCCAAGCAGGCTCATCAGCTTCGGATGCGGTGGATTCCTTAACACCCCAAGTGTCGGTGGATACAGGAGCAACGATAGGCATCTGCAGATCGGCATCGCTCTGCTTCAGCGCTGCGTCACGGACGCGGTCCAAAGTAGAAGCAACATACTCATAGCCGTAGCCGACAGCAGCAGTACCGATGTTCATCACGATGGAGCCGGCAGGAACATTCAGGCCCTTGAGCATAATGTTCAGCTGCTTTGCCAGGTTGATGTCGTCAGCGGTCTCAGCGCCGACCTTCTGACCGCTTGCCAGAGCAACGGAAGCGCCGACAGTCTTGTAGTTCTCATTCTTTGCGGACATAAACAGTACGTTCTTGCCGCTCAGAGCCTCAGCCAGTGCGCCCAGCAGCTCTGCGTCCTTCTCCACATGCTTGCAGCCCATAACAACGATGGGCTTGGTGACAACAGCGGCAACTGCCTTTGCGTCAGCCACGCAGTCAGCGGTGGAGCGGTTTGCGCCGTTGGGATCAGCAGACTCGAAGTTCAGGCAGATAAAATCTGCATCGGCAAGTGTCTCTGCCTTAGCGGCACGCTGGGCCATAGTGGTGCAGCCGGCGTAGAAATCTACGATACCGGGAACATCCCAAGAATCGGCAGCATCGGAAATTTCGATGCCGATCTTCGGTGCATTCTCGATGGGAGCATCGAAGGTGTAGAAGGGCAGCACATTCTGACCGCCGATGACAATTGCGTTGTCGCCGGTGCCCAGAGTAACGGCATTGATCTTACCGCTAAACGGCTGCGTCTTAGGTGTAAAAGACATAGTGTATTTCCCCCTTGGTAAAAATTATATAATAAATTTAATTTATTAACACTTTTTAAGGCTCCCTTGTGCAAAGGGAGCTGTCAGCCGCAAGGCTGACTGAGGGATTGACAACCCCTCCGGGCAAAATCAAAGATTTTGCTCACCTCCCCTTACACAGGGGAGGCCTTTACAGTCCTATGGACTGCAATATCCCTCTCAGGGCAGTTTTAACCGGATTGCTGTCCGGCAGTTTTGCGGAAGGCTCGCCATCGCAATCGCAGCGGTAGATCTCCTCATCCTGCGGAAGCACGCCAAAGAGCGTAAGACCGTGCTTTTCGATTTCCTCCATCACGCCGGTGTTCAGTACACCGCCGGGTGCGCGGTTAACGATAAGACCCATTTTGCCGGGCTTCAGTTCCAGCTCCTCCACCATTTCGGCAAGGCGGGCAACCGCCTGAATGCCGCGACGGGAGCAGTCGGAGATCAGCAGCATCGTATCCACCTTCGGCAGCGTACCTCTTGCCACATGCTCAAGGCCGGCTTCGTTGTCAATAACGATGTGCTTATAGTTCTTAGCATATTTATCGATCTGGGTCTTAAGCACACCGTTGACATAGCAGTAGCAGCCCTTGCCTTGGGTGCGACCCATAACGAGCATATCATAGTCGTCCTCTTCCACAAGCGCGGAATTGAACTTAAATTCGGCATAATCAGCCTTTGTCATGCCGGCAGGGACACTGCCCTTCAGCTCGGCCTGCGCCATCTCTTCCCGGATAGCGCCGATGCTGGTCTCCACCTCGACACCGAGGACTTCGTTAAGATTGGAGTTGGCATCTGCATCCACAACAAGGAGCGGTCCTTTCCCCGTTTTGCACAGGTAATCGATCATCATACCGCAGGTGGTTGTCTTTCCTACGCCGCCCTTTCCGGCGACGGCAATGGTATGGGGCATTTGGTTCACCTCAGATTTTTTGCATAGTGCGCCTATAGTCGCACAGATAAACTATAACACACTATCCCAAAAAATTCAACCGCAATTTTCCCCTTTTTCCGCAATTTCCGCAATTACACTTATTTTTTTGCAAACCGGGTAGCATAGCCACACCGCCGACAGAGGCTTTCTACCGCTTCTCCCTTGGAAAAACCGTCATAAATGGCCTTTGCCCGGGTCGATGCTAAAATCTCTTTCAAATCCTCCGTAAAGAGATTGCCCAGCGTCAGGTCACCCTCGTGGTCTAAGCAGCAAGGCACTACGCTGCCATCGCACAGCACACCGATCTGATCCCGCAGTCCGTAGCAGAAGCTGACCTCCCCCTCCGGCGCGGAGAGGTCAGGCCAGTCAAATTTATCGCCGTGCTCCAAGTAGACCTTATCTCCAATGCGGACGCCCGGTCGCTCCTGCACCCAAGTGCCGGAAAAAGCCATATGGAGCTTTTCTAAAATGGCATCGTTCATTTGCTCTGCGCCACCCTGATTCCAAAGGCGAAATACGGTGAGCTTCTTCCCCTCCACCGCCTTGCCATAGGCAAAACAGCCGTCAAGATACTCGTCAAAAGTAGTTTTTAGATCATTGGCTTCAAAGGCGTGAAGGGAGATATTGACCTTATGAAGGGCCGGCGCATCCAGCAAAAGGGCTTGCTGCTTTGGCAGTAGTGTACCGTTGGTGGTAAGGATCACCCGAAACCCCTGCTCCCCTGCCAGCTCTAAAAATCGCTCTAACTGAGGATGGCACAGCGGCTCGCCCATCAGGTGAAAGTACAGAAAGTCCGTAAAGGGGCGGAGTTTCGGCAGGATAGAAGCAAATTCTTCCTCCGTCATCCGCCTGCCCGTCCGCTTCGTCCCGGGACAAAACCGGCAGGACAAATTACACAAATTGGAGATCTCCACGTAAACCTTCCGAAAGCGCATTTTTCTCCCTCCTTTTTTCTTTACAGTATACCACGGCTTTTCTTTTCTTTCAACCGCCCTGCATATCGACAAAAAGGACTTGAATTTCCATTTGTTGTCTGCTATAATACGGTCAATGCGGGATTGGTATATCGGTATTATGCGGCCTTCCCAAGGCTAAGAGGCGGGTTCGACTCCCGTATCCCGCTCCACGAAAAAAGTCACTTTTGTCTACCGACAAAGGTGACTTTTTTTCAATGATATCCGTTCCTTGGCACAAACGGATGATATACCCTGCGGATATGATATCTGCTTCGCAGATGATGTATGCCTGGGGCATATGAAGGAACGGATAATATATCATGCTTGCGTAGCAAGTATATCATGCGGCAACGCCGTATATCATATCGTGTTAGCGATATATCATTGAAAATCACAGCATCTTATGGTATGATAGAATTGAAAGAGGTGATCCGATTGAAAATTCATGGTGTTAAAAGAGAATGGACAAGACCGTTTTGGGTTCGATTTAAGAGACATTATTGTCCAGTGTGTATGAATTTGCTTACAAGAACCAAGGTATCAAAGATCGTCAACTCAAATTCCAAAGAAGCAAAGGACTATGATTTTTCTTCCGGTGACACCTATATGATAGGAAATATCAAATTTGTTTGGACGGAGTTTTTATGTGCCGCTTGTGGTAAAACATATTCACTACAAGAAATCAGAGAAAATGAGAAAAAGGCCCTATAATATATACTACTTTTAGTCTTTCTTACCTTGCGTTAAACTACTTTTGGTCAGTCTTTCGCAAAGAGAAAAGTCACCCTTTTGAGGGTGGCTTTTCTTTTCGATAACTCCCGCCCGGAGCTAACACCGGGCGGGAGTTCTATTTAGCAATTTATTCTGCCGAAATTCTCTTGCGCTGATATTTTTTGATCTTATACAGCTCCTCGGTGGCAAGGCGCGCCTTCGTGACCGAGGTTTTTGTTTTCGGGAAGCAGAAATAGGAAAATTCGTTGTCGCCGATGCCGATCATATCGTCGATCTCATACCAGTAATAATCGGAATAGAGGGTATGGGAAGCCACCGGGGACTGCTTGTAATCCAGCTTACCGTCATCGCTGGTCAAATGGAAGCCGTCTAAACTATGGGTCAGGTGTCCTCCGCCGATCATACAGACGCCGTCCAAGTTTACCTGCACCGCAATGTCCACATCGGTATCCAGCAGATAGGTACCGTCCTCGATCTCCTTGCGGACACATTCCCGCTGCCAGGTGTACCAGTCCGGGATGTGGGGATATTCCGTCTCTCCCTCGCAGGCGGCAAGCTGACCGTATTCGTCCATCTCCCACTTCTTACCGCAGGCGTGGCAGGTAAGGTGGATACCCTTACCTTCCATCTCATTTTCCTTGCCGCAATGGGGGCACTTATAGAGAATGCGATGCAGTCCGTCTGCCCGGAAGGGCACATCGATAGACACTTTATTATCCCTTTGCCAAGCAAAGTTATCAAAGGAGAAGGACTCCTCCAGCAGCGCATCCAGCTCGGCAACCGACTTTTCTTTCAGTTCCTCTGCCGTTGCAATGCACTTTACATGGGCGCTGACCTTTACATCCCGAATTTGCAGCATATTGTAAAGAGGATCCCTTGCAAAAGCGCCTTGGGTAATAACCGTCACCACCGGCACGCCCAGCCGCTTCATCAGCACGCCCATCTTCCGGGGCAGTGCCGTGGCGCGACCGTCGAAGGAGTAGCCTGCCTCCGGATACATCAGCACGCTGGTCTTGTTTTTCTTTAACATATACTCGATGTCCCGGATCAGGGATACATCTGTAATATATTTATGGGTGGGCGTACAGCCGAGAAACCGCATCAGCTTGCCCAAAATGCCAGTCATCGCATCCACAGAGGTGACGATGCCAAAGCGCTTGGGGTAGAAAATACCGTATGCCAGCTTCATATCCGTAAAGCTGCAGTGATTCATTAAAATCAGGCAGGGCTGATCGCCCACAAGCTCCATCCGCTCCGTCGTATAGGAAAACTTGGTTTTCGCGAGGGTGGTAGCAGACACAAGGCGCACAACGGTGGCCAGCAGTCTACTGGGCTTTCTGGGGTTTTTATGCTGCAGCCGGGGCAGCTTCAACACTTCTTCATAGGGCAGGGTCTTGGTATTTATTTTCACAATATCACATCCTGTCGAATTTATATGCTTTAGTCTACCACACTCTGCCCCGGTTTGCAAGATATTACGCCAAAAGTATGAACAAACTTTGTACGATATTGCTTATTTTCCATATATTTGCTATAATGACACTAAAACCGCCCCTTGTAGGGGCGACCATTGGTCGTCCGCTTTATTGCAGATCGTTCGGTCGGTTCCTACAAGCAGGATTCTAAAAGCGAGGTATCCCTATGACCCAAATTCTTTCTATGACAGAGGCGCACCGGGAAGCGGTGCTTTCGATGATGCGTGTATTTTACGCCTCCCCTGCCGTTGCCACCAACGGCTCCGAAGAAATTTTTAACGCAGATATCAATGCCTGTGTAAGCGGTAGTCCCTATTTAGAGGGCTTTGTATTTTCAGAGGACGGTGTCCTCGCCGGGTACAGTATGATCGCCAAGAGCTTTGCCACAGAATACGGCGTTCCCTGCATTTGGATCGAGGATATTTATCTGAAGCCGGAGTACCGAAACCAAGGCATTGCCAGCCGGTATTTTACCTTTTTGGAGGAAAATTTCCCCGGCTGTCTTTTCCGTCTGGAGGTAGAAGACGATAACCTTCCCGCCATCCATGCCTACCGCAAAAACGGTTTCACCGAATGGCCCTATAAAGAAATGAAAAAAGGAAAATAAACATTACTTAACATATAAAAAGCGAGGGTTTCCCCTCGCTTTTTATATGCTTATTAGCCAATATGGATTTCAATGAGCTGGAGGATGTCCACCCAAGTGATGTAACCCTTGCCCACAGCCACCTTCCAAGCGGAAAGCCCCAAGGCATCAAACTGCTCACGGGTCATAAGAGAGGCAAAATCCTCGTAGATATACAGGCCGTACTTTTCGATGTCCGCCTGCAGCTTCTCTTCGTCGTACTTCATATCCGTGCCAACCTCGAAAGGCATCAGATAATTGGGACTTCCCGGGATCTCTGCAGGTGTCAGCGTCCACATACCCTCCAAAATGCAGTTATAATGTCCGGCGGTCAAAATCGACCAGCTTTCGGTATATCGCGCTCCAATGCTGCAGCTAACTAATTTGGTGGTCGTATAACCCTTTCCGTCTGCCTTAATAAAGCTGTGACCGATGTAATCTGCTGCATTACTTTCGCCCAAGATCACATACTCCCGGGTCCCTGCATCGAAGAAGCCGTGGCCGTTGATCGTGTTCACAGTCGTACCATCAGCGAAATTCAGCGTAACAACGTTATATTTGCCATAGCCGTGATTCATCACGATAGATGCAGGCATCACATCGTACTTACCCTCGTAGAAATTCCAAATCAGCAGCTGATCGTTGTAGGTCACATACTGGATCTCTTTCTGTGTGCCATCTGCCAGAGTGACCCGCGTATCGGGGGTAACACAGGACTCATACGTGACCTCCGACTGATTGTACTGGATATAGTAGTAGTAGGTAATGCCGTCATTACCCACATAGTAGAATTCTACCAACCGGGTAGCCGCCACCACATTTCGCTCGATCTCTGAGGACACAAAGCTCAGACCGTACTCGTCATTGTACTTACATACGTTGTAGGTATCACCTGTACCACCAGTATAAGGTGCAGTTTTGCCGTAACCAAACGCATCACCCTGGCTTACCTTTGTAGAGCCGGAGATATTATGAGGCCAAGTCTTGGTGGTCTTATCGTAGTTGTACAGCAGCTTGCCGCTGTTCTTATCGTAATCCTTGATATTGATCGCAGTAAATGCAGGGCTGAAGCAGTAGATCTTACCGCTGGCGTAAGGCTTGCCGGCGCTGTCGGACGCGCCCACATTCACGATGGGATAGTAGATGGTCTTGCCGTCAACCACTGTAGAGCCGATCTTTGCAGAAGTTCCGCTCACATTCGGCATCACGTAGACCTTGTCATTTGCCATCACCTGCTTTGCCGCAGAGCCGTCGGTGTAAATAAATTCCGGATGGTAAGTCTTTACATTGGGGTCAACCACAGTGACCTTTACGGTCAGCTCCTGGGTATAGACCTCGTCGTACAGCTCCCCGGGGAAAAGGCAATTATAGGTGTCCTTGTAGGTGTAGACAACCTTGTATTCGCCAGCCTTGGTAAAGGTGATGGACTTCCCGGTGTAATCCACGCCGTCCATCGTTACTGTAGGTGCGATTTTCTTGCCGAACTTGGTGACGGTCAGAATGTCCGTATTCCAAACCTTCTTACCGCCCAAATTGAAGGAAATATCCACATACCCCAGCGGGTTATAGACGCAGTACTGGCTGCTGCCGTACTCCTTACCCTCGTAATTCTTAGTCTTAAAATCAAAGGTTGCCTTAGGCGCATTTGGGTGATTGCCTGCCGTCACATAGACAGGTGCCGTAAAAGTCTTTGCACCCATAGACGCTTTGGGCATATAGCAGATCGCCGTATAACCGGCAGCAGATTTCGTCAAATAGCCATACTGATTGCCCGTGTTATCCGCAAGCTGGCTCTGGGCCTGGGCTTTGGTAAAGCTCACAGACTCAGAAAAGAAGAAAATACCAGTGTTGACGTACTTCGCATCACTATACTTGAACGCGTGGCTGCGATTATTGTAGACGTCCGCCAGCAGCGTGCTGTACGTAACGGGCAAATCCGCCATTTTCAGCCAGTTGCTTTGGGTAAATGTTCCCTCCAAATTGAGCTTTGTATCGGTGGTCGTGATCAAAACACCAATGCCTTTGAGGCCCCCACGTGTGTCGGCGGTGGTGACGCAGTCTTTCAGGGTCAGGCGGCTGCTGGCCACCTCCATATTGGCTTTGGAGCCGCCGTCAAGGGTCACATTCTCCATATAAACGGGTTCGCCGCCACTTCTGGCCAAAATGGGATACCTGCCGCCATAAATGTAGGAATTGTAAATGCTGGCCTTACCGGCAATGCTGAGTGCAGGCGCACGGCCCTCTTCTCTGGCCAGAGCATCCGGCTTCTGGGACTGGTAGCCGATCAGTTTCACATTGTCCATCACGCCATCGGTGATGTGGATCGCACCAATTTCACCCTTTGTGGAAGTCCGCTTGTCAGTAATCGTAAAGCCGTTGCCGTACAGCGCATAGCCGCCGGAGACCGTCAGCTGCGCGGATTCGGTCAGGGTGATGTTGCCGAGCAGCACCGCATTTTCACCGCTGGTGCTGAAAATGCTGCCGCCGGGCAGGATATTCTTGCCGTCAACGACCTCTACCACAAGGGCGCAGTTGTTGACCTTGACCTCGATAAAGCCGGTGCCGGAAAACTTGACCGTCCCTTTCGCCCACCCGCTGGCCGGGCTGTACTTGCCGGACACGCTCTGGCGGCTGTCCACATTCCGGAACGTCACATTGACTTTTCCCGCGGATGCCCCGCCAACCATCTTAAAGAACACACCGAGGGGGATGGCGTTGCCGTTGCCCACCCGGTAGGTGTAGGCCTTGGCGTATTCGAGGGCACTGGCAAATTGAGGCTCTTTGGGCGTAACCGCCGCCCCGTCGCCGCTGTAGGAAATAGAGAACTTACCGGGTTTCACGTTCTTTACCGTGCATTTTCCGGTCAACGGATCATAGACGGCCGTGCCGGGCGACACCTGCACCGCGGAAAGTCCCTTGGGCGCAAGGAACGTAACATCTACCGTGCCGCTGACGTTGGTGGCGCTCAGCTCGTAGCCGTAAACCCCGGCCTTCACAGAGCGCAAAGACACCGTAACCGGCGCAGATGCATTGGCGATAGACGCCCGCGGCACGGTAACGGCGGCAAGCTCCAAGCCGTCATTGTAGAAAAGGAATGTAAGGCTGTTCGCACCGGTGCCGATGGTCTTTTCCTGAGAAAGGGACACATTTGCGTCCACGAAATTCGTCGTCATTTGGTTCCGAGTGACAGAAAGGAAATCGCCATCCTCGCTGACCTCCTCCACCGTCAGTCGCCCCTTGTTGTCACCGCCAAAGGACTGCAGCGCCAGCTCCCGGGTAGAATACCGGTCAGAGCGGAGCACACCGTCGCGAATCACGCCGATGTCCCCGGGGCCATAGATGTACATAAAATCGTCGGTCTCCGGGTAGGCATAGTGGGAAAGATACTCCCGGTAGGCAATCTCTGCCGGGTCCATCACCACCGGGCTGCCGGAGATGCCAAAGTCAAAAGTGATCAGTACCGCCCAGACGAAGAGAATCGCCGCCACGGCCACCAAAATCCAAATCTTAGGAAAAGCCTTCTTGCCCTCTTTCTTCTCGCGCGTTTTCATAGGCTTTCCTCCTTGTATTATAGAGTAGTAGTTTTTAGTGTCCCTCTCCAAGGACCTGTGCTACACTGTAAGGGATGCTGTGGATTGGTTAGATTCTCCTACCGCAAGACGGTTCACGAAAGGCTCCAACCACAGCCCTTTACAGTATT
>JAZSDE010000071.1:0-3058 GCA_045531015.1 Faecousia sp.
GCGGTGTAGGTGGTGGTCAGGGCACCGGCGGCCAGAGAGCCGTGAACAGTACCGGCAGCACCGGCCTCGGACTGCATCTCGACAACCTTGACGGTATTGCCAAAGATGTTCTTACGACCGGCAGCGGACCACTGGTCAACATAGTCGGCCATGGGGCTGGAGGGCGTAATGGGGTAGATGCCAGCTACTTCTGTAAAGGCATAGCTGACGTGGGCAGCAGCGGTATTGCCGTCCATTGTCTTAAATTTTCTTGCCAATTCAAAATACCTCCTAAAGTATTCATTTTTTGCGCATATATAATAGCACCTTTTTATCCGTTTGTAAAGCAATAATCCTGACCAAGTGGGGAAAAATGTGGGAATATGTTGTTTATTTTTTGAGAAAGAAAAAAAGAATTGTCTTTTTAGAGGAAATGGAGTATGATATAGCTAAGATTATGCGGGGAGATGGCACGATGATTTGCAGTGTACATACGATGAGTGTTACCGGCATCCGGGGAGATGCAATCCGGGTAGAGTGTTATATATCCAACGGTCTGCCTGCTTTTGAAGTAGTAGGACTTCCGGATGCGGCAGTCAAAGAAGCGCGGGAACGGGTTCGTGCTGCAGCGAAAAACAGCGGAATGAAATTCCCCACAGGACGGATTACTGTCAATTTGGCGCCGGCCAGTGTGAAAAAGGCAGGTACCCATTTTGACTTGCCGATCCTCCTTAGTATTCTCTGCGCCAGCGGCGCTGTCCGCAGACCGAAATCTACGACTGCCTTTTTGGGTGAGGTCAGCTTAGACGGACAGATCCGGCCTATCAGCGGCGTTCTGCCAATGGCCATTGCTGCAAAGCAAGCGGGTTTTACCCACGTGTTTGTCCCTGCGGAAAACGCACCGGAAGCTACCTTGGCGCGGGGTCCTGCCATTATGCCGATCAACACTGTCCGGGAGCTGATCGAAGCCCTCAACGGCGAACGGGAACTGACAGAGGAGCCTATTTGGGTACCGGAGCATCAGGAAACAGAAGCTTTGGATTTTAAGGACGTGCTGGGTCAGGAAAATGTAAAGCGGGCTATGGAGGTGGCGGCTGCAGGCGGCCATAATGTGTTGCTGATCGGCCCTCCCGGTTCAGGCAAGAGCATGCTCAGTCGCAGACTGCCGTCCATTCTGCCGGATATGACTTGGAAAGAGTCTTTGGACGTTACCCAAATCTATTCTGTGATGGGTATGCTGTCGCCAAAGTCGCCGCTTATTCGTCAGCGACCCTTCCGCAGTCCCCACCATACCATCTCCAATGCAGGCCTCATCGGTGGCGGTACCAGTCCGAAGCCCGGAGAGATTTCTCTTTCCCATAAGGGCGTACTGTTTTTGGACGAGCTGCCGGAATTTCGGAAAGATACTTTGGATTTGATGCGCCAGCCATTGGAGGATGGAGAAGTCACCATTGCCCGGGTGTCCGGCTCTTTTAATTACCCGGCAGAATTTATGCTGGTGTGCGCGATGAACCCCTGTAAATGCGGCTGGTACGGTGATCCCTCCGGAAAATGCACTTGCTCGGAGCAAGCTGTGAAAAACTATAGAAGCCGTATTTCCGGTCCGTTACTGGATAGAATTGATATTATCGTGGAAGTCCCGGCGGTGGATTTTGAGAATCTGCGCCGCAGGGAAGAGGCAGAGCCTTCCGCAAAGATCAAAGAGCGGGTGGATGCTGCCCGGAATATCCAAAACCGCCGCTTTGGCGAAAGCAGCGGTATGAATAACGCCCGTATGGGTCCCAATGAGCTTCGCTTTTATTGCCAAATTGACGACGATGGCGCAGAGCTTATGAAACGGGCCTTTGATACTTTCGGTCTGACCGCCCGAAGCTATGACCGCATCTTAAAGGTCGCCCGCACCATTGCGGATTTAGATGGCAGCCGCAACATAACCACAGAGCATCTTGCAGAAGCCATCCATTACAGAACCGTAGAACTTTAACAGAGAGGAAACCGTTGTGAAAGAGATTTTTTTGCTGAAATTAGGGGAAATTGTGCTCAAAGGTGCAAACCGTCGGCAATTTGAGGACAGACTGCGTCAAAACATTCGCCGCAGAATGAAGATGTACGGCAATTTCGACGTGTATATTATGCAGTCCACGGTTTATGTAGAGCCGATGGATGATATGGCTGATGTAGAGGGCGCATGGGAAGCCTGCCATGCCATTTTCGGTGTGGTCAGCCTGTGCCGCTGCCGCCCCTGCGAAAAGAATATTGACCGAATTTACGAAACTGCAGAGGCCTATCTGGGCGACGATCTGGATATGGCGAAGTCCTTTAAGGTGGAGTCCAAGCGCTCCGATAAGGCATTTTCTATGAACTCTATGGAAATATCCCGGGAGATCGGTGGACGGCTGGCAGATGCCCATCCTACCTGTGCAGTGGATGTACGCAGGCCCGAATATACCGTCTATGTGGAGGTTCGCGATCTTGCGGCTTATGTCCACGGCCCGGCAGAGCCGGGTGCCGGCGGTCTGCCCACCGGTGTTGGCGGCAGAGCCATATGCCTGCTCTCCGGCGGTATCGACTCGCCGGTGGCGGCTTATATGATGGCAAAGCGGGGCGTTGAGGTGGAGTGTGTCCATTTCTTCTCCTATCCCTATACCTCCCAGCTTGCCAAAAATAAGGTAATGGAGCTATCCCGGCTGGTGACCCGCTACTGCGGCAAAATGACCGTCAATGTGGTCAGCTTTACGGAGATCCAGGAAGCCATTCGGGACAATTGCCCGGAGGAGTACTTTACGCTCATTATGCGCCGGTTTATGATGGAAATTTCTCAGCGGATCGCCCTGCAGGATGGCTGCGGCGCGCTGATCACCGGCGAAAACTTAGGCCAGGTGGCAAGCCAGACGATGCAGGCGATGGCAGTCACCAAGTCGGATCGTAGCCATGTCGTTCTGTGAGCCAAGGAGGTGCAATAGTTGCTTGTCTTCCTAAGACCGCTTGGCCTCCGACTTAGGATGGCTGCGGCGCGCTGATCACCGGCGAAAACTTAGGCCAGGTGGCAAGCCAGACGATGCAGGCGATGGCAGTCACC
>JAZSDE010000076.1:0-2027 GCA_045531015.1 Faecousia sp.
AGAGTGTATAACTGGATATATTTGTGCAAGTTTCCATAAATATGCAGAGAAATTTCCAACAAGGTTGTATATTTATTCGCTTGACAGTGAATATTATGCGCGCTATAATACAACCATCAATTCCGACAGCGCAAGGCTGCCGAACAAAAAAAGGAGATAACGATTATGAAAAAGGTATTGGCACTGGTTCTCGCTTCTTTAATGGTTCTTGGCCTGTTCGCAGGCTGCGGCGGCAACAGCGCGGCAGATGAGACGGATTATTCCGCTATGACCATCGATGAGCTCAAGCCCATCATTAAGACCATCAGCGAAGGCAAGCTGACTATGGTTACCAGCCCCGACTTCGCTCCTTATGAGTTCTACTCTCTGGACGAAGCAGGCAACCCCACTCTGGCTGGCTTTGACATCGCCCTGGGCGAGTACATTGCAGACTACATCGGTCTGGAGCTGGAAGTCATCACTATGGACTTTGACGGCACCATTTCCGAGCTGGCAGCCAAGAAGGCTGACATCGGTATGGCTGGCTACTCCCCCGACCCCGACCGTGAGAACGCTATGAGCTTCTCCGCCGTATACTATACCGGCGGTCAGTCCTTCGTCACAAGCAAGGCAAATTCTGAAAAGTTTACCTGTCTGGAAGACGCCAACAAGGAAGAGTATCAGATCGGCGCACAGATCGGCTCCATTCAGGCAGATCTGGCAAATGAGAACACCCCTAAGGCTGACATTGTCGAGCTGAGCAAGGTTACCGACATCATCCAGGAAGTTCTGGCTGGCAAGCTGGACGGCGCATTCATTGAGACCGTCGTTGCAGAAACCTACGCAAAGAACTATCCCGACCTGGTAGTGGCACTTCCCGTTCCTTACGATCAGGAAGGCTCTGTTGTGGGCGTAGATAAGGACAACGCAGCTCTGCTGGCAGCAGTCAATCTGGCCATCGCAGCAGCTCTGGAAGACGGCTCTATGTCCCAGTTCGTAGCAGATGCCAATGAGGCAGCTTCCGGCAACACCTTCGAGGGTCTGCTGGGTGAGGACGGCTCTGTTCCTACGGAATAATAAAGTCTTATAAGGAAATACCCCCGGAAGGCAGCTTCCGGGGTAGTTCCTTGAAAGGAGATATTTTTCTTGATTACAGCAAAAGGTTTTCAGGTTGCGTTTAAGTACATCGATCTGTTTTTGGAGGGCATGGCGTGTACCGTGTCCTTGTCTGCGCTTACGGTAATTGCCGGTTTTGTGCTGGCGTTGCTGCTGGCGCTGATGCGTATGAGTAAATTTACCCCCCTGCGCATTGTGGCGACGACTTATGTTGAGGTATTTCGGGCTACACCTATGATGGTGCAGCTGTGTTTGGTGTATTACGTATTGCTTGCGGGCGTCAATCTGCCGGCTTTCAAGCTGTTTGGCTTTATCCGCTTTGAACGGTTTATTCCCGGTGTGATTGCCCTGTCCTTAAACTCCGGTGCTTACTTAAGCGAGATCATCCGTTCCGGTATCCAGTCCATCGACCTGGGACAGACGGAGGCTTCCCGCAGCTTGGGTATGAGTAAGCGTCAGGCGATGCAGTATGTAGTACTTCCTCAGGCAATTAAAAATATTCTGCCTGCCATCGCCAATGAGTTTGTTACGATTATCAAAGAGTCTGCCATATGTTGGATCATCGGCGTGCAGGATATTATGTCTGCGGTGAATGCAGTAAAGGCGGCTACCTACACCAGCGGTGAGGCACTGATCATTGCGGCGTGCCTGTATTTCTGCCTGACCTTCCCCACCTCCAAGATCATTGAATATTTCGAAAGGAGAATGAGCCGTGGTGACAGAAGATAAGCTGATCCGGGTTAAAAACCTGAAGAAATATTACAATAAGGGCGCACTTAAGGCGTTGGACGACGTAACGGTGGATGTAAACCGGGGCGATGTGATGGTGGTCATCGGTCCTTCCGGCTCGGGAAAAAGCACCTTGCTGCGGAGCTTGAATCTGCTGGAAGTACCCACCGGCGGCAGCATTTTCTTTGATGGTGTGGATATTA
>JAZSDE010000092.1:0-5750 GCA_045531015.1 Faecousia sp.
GATCAGTACCGTGTGACAGAATCCTGCCAGAACTGTCTGGCGGCCTCCTGTCAGAAAGTTTGCCCAAGGGGTGCGATCTCCTTTGTTAATGGCAAGAGTTTTATTGACCGGGAAAAGTGCATTAAATGTGGCAAGTGTGAAAAGGCCTGCCCCTATCACGCCATTATCCATCTCCAGCGGCCCTGTCAGGTTGCCTGCGGCATGGATGCTATCGTTTCTGACGAAGAGGGTCGCGCTGTCATCAATCAGGATAAGTGTGTGGCCTGCGGCCAGTGCCTTGTATCCTGTCCTTTTGGCGCGATCGTGGATAAGGGTCAGATCTTCCAGGTTATCCAGTCCATCTTGAAGGGCGATAAGGTGATTGCCATCGTTGCGCCAGCCTTTATCGGTCAGTTTGGCAAGCATTCTACACCCGGTAAATTTATTGCAGCTATGAAGCAGCTTGGTTTTGCCCGGATCGTTGAAGTGGCTGTGGGCGCTGATCTGTGTACCATCGAAGAGGCTAAGGACTTTGTGGAAAAAGTACCTACCCAGCAGAATTATATGGCAACCTCCTGCTGCCCGGCCTGGCATTCTATGATCCATAAGCTTTTCCCCAGTGAAACAGGCAAGATATCTATGACACTGACACCGATGGTCTATACAGCCCGGCTGATGAAGAAGAAATATCCCGGCTGTAAGGTCGTATTTGTTGGTCCCTGCGCCGCAAAGAAGCTGGAAGCCATCCGGGCGGATATTCGTTCTGATGTAGATTTTGTGCTTACATTCGAAGAACTGCAGGGTATGTTTGAAGCTAAGGAAATCAACTTCGAGACGATTGAGCCGATGTATGATCTGAATGAGGGCTCTGCCGCAGGCCGTGGCTTTGCGGTATCCGGAGGTGTTGCAAAAGCAGTCAACGATCTGATCGCGGAGAGCAACCCAGAACTTGAGGTAAAGACTGCCCGTGCAGAGGGTCTGCGGGAGTGCAGAAAAATGATGACACTGGCAAAGGCAGGTAAGTATAACGGCTATCTGCTGGAGGGTATGGCTTGCCCCGGCGGCTGTGTAGCAGGTGCGGGTACGCTGCTTCCTGTGGAGCTTGCCGCCACTGTCGTCGGTAGATACCAAAATGAAGCAGATATCAAGCGTCCTATGGACAGTAGCTATAAGAATGCTGGAGAAGGCTTAGATTAGCCTGAGCAATATAACACAAACCCGTTTCTGAAGAACGAAACCACTCCGGTGCCTCGTTATCACTATTTGGAGGGCACAAAGCCCACCTGAAAAGCTCTGCTTTGTCCCAGAGCGGCCTCGCTTTTCAGAAATTAACGCCCCAAGGGGGATGGATAATTCTCTCAGGCAAGAATTTATGAAGCAGATGGGCGGCCCCATCAATGAATAAAATGAAGGCTGAGAGAATCAGACGATCGCTTGGGCGATTTCAGGTTATACTAAAGAGAAAGGAGCCCCCGACTGTGGTGGAGTTTAACGATATTTACGATAAAAACAGACGCCGTACAGGACGGGTACACCGGCGCGGAACGCCTTGGCGTTTGGGAGAATACGGCCTTGTGGTCTGCGTTTGGATCTACGACGGAGCGGGACGGCTGCTACTTACTATGCGCGCTCCGGAAAAGTCCTTTGGCGGCACTTGGGAAAATACTGGCGGCGCAGCCAGAGTAGGGGAGGATTCTTTGCAGGCGATCGTCCGTGAGGTGTCCGAGGAGACCGGTATTCAAACGCAGAAGCAAGACTTTGAATTGCTTGGATCTACCACCCGCCGCCGTTTGCATTTCGACCATTACTGCCTGAAACGGAATGTCCCGATTGAAGATGTTATTCTGCAACCGGGGGAGACTATAGATTGTCGGTGGTTTACTTTTGATGAGATTCATACACTGATCCAAAAGCGGAAAATGTGCAAGGTCATTGCCTGTCAGTTTTTAAGCTTTGAGGATGCATTGCGCGCACGCAGTGAATAAAATCCTTGACAATCGCAGCTACTTTGAGTTATGATAAGAAAAAGCGTTTTTTCTGCCCGGTAAAACGCTGTTATCGGGCGAAAAACGCTTTTGTTATTTAGGAGGAATCACAATGATCGAAATTATGAACTGGCCAGTCAAGCACGGAAGTGTGCCTCTGCGTGTTGCAAAGGGACATTTTGCAACCAACCACAGCCATATCAATTATTATATTGATATTACATATCAGAAGACCCGTCTCAGCGAGGCGAAGGAAAGTGCGCGGGTACTGGTCTCCAACTTTATCAACAATACACCGGTCGATACGATCCTGTGCTTGGACGGCACTGCGGTTTTGGGAACATTCGTTGGCGAGGAACTGACAAAGACCGGCTTTTATACGATTAATCAACATAAGACTATCTATGTGGTGGAGCCGGAGTTCAGTACTTCATCCAACATTATCTTCCGGGATAATATGCAGGCGATGATGCGCAATAAGCACGTATTGGTGCTGATGGCTTCTGTTACCACCGGTTATACGGCAAAGCGCGCCATTGAGGCTATTGAATACTATGGTGGCCGGATCGCCGGTGTTGCTGCAATCTACCGGGCTGTGGATGAGATCATGGGCTATCCTGTGCGTTCTGTCTACAGCATTGATGATCTGCCGGACTACGCAAGCTACGAATACACCAGCTGCCCTTATTGCAAAGCCGGTCAGAAAATCGATGCAGTTGTCAACTGCTACGGCTACTCAGAGCTGTAAATATCATTTACATATCAAAAAATCCACCCGCAAGGGTGGATTTTGCTGTATAAAAGGGTAAAAAACAAAAAATCCCTATTGACAAGAATAGGGAAGTGTGGTAAAATCGAACAGAATATTGTGGGATTATGCCCTCTTGGTATACGACCCTTTATGTCAGTATGTTACCACGGATTTAGAAGACTGTCAATACGGGATAACGAAATACTGACAACTTGCCCACGCGTATCAAAGTAGATTCCGGCGAAAGCCGAAAGAAAGGCTGTGATGTTTCTATGGAAATGGTCAAGGACCAAATGTTTGGTAAGACCATGCGTAAGAGCTATGCAAAGTACGAAGAGATTCTGCAGATGCCCAACATGCTGAAGATTCAGAAGGACTCCTATCAATGGTTCCTGGATGAGGGTCTTCGGGAAGTATTCAAGGATGTTGGTGTTATTACCGATGCCTCCGGTAAGCTGGAGCTGAGCTTCCTGGATTATTCTATGGAGGACAAGCCCAAGTATACCATCGAGGAATGCAAGGAGCGGGATGCCACCTATGCCCGCCCTGTGAAGGTTCGTGTGCGCCTGCGCAACACGGAGACTGACGAGATCAAGGAACAGGAAATCTTTATGGGTGATTTCCCCATTATGACCAACGGCGGCACCTTTGTTATCAATGGCGCTGAGCGTGTCGTTGTTTCCCAGATCGTCCGCAGCCCCGGTATGTACTACGGTCACGAGGTGGACAAGGCAGACCAACATACCTACAATGCAACGGTTATTCCTTACCGTGGTGCATGGCTGGAATATGAGACTGACCTGTCCGACGTATTCTGGGTTCGTATCGATAAGAACCGCAAGCTGCCCATTACCTGCCTGATTCGCGCCCTCGGTGTGGATACCGATGAGAAGATCAAGGAAATGTTTGGCGAAGATGCACGTATTCTTGCAACCATTGAAAAGGATACCTGCAAGACTCGCGAAGAGAGCCTTTTGGAGATTTACCGCAAGCTGCGTCCCGGTGAGCCTCCCACGGTGGAGACTGCTGCAGCCCATTTGGAAGGACTGCTGTTCGATGCACACCGCTACGACGTAAGTGCTGTCGGCCGTTATAAGTTCAACAAGAAGATGGACATTGCTGCCCGCCTGTCCGGTCAGGAGCTGGCTGCGCCCATCGTGGATCCTATGACCGGTGAAATTCTGGCGATGGACGGCGAGATCATCAGCCGCGCTATGGCCCGTGAATTTAGCGACAAGGGTGTCAACGAAGCCGTTGTCAAAGTCGGCGGTCAGACTGTGAAGCTGCTGTCCAACGGTATGGTAGATATGGCCGGCTTTGTGGACTTCGATCCCAAAACCTATGGCGTTAAGGAGAAGGTTCGTTTTGCAGTATTGAAGGAAATGCTGGAGACCGTTCCTGCCGACGGTTGGGAAGAGGCCATTGCTGAGCGTATGGATCAGCTGATTCCCAAGCACATCATTGCCGATGATATTATGGCTTCTATTAACTACCTCAACTGTGTAGCGATGGGCATCGGTACCTCCGACGATATTGACCACTTGGGCAATCGTCGTCTGCGCTGTGTCGGTGAGCTGCTGCAGAATCAGTTCCGCATCGGTTTCAGCCGTTTGGACCGCGTGATCCGCGAGCGTATGACTGTGCAGGATCTGGACGCAGTTACACCTCAGAGCCTGATTAACATCCGTCCCGTAACGGCAGTTATTAAGGAGTTTTTCGGCTCTTCTCCCTTGTCTCAGTTTATGGACCAGAATAACCCTCTGGCCGAGTTGACCCACAAGCGCCGTCTGTCCGCACTGGGTCCCGGCGGTCTGAGCCGTGAGCGCGCATCCCTGGATGTCCGTGATATTCACTATACCCACTATGGCCGTATGTGTCCCATTGAGACCCCTGAAGGTCCCAACATCGGCCTGATTAACTACTTGGCAAGCTTTGCAAAGATCAACGAGTATGGCTTCGTGGAAGCTCCCTACCGTAAGGTTGATAAGAAGACCGGTAAGGTCACCGATCAGGTGGACTATATGTCTGCTGATGTGGAGGATGAGTTCTATATCGGTCAGGCCAACGAGCCTCTGGACGAAGAGTGCCGTTTGGCGAATGCCCGTATTACCTGCCGTCACAGAAATGAGATCATCGAGGTCGACCGCAATGTGATCGACTACATTGACGTATCTCCCAGAATGATGATCTCTGTGGCAACTTCCTTCATTCCCTTCCTGCAGAACGATGACGCAAACCGCGCCCTGATGGGTGCGAACATGCAGCGTCAGGCAGTTCCTCTGTTGACCACCGAAGCGCCCATCGTTGCCACCGGTATCGAGCATGCTGCGGCTGTGGACTCTGAGGTCTGTGTAAAGGCAGAGGGCGAGGGCACTGTCAAGTCTGTTTCTGCTGACGAAATCACTGTTTTCTATGATGACGGCGAGGTCAAGACCTACCGTCTGACCAAGTTTGCCCGAAACAATGCCGGTACCTGCATCAACCAACGTCCCATCGTAAAGGTCGGTGACCGCGTATCCAATGAGATGATCATTGCAGACGGCCCCTCCTGTGCCAATGGCGAGATCGCACTGGGTAAGAACGTGCTCATCGGCTTCGTTACCTGGGAAGGCTACAACTACGAGGACGCCATTTTGCTTAACGAGCGTCTTGTTCGTGAGGACGTATTTACCTCTATCCACATTGAGGAGCACGAGACCGAAGCCCGTGACACCAAGCTGGGACCGGAAGAAATTACCCGTGATATTCCCAATGTCGGTGAAGATACCCTGAAGGATCTGGATGAGAACGGCATTATCCGTGTGGGTGCCGAGGTTCGTTCCGGTGACTATCTGGTAGGTAAAGTTACACCTAAGGGCGAGACTGAGCTGACCCCCGAGGAGCGGTTGCTCCGCGCCATCTTCGGCGATAAGGCAAGAGAAGTCCGCGACACCTCCCTGAAGGTGCCCCACGGTGAGAGTGGTATCGTTGTAGATGTTAAGGTATTTACCAAGGAGAACTCTGATGAGCTGGCTCCCGGTGTTACCAAGTCTGTC
>JAZSDE010000095.1:0-4197 GCA_045531015.1 Faecousia sp.
TGGCGGGAATTATGACCTCCGTCAGCTTGGTGCAGGACTGGAATGTGGATTCGTCAATAACCGTCACGCCGTCAGGGATGGTCACTGAGGTAATACTGCAGCAGGAAAACGCCCACGCGCCAATGCTTCTCACACTGTCCGGAAGCTCCACCGCAGTCAGCTTTTCGCAAAACTGGAATGCATTTCTGCCAATGGTGGTAACGCCCTCAGGAATGACCACCGAAATCGGTTCATAACATTCCGAAAAAGCGGAATTACCGATAGTTGTCACCGGATACCCGCCCAAAGCAGAAGGAATAATTACTTCGCTGTCTTCACCGGTGTAGCCGGTCACAGTGGCTTTGCCGTCTGTCACAGTGTAGGTATAGTCACCCTCGGTTGCTGCCTGGGCAGTAGCCGGCAACACAAACACGCACACCAGCACCAGCACCAACGCACACAGGCTCATTGCAAATTTCTTCATAACCCTTCCTCCTTTTAAAAATCGTTGCTGTTTCACAACTATTTCCAATTTTATTATAAGTGCTTCAACCCCCAAACGCAAGCACTTTCTGCTGTCACAGCAAAAAAATAACCGTCACCACACGCACCATCGTAAACGATTGTAGGGACAGACCTCCTCCGTCATTGCGAGGGCGGCAAAGCCGCCCGTGGCAATCAGTTCTCCTAAAAAACACCCCTTAATATTTACTGGCTGCCACGGCGCATAGCGCCTCGCAGTGACAGCAAAAGGTCAGCCGGGAAGGTATGAAAAAACGCCCTCTATCAAAAGACAGCCCGCCGATGATTTTTGGTCTGAGAGAAAGAACAGTGCCGACAGCATAACACAAACGGGCACTTGCTCTCACGCAGCGGCGGTTTTCCGAGACAAACAAAAGGCCGAAAGCCTATACTTTGTGTATGGCTGAGGTCCTTTGTGCAGTATTAGGAAAGCGCAGCGCGTGAGAGAAAATGAAAAAACGCCCGAGTGCTTCAAAGCACCGGGCGATATTTTCAGAGAAACCTATTAGGCCAGCTTGTTCAGCTGCAGGGTCATGCTGCTCTTCTTCCGGGCAGCAGTATTCTTGTGCAGAATACCCTTTGTGACAGCCTTGTCAACGATAACGACAGCGTCCTTGTAAGCAACCTCAGCAGCAGCGCGGTCGCCGGCTACCAGAGCAGCCTCGTACTTCTTGATGACGGTCTTCATCTCAGACTTGTCAGCCTTGTTCTTCTCGTAAGCAATCTTGGAACGGATGACATCCTTCTTAGAGGACTTAATGTTGGGCATAGTTACACCTCCTGTTCTGCATTCTTTTAGGCAATTACCGATTATAACGCAGGATTTCAATAAAATCAATACCTTTTTTTATTTTTTTCTGTTTTTCCGCCTTTGGGAGGCAAAATGCTGCGGAAAATATTCTGTCAAGTGCTTTTTTTCTGTGAAATTTTTCCCTATTGTCATTATGCTACAGAGAGAAAAAGTAAGAAAACCGTCGAAGGGTGTCGCAATTTTTTATGTTAACCAAATTGTATAACCCGGTTTATATGCCCCATCTGTGGATAAGTCTGTGGATAATGTGGAAAACTTGCACCGTTCCACTGGATTTTTCCGGTTTTACCCGGGTTTTCCCCCGGTTGAACCTGTGCATACCGCCTTGCATAACCAGAAAAATAACCCACCTTTTTCGTGTTATGTTGCCATTATTTTCCCCTCTTTATTATGGGTAATTCCTTCGAAAAAGTTAGAAGTTTTTTGGTTCTCGTCTGATTGCCGGGGTTGGTGTTCCCTTCTTCCCGCCATTTTTTTGTGAAATATTCACAAATTTTCTCTTTGTATGAAAAATCCCCCTTCTGCAAATAATGATCCTATTATAACGCAGGAGGAACACCATGCAGGGAAAAGTCAATGTCAGCGGTGTGAGCACCGCCAAATTCAAGGTACTGTCCCAGGTGGAAATGGATACGCTTTTACGCCGGACAAAAGAAGGAGACGAGGCAGCCCGGCAAAAACTTATCGAGGGTAATCTTCGGCTTGTCCTCTCTGTCATTCAACGTTTTGACAAGCGGGGAGAAAGTCCGGATGATTTATTTCAGGTGGGTTGTATCGGTCTTATGAAGGCCATCAATAATTTCGATCCTACAAAACAGGTAAAATTTTCCACTTATGGGGTGCCGATGATCGCCGGTGAAGTGCGTCGGTATCTGCGAGACAATTCCCCGATCCGGGTCTCCCGGTCTATCCGGGATGTTGCCTACCGGGTTTTGCAGTGCAAAGAGTCTTTGCTGTCCTCTTTAGGGCGGGAACCGTCCTTAGAGGAAATCGCCAAGCAGTTGGATTTGCCCCTGAAGGATGTCAGTCAGGCGCTGGATGCAGTATGCGCGCCGGTAAGTCTGTATGACCCGGTGTATGCCGACGGTGGAGATCCCTTAACGGTGATGGATCAGGTGCACGATACCAAAAACACCGAAACCAACTGGATGGAACACATTGCCCTGCGCACCGCCTTTGGCACACTGGGGAAACGGGAAAAGGAAATTCTCTCCCTGCGGTTTGTAGGCGGCAAAACCCAAATGGAAGTGGCCTCTATGGTGGGAATTTCCCAGGCGCAGGTCTCCCGTCTGGAAAAAAGCGCCCTGGGTACCCTGCGCAAACATATCGGCTGAGCATATTGCCTGCGCCCCCCGCATATTGTAAAAGGAAGAGGAGGGGTAGGTATGTCCACAAGATTTACCGGTTTACACTGCAAGGAAGTCATCTGTCTGTGCGACGGGCGGCGTCTTGGCTTTGTCTGCGATGCCACCATCGACCTGTGTAACGGAAGCCTGCAAGCCATCATCGTCCCGGGGAAAAGCCGGCATTTTGGCATTTTGGGTCCCCGGGACGATTACGTGATTCCCTGGCGTTGCATCAAAAGAATCGGTCCGGACATCATTTTGGTGGACATCAAGCCGGAAGAATGTCGGGTCCCCCGGGGAAAGCCGCTGTTTCCCCTGTAAAAAGTGGAAAATTTTTGATTTTTTTCGAAAAAACACTTGCAATTCCCGCTGCAATCCTATATAATTGTTCAGCACGGAAATTTTTCCGTAGTAATTCAATGCCACACACCCGGGGATTGCGCCCCCAAGTGTTCGAAAGAACGGAGGACGCAAAATGAACGGGGTGGAGGAAAAAACAAAAGGAGAAAACAAAAAATGAGCGTTGTATCTATGAAGCAACTGCTGGAGGCCGGTGTTCACTTCGGTCACCAGACCCGCCGCTGGAATCCCAAGATGGCTCCCTACATCTACACGGAGCGTAACGGTATCTACATCATTGACCTGCAGAAGACCGTTAAGAAGCTGGAAGAGGCTTACAACTTCGTCCGTGAGATTTCCGCTAACGGCGGCAATGTTCTGTTTGTCGGCACCAAGAAGCAGGCACAGGACGCAATCAAGGAAGAAGCTGCCCGTTGCGGCGGTTACTACGTCAATGCCCGTTGGCTCGGCGGTATGCTGACCAACTTCCGCACTATGCGTACCCGTATCGACCGTCTGGCTCAGCTGCGCAAGATGGAAGAGGACGGCACTTTCGCAATGCTGCCCAAGAAGGAAGTCATCAAGCACCAGGGCGAGATCGAAAAGCTGGAAAAGTATCTGGGCGGCGTTAAGGAAATGAAGAAGATCCCCGCTTGCCTGTTCATCGTTGACCCCCGCAAGGAGCGTAACGCCATTGCTGAGGCCCGCAAGCTGAACATCCCCATCGTTGCTATCGTTGACACCAACTGTGATCCCGACGAGATCGATTACGTGATCCCCAGCAATGATGACGCTATCCGTGCCATCCGTCTGATCGCTGCCACCGTGGCTAACGCTGCCATCGAGGGCCGCCAGGGTGAGGACAATGTGGCTGAGGCCGTTGAGGCTCCCGCTGCCGAGTAATTTTAGGAGGATACTACCATGGCATTTACTGCATTAGATGTTAAGAAGCTCCGTGAAATGACCAACGTTGGCATGATGGACTGCAAGAAGGCACTCCAGGCTACCGACGGTGATATGGATAAGGCTGTTGACTGGCTCCGCGAAAAGGGCCTGGCAAAGGCTGCCAAGAAGGCTGACCGCACCGCCGCTGAGGGCGTTGCTTACGCTGCTGTTATCGGCGGCATCGGCGTTGTGATCGAAGTCAACGCTGAGACCGACTTCGCTTCCAAGACCGACGCTTTCAAGGATCTGGTTGCA
>JAZSDE010000059.1:0-26973 GCA_045531015.1 Faecousia sp.
TTTGCCGACTCTTGAGCCGAAAGAAAATCACGAAATGGAGGTGATATTTTTGAAACGAAGGCAAAAGATCACAGAATTGTTTTTCAATGAACAAGACGGTATCGCAGAGGTGTTTACCCACAACACGGATCTCAAAAAGCGGTTAACCCAATACGCAAAAAGCTATCCCTATCTCTGCCAGTTAACAGAAGCAGACGAAGATGGCGGTATGCGGTTTGAAATTGACAAGCGCAGAATCAGCATCCGCTTGACTGCACCCTATTCAGAGGAACGCAGAAGGACCGCAAGTCAACGAGGAAAAGAAAAAGGCTTCGGTATACGGTAGGGGCGTAACTTTCCCATCGCCTTGCGACGGGGCAAGCAGAGCGCTTGGCTATCCGCCAGCACAAAGGAAAGAAATGGGCAGCAGCCCAAACCCACTTTATATCCACATTTTTTATGAAAGGAATGATCATTTGAGGAAAAGGAATAAGACACTGACTATCCGTTTAACGGAAAAAGAACACGATGCCATTATGGAAAAGGTGGCAAAAGCCGGTATGAATGTGACGGAGTATCTACTGGCTTCCGCACTGCATACTGAGATTTATGTGGCAGAGGATACGAAACCGCTGGTAACCGAACTAAAGCGCATAGGCAACAACCTGAATCAGATCACAACCAAGATCAATGCAGGCGTTTTCACCTCTTACAATTTTAGGGAGGTCATTGATCTCCAGCGGGCGATCTATGAGGAAGTCCGGCGTATTGGACGAGGTGATTAAACTGGCATCTATCGCCTATATCAAAGAAACTCGGCAACGCCCCAGCGATATGCAGAGAGTAATGAATTACTGTATGCAGGAGAAGAAAACTTGGGATGAGGACGCAGGTATCCGCTGGGTCAGCGGTGTCAACTGCGATGGCTTAAATGCCGTTACAGAGTTTGAAGCGACCAAGGCTGCATGGAACAAAGACACCGGTATTCGCTTTTATCAGTATGTACAATCCTTCTCTCCAGAGGAGAAGATCACCTATGCCCAGGCGCACGAGCTGGCGTTAGAGTTTGCAGCAAAGGCCTGGCCGGGACACGAAGTCTTAGTGGCTACCCACTGTGACACCGCACACATCCATTCCCACTTTGTAATCAACTCCGTAAGCTTTGAGACGGGGTTGAAGCTACGGCAGCATCCCAACACCTTAGTGGAGCTACGGAAGCTCAGCGACGAGCTGTGCAAGGCATACGGACTGACTACACTAACACCATACGAGAAGGGCGGCACGAAGATAAACCCAAGGGAGTACCGTGCGGCTGTAGGCGGTGAGAGTTGGAAGTTTCAGCTGATGTTCCATATTGGTGAAGCAATGAAGCGCAGCCCCGACAAGGAGAGCTTCGTAAAGGAAATGAAGAAACGGGGCTACGGTGTAGCTTGGACGGAAGAGAGAAAGTATATCACCTACACCTGCCCCAACGGCAAAAAGTGCAGAGGGATTAAACTGCACGACGATAAATATAAGAAGGAGATGATGGAATATGAGTTTGCAATCCGAAGGCAACAAGCCGAAGAGCTTATCGCTGTCGCAACTGGTAGAGCGCAATGCAGAAGCTTTGGAGACAAGAGAGAAGATACCCTATCAGCCAGTGGTGTACGCCATCCCGGAGGAATGGCGGAAGAAAGAGAACCAACTACTGGCAGAGGCGGTGCAGTTCCAGCCGAAGCTATATCAGATGATAGAGAATTTGGCCACCATAGACGAGTGGAACGCGATGAATTATCGTCTGATAAATCAGGTGGCACAGAATGGCACCGACACAAAGAGGGCGGTGGAACAGCTGATCGAACAGGATGGGAAGAAGAGAGAAGAATACTCTTCGGACTTATCCAGGAAGCTGTTCGAAAATCTGCGGGATCTAAAGAACGCCAAAGAGAGTCTGGAAAACACCTGTCGCAAATGGGTGCTCATCGCGGCAGCGGTGTCGGCGACATCTTCGGTGCTGGCATGCATACTCTGTCTGCTGTTAGCAGGTTGACCGAAGATACCAATGAAGACGAAGAACAGCAGCGTCAGCGTATTGAAGCCCAAGAAGGTGGTCAAGCCGTGGGCGCAGCTTTGGGCATCGCCATTGCCGCCCTCCTGGCTATCCGTGATGAGGAGCAGCGCAAAGAGGAAGAAGCCGCGATGCAAGAAGAACTATATGACGAACAAGAAAGTATTTGGCAGCTGTCTATGTAACAGCTGCCTAAATTTATGAAATGGAGGAAATCGCCTATGAAGAAAACCCCGTTGGGGGAAAATGCATTACTAATCTTAATGACACACTACAAGAAGCATAATACCCTGAGAATTCACAAAAAGTTTACTCGATTCTCTCTGGACTTTTCCAGTTTTTCCACTTATTGTAAGGACACAAACGGCCTTATGTCCTCCCCTGCGTGCATTGCCACATTGCTCCAGGGAATACTATCCCTGACAAGCGAGGGAAAATATAATGGCTGAGAAAAATACAATGTCCAATGAACAGCGCCGTCGTATTGTTGTAGAGAAGATGTGGCTTAATTACTACAACAGCCAATTGCTTGAACAAGGGGTTATTACGCCGGAGCAATATAGGAAGATGCAAATACAGATCAGTAGTAAATACGCATCTGTCAAAAGCTGAGATATGGGGCTGTCAACACAGCCCCTGATACATAACTGAAGCAACTCCCATTACTATCCAGTTGCTTTGCACCACGACTAAATTTATAATTATTAATACAAAGAAAAGGAGAATAACAATATGGACATCCACAGCTTACGAACTATGTTACGTACCAAATCAATTTATGATATTCCTTTGCGGGTCACCTATTACGCCCGTGTCTCTTCTGAAAGCGACGAACAACTCAACTCTTTGGGCAACCAAATCACCTACTACGAAGATCTTATTAAGCGAAACAAAAACTGGACATTTATTCCGGGATATATCGACGAGGGCATCTCCGGCATTTCTACCCGAAAGCGGGAGAACTTCAATCGTATGATTGACGATGCCTCTCTAAATCTATTCGACTTAGTCATAACCAAAGAGATTTCCCGTTTTGCCCGTAACACCTTGGATTCCATACAGTTTACCCGTCAGCTTCTCAGTCATGGTGTCGGTGTGTTCTTTCAGAATGATAACATCAACACCTTTGATGAAGATGCCGAGCTGCGCCTTTCCATTATGTCCTCCATCGCTCAGGATGAGCTTCGCAAGCTCAGCAGCCGCGTGAAGTTTGGCCATCAGCAGGCAATCAAGGATGGCGTAGTGCTGGGTAACAGCCGCATCTTTGGCTATGTAAAGGACAACGGCAAACTGGTGATCGACGAAGACGAAGCAGTGATGGTGCGAGAGCTCTTTACACTCTACGCCACCAATCATTACAGCATGAAGCAGATCGAGGTCATCTTCTGGGAGAAAGGCTACCGCAATCACAATGGCAAAAAAATCTCCCATACCACTATGTCCAATATGATCTCCAATCCCAAATATAAAGGATACTATGCCGGCAACAAGTACAAAGTCATCGATATGTTTACCAAGAAGGCAAAAAGCCTGCCTCCGGAAGAATGGGTTATGTTCAAGGATGAAACCGGCGAGATCGTCCCGGCTATCGTTTCCGAAGAACTGTGGGAAGCCGCCAATGCAGTTTTACAGCGGCGTAGTGACGATGTAAAAAATCGCCAGGGCATCTGTAACCACGCCAATCTGCTGACCGGTAAGCTGATCTGCACCTGCTGTGGCGCAGCCTATTACCGCAAAGAGTCTGTTGACAAAGCCGGCAATAAGAACAGTCGCTGGGTCTGCTCAGGTAAAATCAAAAACGGTGCCCACTCCTGTGGCTCCTTCCCTATTTACGAGGAAGAACTAAAGCCCATCCTGCTGGATCTTGCACGGGACACCAAGATAACCACCGACACTCTCATCAATGACTACACAGAAATGTTTCAGGCAACTCATTCGCAAACAGATCTCAGTAAGCAAATCGAAGCTGCCCAGCAACGTCGGGATATGATCCTCAAGAAAAAATCTAAACTACTGGAATACAATGTATGTGGCAAGATTTCTGATACGGACTTCATCCATATGAATAAAGCCTGCGCGGATGAAATTGCTGAGATCGACATACAGATTGAGGAGATGGAACAGCAAGAAGCTCATAAGGATGAATTCCGTAAGCAAATCGCTGCGCTGAAAGCCGCTATGCGGGCAATCGAGGATGCCGTTTCCACCGGCGCCATCACAAAAGATTTTGTAGACGATTACATCGATAAAATCTTCATTACCCCCGAAAATGGCCATACAATGCAGCTGGAAGTTCGGTTTTTCACCGGAGAAAGCACCAAGCTGTACTTTGAAAAGCTAAAAGGTCGTACGGGTCAAGTGTCTAAGAAGATGATCGAAGCTTACGAGCAGAATATGCAGTAAGCAAAAGAGCACCCTCCAAACTCGGAGGGTGCTTGATTTTATAGGTTTTCCGTTTCGCTGAGCCAAAGGGCGCTGCAGGCATCGCTGGGCATCTTCCAATCCGCCCGCGGACTAAAGGACACCGCGCCTACCTTGGGGCCGTCAGGCATACAGGACCGCTTAAACTGTTGGGTAAAGAAGCGGCGGTAGAAGGTCACCAGCCATTTCTTCACTGTCGCACTGTCAAAGGTGTCGGAAAATGCGCGGCAAGCCAGTGTATAGACCTTCTTCGGTGCAAGGCCATAGCGCACCACATAGTAGAGGAAGAAATCGTGAAGTGCGTAAGGGCCGACCAGGTCCTCTGTCTGCTGGGCAATGTTACCGCTGGCATCGGGGGGCAGCAGTTCGGGGCTGATGGGTGTATCCAAAATATCTAAAAGCACGTCCTTTACCATTGCAAATTGCTCGCTTTCTGCCAGCATTTCTATGACAAAACGGATAAGTGTCTTAGGCACAGAGGCATTGACACCGTACATACTCATATGGTCACCGTTATAAGTGCACCAACCCAGCGCCAACTCGCTCAGATCGCCTGTGCCTACCACCATACCTCCGCAGAGGCCGGCATAGTCCATCAGCACCTGTGTTCGTTCCCGCGCCTGGGAATTTTCATAGGTGGCATCCAACTTACCCGGGTCTTGTCCGATATCTGCAAAATGAAGCTTCACCGCTTCCCGGATGGGAATCTCCTGAGTGGTCACACCCAATTTCCTCATCAGTGTCAAAGCATTCTGATAAGTTCGGTCAGTGGTACCAAAGCAAGGCATCGTAATGCCGTGCACATCGGCGGCAGTTTTTCCAATCCGCGCCATCGCCTCCACCGCCACCAAAAGCGCCAAGGTGGAGTCCAAGCCACCGGAAACGCCGATCACTGCCTTGCCGCCCACAGCACGCAGTCTTTGGGCAAGGCCACGAACCTGAATTTCAAAGACCTCCCGGCAGCGCTCCTGCCGGGCATTTTTGGTTTGAGGCACAAAGGGCAGCTTTGTCAGCTCATAATGAGAGCCATCGCTTCTGGGTGCCGCGCCGCAGCAAATCACACGGCACGGCTGAGCAGTCACACCTGCGTGGCCATTCTTCTGCCGCAAAAAGCGCAATTTACCCAAATCACTGTCGCACACCAGCATATATCCCGCATCTAAAAGATGCTGATTCTCCATTAATACTTTTCCTTTTTCCGCCACAATGCTGTGGCCGGAGAAGACAGTATCTTGGGTGGATTCCGTATAGCCCGCAGATACCAGCACATAGGTGCAGCAGTTGGCGGCAGACTGACTGCGCACCAGCTCCTGACGGTGGGCGCGCTTGCCCACCAGCTCATTGGAAGCAGAGAGATTGAGTATCACTTCCGCACCGGCAGCTACCAATCGTGCAGAGGGCGACACCGGTCGCCACAGATCCTCACAGATCTCTACACCAAAGATCGTCCCATCCTCCAAAGAGAACAGCAGGTCGCTGCCAAGAGGCACATCCTGCCCGGCGCAGCGTACAGTGGTCATCAGCAGCTTAGAGGCAGTGGCAAACCAGCGGCTCTCGCCCATCTCGCCTGCCAAATAGGTTTTCGGTACAATACCGCGAATAACGCCATCTGAGATCACCGCCGCGCAATTATATAGCAGTCCCCCAAACCGCAGAGGAACGCCCACCACTACCGTCAGCGCCGGGTATTTTTTTGTATGTGCGGCAATTTTTACAATGCCGTTCTCCGCAGCCCGCAACAGTATATCCTGCAAAAACAAATCACCGCAGGTGTAGCCGGTCACAGCCAGCTCCGGGAACAGCACCAGATCGCTGCCTTCGGCCTCAGCCTTATCCAGCCAATCGCACAGCTCCTCTGTGTTTTTTACAGGGTCACCTACCCGTACCTCCGGTACGACACAGGCAATGCGAATAAAATCCAGCATAGGTCTTCCTCCCTATTGCAATCAGTATAACTTTATCATACCACATTTTTTAGAAAATGCAACAAAATGTCCCGGACAGTTTTCCTGCCCGGGACATTTCTATCAATGATTACATTCACCGCAAGCGCCGGAACATCCGCCGGATTTGCCGCAACTACAGCCATCGGGACAACCGATGCACTTTTGACCGCGTTTTTTTGCTTTTACAATATAGAAAATGGCACCGCCTAAAATAGCTGCAAGAATTACAGCCACAATGATATCATCTACCATCGGTTATCTCTCCTTTATAATTTATTTCCGGCTGCCCGCAAATTCCTTTTTTGTCTTCGCGTTGGAACGAATCGCAAGCACCACAACAACTGCGATAATGCCGGCAACCGCAATAAGACCTGCCACGAAGCCCGTACCGACCGTACCTGCAGTAATCACTGTACCGATTTGATACACAAGGAAGGATAGCACATAGGCAATGGCGAACTGCAAGCCGATACCTGCAAAGAGCCACTTTTTGCTCTTAATCTCAGAATTCATTGCGCCGATTGCCGCGAAACAAGGCGGTGTGAACAGATTGAAGATTAGGTAAGCAAGACCAGCCGCCGCCGTAATACCCAGAACAGCTTCACCGTTTCCGGTCTGGAGCAGTTCAAAGTCCTCATTGACAGCCAACGCCGTAAATACAGCGCCCAAAGTGCCTACCACCTCTTCCTTTGCAATAAAGCCGGTAACTGCCGCGGCGGCAAGCTGCCACATACCAAAGCCCAGAGGGATCAGAAGTACAGCAAAGGGGGTAGCAAGGTCGTGAAGAATGGATTCGGTAGCCTCTACCTCCTGCAGTGTCCAGGAGTAGTTGAGCATAATGGTAACCGCAGCGTTGCACAGTAAGATAATCGTACCGGCCTTCACTACATAAGACCAGCCGCGGGCGCACATAGACTTAACGGCGTTCCAAAGAGAAGGCACCTTATACTCAGGAAGCTCTATAATAAAGAAAGACTTTCTGTACTTATAGCCGGAGATCCACTTGATGAGCAGCGCGCCCAAAAATACCAAAAGCAGACCCATAAAGTACATTGCAGGAGCAACCCAGTTGGATTCCGGGAAGAAAAGACCTGCAAACAGAGCGATTACCGGGATCTTTGCGCCGCAGGGAATGAAGGGCGTAAGCATAGCGGTAGCTCTGCGCTCTCTTTCATCCCGGATGGTACGGCACGCCATAACGCCAGGGATTGCACAGCCGGTGCCTACGACCAGCGGGATAACGGATTTACCGGACAGACCCACTCTCTTAAAGATAGGATCCAGAACAACAGACACACGAGCCATATAGCCGCAATCCTCCAGCAGCGCAAGAAGGAAATACATCACCATAACCAGCGGCAGGAAGCCAACCACAGCACCCACGCCGCCGATGATGCCGTCAATGACGATGGTCTGCAGAATGGGCGCCGTATCTGCCAGCAGTCCTCCGATCCACTCACCGAACATCTCAATGTAAGTCACAAGGCCGGGAACAGTCGTACCATTGGCAAATTCGTAGCCCTCTGCCAACCACACGCCGGGACCCACCTGCGATATCCAGAACACCAGCCACATCACCACAGCAAAAACGGGAATACCGATCAGTGGGTGGGTAATTATGTCATCGATCTTATCCTGGAAATTTCGATCCTTTGTAAGCACCTTTCGGGTCTCTACCTTGGCAACGATCTTATTGACAAAAGCGAAGCGCTTCTTATCTGCATCCACAACAGCCGCCTTACTGTTCAGGTCCACATTGCCCTGATGATAAGGCGCAGTCTGTAGCTTTCCGATCACTGAGATGGCCGCAGCCACCAGCTCCTTCAGACCGTCACCTGTGGTAGAAGTGGTGTCCACTACGGGACAACCCAGCTTCTGCGCCAGAGTACCGGCATCAATACTATTTTTCTTCTTCTCATTGATATCATGCTTGTTAAGCGCCACAACAATGGGGATCCCCAGCTCTAAAAGCTGGGTCGTAAAGAACAGGCTGCGGCTCAGGTTTGTCGCATCCACGATATTGATAATGACATCCGGATGCTCATTTTTGACATAAGTACTGGTAACGCTCTCTTCTGATGTAAAAGGCGACATAGAGTAGGCACCCGGCAGGTCCACCGCTGTCAGCTCCATTTCACCTGCATAGAGCTTCTTAATCGGCGCTTCCTTTTTGTCCACTGTAACACCTGCCCAGTTGCCTACCTTTTCGTTGCGGCCTGTGAGGGCATTGTACATCGTGGTCTTGCCACTATTTGGATTGCCAGCAAACGCAATTCTCATCATTTATCTCCTCCATATATCTATTGTAGTTAGCCTACGCTAACTGATAGCCCAAAATAGGGGCGGCAGCCGGTCCCAGTGCTTTTCAGCCGATGAGGATGGCTGCTGCCAATTGATTGTCGATATTATATCTTCCGTCCTTAATAGAAACAGTACAACCGCCGCGACGACGGGAGATCACCGTGATGGGCTCACCGCTGTAACAACCCAAAGAAAACAAGAAGCTATTGAGCTCTTCATCATCGGTATCGATGGCGGCAACAATATATTCTTTTCCCAGCTCTGCCGCGCACAGATTCATTTTCATCGATCTCCTTTTTTATCTCAAAAGTTAGCCTGCGCTAACCTCCAATATAATACACCCACCCCCCCTCTTTGTCAATACTTATTTCAAAATTTATCCAAATATTCCTCCAAACGCACTCCGTTATCCGCTGTAGGGAATGCGTTTATGCATTCCTCGTATTCCCGTACACCTGCTCGGAACGGATGAATCCGTTCCCTATAAAACAAAGCCGCCTCGGGTATCCCCGAGGCGGGCATATGTATTATTTTTTACCAAAGAGCTTTGCGAAAATATTGCCGGGCTTGGGCTTATTCTCCGCCAGCAACGCAGTCGTCAGCTCTCGAAGCTGCTCCGGCGCGTTTTCCAAGGTGGTAAGCACCCATTTCTCCATGCTGCGACCGCAATCTTCTGTCAGCGCGCGAATTAACTCTGCCATTCCTTCCCTGTCCTCACAAACAACAGCCGTCAGTGCCGGTTCTGCAGCGCAGGCCCACATCAGGTATTGGAGTATCCGCTCACCGGCTGCCGTGCCCGCCGCTGCGGTCAGCTTCGCGCCTGTCAGCTTGGGATCCTCAATCGCCTTCGCGTGGGAATACCGACTCTTCGCCTGCTGATACAGTTCCTGAGAAAGGAGCTTTCTGTCCTTCAGCGCATTGCCGCACAGGCACCAGAGAACACCCGTTTCCGGGGTCTGAATTTCCCAACTGAGCCGTGTCTGCAGAAGGTAGTCTGCCATCGCGCTGTAGTCCATATTCTCCTGCAAAAGTGCCCACAGTGTGCGGAACGTATAGCCCGCATCTGCATTTTCTACCGCATCAATCAGCTGACGCAGTGTAGCAATGGCCTTATAGGCTACGCTGTCCCGGAGATAGGGATGGTCTTTTGCGTACTGGGAAATGACTTGCAAGCCCTCTTTGTTAAGCTTTACAGCATAAATATCATTGATCCGGTTCATAATGCCGGGATGGATGACCTTATGGCGCAAAATCTCCCAAGTGGCAATGCAGCGGTCAGCAAACTCGCCTTGCAGCTGCTCCTCCACCGCCATCCACTGATAGAGATTTGCCTTTTGCACCTCTGCAGCAAACAGCGGCTCTACCGCCAGTGTCAGCAGACCGTCGGTCTTTTCGCCGGGTACTGTCTTTACAATATAGGAGAGCATTTCTGCCTTTTCCTCGATCTTCTTTGCAGAAAGCAGAGAGATATACTCCTCGTGGATCTTTCGGGTGCTCCACGCGCCAAAGGTAAGAGTCACTACAAGATCCCGGCAGAAGCCCGGCTCTGCGCAATATAGCGGCATCAATTTGTGCTCTTTTTTCTTATAGTCCGCAGACAGGAATTCGGTCAGTTTCTCCGTAACATAGGCGCGAACCTGCTGATCTTCTACTTCCATCTGGGCATTGATCCGGGAGATCAACGCTGCGGTCAGCTTATCACACTCGGGAATCATCTCGAAGATCGTCTCGTACAGATGCGTCTTCTGTCTTGCCGTCAAAACGCCGTAGTTCTCCGCTACAATGGCGAGGATCTTATCTTGGATAGCCACCGTGCGGATGGTCAGCATCAGCTTTTCAAAAACGGCATCTTGGGCACTTTCAGGCTCCGTTGCAAAGTGCTGTGAGAAGAAATCCAAAATTTGAGACTGCAGAAAGCCGCCGTAGTACACCCGGCAAAGATCTTCGGTGATCACTGCCCGGATGTCTGCATCCTCGCCGTCGTAATTGTTCTTTAGGAACACAAACAGCTTATCCCGCATCACGTCAGTGTGGATCAGCTCCAGTACAACGTTCATCACCATCCGCTTGGCAGAAGGCACTTCCGCGCTGTACAGCTTCGATACCTTTGCAAAGATGGTCTTGGGGATAGCTACGTGCTTGCGGGGGTATCTTTCCAAGCACTTATAGGCATTGCGCCGGGACTCCTCGCCCAATGCCGCCCGGTATTTTTCATAGCTGGAAAGGAAAGTAAGTACATCCTCATCCGTCGGCAATGTCTTTTCCTGATCGTAAAGGCCACTGGCACCGCCAAAGAGGAAAACAAGATCGGAAAGGGTCTTGGGGTTCAGCTTTTGAAGCTCCGGAACCGCATCCACCGCCTTATCCACAAACCGCAAAAATTCGCCCCGAATGGAGGCGTCCTCCAAAAGGGAGTAGAAAAAGCTCACCGGGATCTTTGCCACCACATCCGCCGCCGGCATACCGGTCACCAAATCTGTGCCAAAGTCCACAAAAATGCCCTTGCTCAGTGCTGCCTCCGGACAATCGGCGCAAACGCACTTGATCTTCACGTGATTATACTGGGCAGGATCGGTCACATAGGTAACAAAAGAAATGCTTTTTCGCAGATGGTACGGCACCACACTGGTAGCCATATTCATCATTTTCAGAGCTTCTTTGGGTGCTTCCTCGTCCTTGCAGGGGAGCTTAAAATAGACGGTCTTACCCTTTCCGCACAGCGCAGAAAAAATGGCAAACAGGAACGCCTTTACAGTCGCGGAGTCATATCGCTCCGTCAGGAACTTCGGATCCTCCGCACCGCAGGGGATATAAGCCTTTTCCGGATAATCGCCCGTTGCCACTTGCGTGGCAAGGTCAAAAGCGCCCGCATTGGAAACAAACATCTCCGGGTTCAGCAGCGCATTGGCGTTATCGGAGAAAACCAACTCCATTTCTTCTTTGGAGAGGACCAGACTGTGACAAAGGTAGGCACTGCGCTCACCGGTATAGTCCTTAGGCAGATAGGAAACGCAGCTTTGCACCAGCGCGCCCGACTTCAGGCAGCTCTGGCTGTAAACTGCCGGCATCCGCCCGGTGCGGACAGCCTCCGCATCCTGCTTTGTCAGCTTATTTTCATAGACGGCAGAAAGCTCCCGCTCTATAAAGTCCCGGCTGAGACCCTGAGAATGGGCAAAGGTATCAAAGCCGTCGGAACGGTTATATAGGCTTCCCTTGGCAGGCACGCGGGAATAAAAATGCTGCTTTGCCATATCGCTCCTCCTAAAAATTGGTGATGATTATTCTGCGTTCAGGTACATCAGTTCCTGAATACTGGTAACGCCCTTGATTACCAAGCTGCGGCAGGAATTCCACAGAGTGTTCATGCCGTTATCTGCAGCCAGCTTACGCAGAACGTCCAAATTGCGCTCGTTCATAGCCGCGCTCTTCATCGCCTCGTTCATATACATGACCTCGTGAACTGCAATTCTGCCCTTATAACCGGTGTTATTACAGAACTGGCACCCCTGGGGACGGGCAATGGAAATAGGCTCGGTAAGGCCAAGGATCTCCATTTCCTTAGTGTTGGTACGGCCTTTTTTCTTGCAGGCCGGGCACAGCCGCTTTACAAGACGCTGGGCGATAACGCCCACCAGTGCGTCGGCAACCAAGTAGTTGTCGATGCCCATATCCTGCAAGCGAAGGATGGCGCCGGGCGCATCGTTGGTATGGAGGGTAGAAAATACGATGTGACCGGTAATAGCGGATCGAACTGCGATCTCTGCTGTCTCCTCGTCACGGATCTCACCGATCATAATGATGTCCGGGTCCTGACGGAGAATGGAGCGCAGTGCGGCCGCAAAGGTCATATTGGCCTTGGCATTGACCTGGGTCTGGTTGATACCTGCCATGGTATATTCCACAGGGTCCTCAACGGTAACGATATTAACCGTAGAGTTGTTAACCTCTTTCAGGAAGGAGTACAGTGTGGTGGACTTACCGCAGCCGGTGGGGCCGGTCAGCAGAATGATGCCGTGGGGCCGCGCCAGCATTTTGTCAACGACCGCATTTTCTTCGTCGGTAAAGCCCAGATCCTGCCGGGTAAAGTTAAAGGAAGTCTTATCCAGCACACGGATAACGAACTTTTCACCAAAAACGGTAGGCAGTGTAGACACACGGAAGTCGTATTCCTTGCCACCGATGTTCATATTGATACGGCCGTCCTGAGGCACGCGACGCTCCGCGATGTTGAGGCCAGCCATAATCTTAAGTCTGGCGCAGATGGCAGAATATGCCTCAATGGGGAACTCTGCGCGATCCTGCAGGTCGCCGTCAATACGGTAGCGGACACGGACAGCCTTCTCAAAGGGCTCGATATGAATATCACTTGCCCGGTAAGGAATGGCCTCGCGGATAACGGAGTCCACCAAACGGACAGCGGGATTATTGATAACATCGCCCTCGCTGGCACCGGTCACGCCGCCGCCCTGAAGCACGCTTACCTGCTGCTCTTCCTTTTCGGTGTTCAGATCGCTCAGTGCCGCAGAGGTGGAGACCACCGCAGAAACAGAGTCAACGTACCGCTCGATCTGCACAGCGGGCACCAAAATATACTGGCACTTGCAGCCAAGCTGAGAGGAAATGGCAGACATCGCGTGGCAGCTCAGCGGCTTTGCACAGGCAACCAGCAGCACGCCGTTTTTATCATAGCTGATGGGAACAACCTTATGCTTCTTCATAAAATCGAAGGTAAAGAGATCAAACAGTTCTTCATCGATCTCCAGCATATCGATCTCCACGCTGGGCATGCAGTAGTACTCTGCCAGTGCTTCCAAATCGCTATTGTCGGTGATGATCTCCTTGGCCAGCAAATAGTCGCGGATGCTGACATTCAAGCGGGCAGCTTCTTCCAGATAGGTTTGGGCATCCTTACGCTTGACGAGCTTTTTATAAATATAAAATTGGAGCAGCTCGAAATTTGTATTCATAGTATGTTACCTCTTATACATTCAGTCCGGTCATAATCGACAGGATGGGAGAGTAGACCGCCAGGAACAGGGTAATAATAACGGCGCCCATGATCAGCAGCATAATCGGCTGCAGCTTGTTGGTCAGCGAATTGACAGAGATTTCCACCTGATCGTCAAAGAACTTGCAGGAACGGGTCAGTACATCGTCCAACGCATTGGTCTTTTCACCGATGGTGATCATCTGCACCATCATAGGCGGGAAGAGCTTGTAGCTCTCAAAGGCGTTGGTAAGGGACATACCGCCACGGACCGCCTCTGCCGCCTCGTGGAAACGCTTTGATAAGTATCGGTTGCCGATGACGATCTCCGTTGCGTTGAGGGCTTCGTTCAGATCGAGGCCACTGCTCAGCAGCAGCGCAAAGGCTCTTGCAAAGCGGGAGGTGATGGTATTGATCTGGACAGTTTTAATAACCGGAATGGTCAGCTTGCAAACGTCAAAGAAGTACTTACCCTTTTCCGTGCGGTTAACGAGCATCACCGCAAGCACCGCGCCCAAGATCACCAGCAGGAGTATCTGCCAGTAGGCCAGCAGGAAATCGGAAATGGCGTAAATCGCCGCTGTCAATCCCTCAGGCTCTACATTCAGCTTTGCCAAGGTATCCCGGAAGGTGGGCACAACCACCGCCAGCATCAGCACGACGATACCCACAGTCATACCCATCAGCATCATAGGATAGGACAGTGCGCTCTTGATCTTCCGGCGGTTTTCGGATTCGGTCTCGTAGTACTCTGCCAAAGAGTTCAGCACTGCATCCAAGTGTCCCGAAAGCTCGCCGACCTTGATCATACTGCGGAAGAAATCGGGGAACACATTTTTGTGCTTCTCCAGTGCCTCCGACAGCAGCACACCACTTTCCACGTCCTCGTAGATCACCGAGATCACGTTCTTAAAGTAGTTGGTATAGGGCTGGTTTTTCAGAATATCCAGGCAGTCCAAAATCGGAATGTGGGTATTGAGCATAATGGCGTACTGCCGGCAGAAACCGGTCAGCTCCTTAATGGTAACCGTCTGCTCAAAGCTAAAGAAAGAGCCGGAGGTGCCACTGTTGTAAGGCTTTGCAGAAATCAGAAACAGGCTTTGCTTTGCCAGCTGCTCCGCTAAGTCGCTCTCATCCTTAGCGATAAAAACGCCCTTAATTTTGTGTTTTTGCAGATCAACTGCCGTATATTTATATTTTTGCATAGAGGATCATTCTTCCTTTCCTATTGCAGTAAAAGTCCAATGTACCAAGAGATCACCACATTGCCAAAGAACAGCGCCACCAATGTGCCCACCACAAGGTAAGGGCCAAAGGGGTACTCTTTCCGCTTATCGGCATTGGTGACCCGGTTGGAGATCACCATAACCAAGGCTCCTGCTACGGATGCGATGAGAATGGAAAACAAAAATCTCTGCCATCCCAAAAGCAGGCCTGCCGCAGCGGCATATTTTACATCACCGAAGCCAAGTCCCTCTTGTTTCAGCACCGCCAGCGCGCCGTAGTAGATAGCGAGGAACGCCGCGCCGCCGACTGCCGCGCCGATCAAGTGATCGTTCCAAACACCTTCTACCTGTGTCACCGCGGCGATCACGCCGGCGATGGCCACAAGGATGGTAAAGCGGTTATAAATGAGCATATGCTCCAAATCGATAAAGAAAATGCAGATAAGTGCCGAGCAGGCCACCGCCACCGCGCAGGCATACAGAGGACTTGCCTCCCAGTAGAGCGCTGCCGCCAGTAGCCACAACGCCGCATTAAAGAGCTCCACGATCATATACCGGGGCGAAATGGGCGCTTTGCACTTGCGGCACTTGCCGCCAAGCATCAGATAGGACAGTACGGGAATATTATCGTACCATTTGAGGCTATAATTGCATTTGGTGCAATGAGAGCCGGGCTTGGAAAGATTCATCCCGTTGGGCAGGCGGTAGATCACCACATTGAGAAAGCTGCCCACGCACAGGCCCAATATTCCGGAAAGTATGTATACGCAAAGCATCGTAAATTCCTGAGGGCCCATATTATCTCTCCTTATTCTTTATCAGAAATTATTAAGCTTGCCAAACTGGCGCAGCTGGAATCCGCCGTAGAGCTCCAGATCGTGAGCATCGGCAGATAGATCGCTGTAGCCGTTACCGGGCAGCAGAGGCACAAACTTTACGCAATGACCTTCCTCCTCGGCATTTAACCGGGGGAAGAGGAAATCGTATTCCTTGGACATATTGACATAAACCACATCAATGGCGCCCTGAGATGTGATCGTGGGGTTGCCTGCAAGCACATCCAGTGTCCATTTCAGGATGATCCGGAAATTCTCATAAACAAAGCCTTCCCGGTCGGTGGGCAGCTCCCGCTGCATAAACTTCGGCAGCTTTCTGCCGGTGCGCTTGCCATTACCGGCAGCCGCTACAAAGAGGGCCTCTTCCTCCTCTTCTTCCTCTGCCTCAGCAGGCATCAGATCCGGGTCGGCGAGGACCTCCTCACCCATCATCGTGATATGCTTGGCCTTTGCCTTTTCGTTGGCGTTGAGAACGAGCAGCTCGCCGCTGCTGTGGTCAAAGAGCAGATCCTCAGAAACCACGCGGGACTTATAGAGTATCGCCTCGCCAAAGGGCAGGCGGTACGCGCCGATGACACGGCCTTTATTCACAAAGGCGTACCGGCAGCAGTTTTCTTTTACGTCAAGAAGGAGATATGTACCGCTTCTCAGTCTGCCATTGAGTGCCATTGCGCCGCAGGCCATAGCGTTGGCCGCAGAGGTAACGCTGTGAATGCCCACCTGATTGGCACTGCAGACCTCCTGCAGCTTGTCCAAAATATCCTTGCGGATACCCACGATGCCAAAGGTAGAGAACTGCTTGTTTTGGTTCAGCGGATAGGTGCGGTAACGCAGCTCTTTTTTATTCTTGTAGGTCGCGCCGATGGCCACCTCTAAAGAGTTTTCCATAGCCCGGCGGTTGATGGTCGGCACATTGATGGTGTCCATCAAAAATGCATCGTCCGACAAAACGATTGCCACCTTTGCCATAGAAACAGAGGGGTTTCTCTGCTGATAATTCTTAATGGCCTTGTCCAGCTTTTGGTAGAACTCCTCGCAGAAAGGACGGCAGCGGTAAGAAACCACCTGCTGTGCCTCCCGCTTGTCGCCTAAATCCACATAAAAGCTGAAAGTTTCCGCATCTGTATCAATGCCGATGACGGCAGTTATGGCACTTTCAAACATTTTTGCCCAAACTCCTCTCATTTCTTGCTCCATTCCGTAATCTTATAGGTTCCCGCAATCTGTGAAATGGTGATCTTCAAAACCACCGTTCCGCCGGAGGAACAAACATCCGAAATATCGGTCACATCTGTTGTGTTCTGTGTTTCTTCGTCAGCAGCTTCATCATCGCCACTTACCTGTTCTGTGTGAAGCATATAGGCGTCTTTTGTCAACTGCAAGACAATCAGGTTGTATCTGACTTCCTCCTTGTTGATTCCGCACGCAGTACAGACATTATCGACAAAGCTATGCTGGGTTGTTTCAATTTCTAATGTTTGCGTTTCTCCGCATACAGTACAGGATTGTGTTTTCATACCCTTACTGCTGCAAGTTGCTTCTACAGTCTCACCATCTACCCAATAATGGGCATCCTCAATTTGCTTATCTCCACAAACGCAAACTTTCTCTTGTTTGCCATGTTCTGTTTCTGTCGGATCTTTGGTAACTACATACTCTCCGTAGTTATGACCAGTTACCTCAATTTCCTGCTCATATTCCGTACCACAAACAGTACATCTATAGGAAATTACCCCGTTTTGGGTGCAGGTTGGCGACACTTTTATTGTTCCGTCATCACTTTCGCCATGGTTGTGTCCTAATGCAGGAATTATAACAGATTCTTTCGTTTCCTGGCATTCACTGCAAGCAAGCGTCTTGTACCCTACGTCAGTACAATTTGGAGGTATCTGTACCGTTTCCTCCCATTTGTGTTCTGCAGGCAACACTCTCGATATGGTCTGATGGCAAACGCCGCAGACACCCGTCTCTCTGCCGGAATTGGTGCAATTAGGGGGAACCCTCTCATAATTACTGTCGCTAAAAAGTGCGTGATCTACCGCAGGCCGTTCGTCCTCAATTTTGGTTTTATTGCATAAAGTGCAAGTATAGAGCGTATACCCCCCTGCTTCACAGGTGGGCTGCACTGTTTCACCCTTTACCCAAATATGCTTAACGACTGTACCTTTGTTAAGGGTAATACCGTCATATTCGATTTCCCAGTTTTCCAGCTTTCCACTCAAAACAGCATCCACGAAATCTTCACCCAGCTGCTCAAGGAAAATGTCCTGCTTGATGCCCAGCTCTGCCTTAGCTTTATGGGAATTCTGCAGCAATGCTGTGGTCAGCACGATGGTAGTAATAAAGATGCTGAATACCATCATCATAATGGCAAGCTCAATAGCCGCGCCCCGGCGGTCAAGTAATTTCTTTTTCATTCTGTAATACCTCCCTCTGTGGAGGCTTTGGGAAATTCAAAGCTATAAATTTCCTTGTTCTCATTTTCATAGACCGCTTCAAAAGTAAAGCCAGTCATTGTCTCCGTGTTGTTTTCTATATTTACTGTCACAGTAATTGTAGTTTTATATCCGCCCTTATCCAATACATAAGTATGGGGGTTTTCTTCTGTTTTGATAAAGTCAGGTTCTTGGTCTACGGTTGTCTTATTCAGGCAAGCAATAAAGGTCTCTTCATCTCCCTTAGCAAAACGGAAGCACTCGATCGCATTTTCCGCCTGATTGCGAACATCCATTGCAACGATCGTCTTATTCTCGATCTGCACGGAGCTGAAGATCACTGTCAGGGTCGCAATACTGATAATGCCAATGACTACGAGGGCAATCACAGTCTCTGCCAATGCCACGCCCCTGCGGGATTTCATATTCTCTTTCATAGGATCGCCCTCCTTTCAATAGTCCTTATGCGCCCGGATTCACAGGCTCCGTAGGCGCAGAAACGATCTCGCCCACCCGGGGATAGACGCAGAACGTGTAATTTTGTTCTTTTGTAACAATACCATTACGGTATTCGTAAGTAACTGTACAGTAATAAAGGTTTGCCGAATCATCGCTATTCGGCACGACATCAAATTCCAATCCTACAATGGATTTCAGCTGATAGAGCACCGCATCATCTACGCCCGGAAATGTCACATTCAATGTGTGACCGGAAAACATTATGCTCCCGCTTGCAGCAGGATCATTCTTCACCGCTGTTATCTTATTGCTAACCTCGGGATCAATATTGATAACATTTTCCGGGTCTTTGGCAGCCTCAAAAATCCAGCTTTCCACGACAGCTTCCACGATTTCCAAATCGCCCATGGCGTCCAGCTTGGTGGCGGCGGCAGTGCCGCGGCCGCTGGCCATGGTGGCAAAGGAGGTCACCGACAGGGACACGATCGCCACCACTGCCATCACGATGCAAATTTCCGCAAGCGTTGCGCCTTTTCTTTTATTTTTCTTCATATAGTGGCTCTCCTTCCCTGAATTTCTCCCGCCAACGAAAAACACAGCCCTCAATTCACCGGAAAATCCTCCGCTTTTTCTTCAAATTTTATTGGGCACAGTTACCGTTTATACTTGGAAATTATACTCGAAATCCAGTCTAATGTCAACCTCTTGTTCCCCTCCTACTGCCTTTTGGCAGCATTTCCCTCAGAAATTGGAAAACCCATCCTTTACACCACCCCGGTTTTATGCTACCCTAATAATAGAAAAAATGAAAAGGAGTGACCGTTTATGATGAGAAGACTCTCTTTCTTCCTGATCCTTTGCCTGCTGCTCGTTCTTGCAGGCTGCGGCACTGATTACCAAGAGGATGTTTGGTATTCTGATGAGAAACTTACCGAATGTCTCGTGCCCGACCTGCCCCAAACCGGGCCTTCGCTGCTGAACCAAGATAACTGGCGGGTATACGACTTCCTCACCAACGAGGAATTTGATACTTATGTCCAGTCGGTCTACGACTACTTAAAGGCGCAAAACTTCCAGTATCTCGGCACCCGGGGGCATTACAAAAGCTCCCTGAGCATTGCTTTTATGAGTTACTACTTCCAACCGGCAAGGACCTTGGAGCAGCATTGTCAGAACGGTGATTACCGTTTCGTCTACTCCGACGGCACTACTGACGAGGGCGGTCAGCTCGTCTTTTGGTTCTTAGGTATTTACCGCGCACCCGGTGCAAGCCATAGCTACGATGGCAAGACCTACAAGTATAACACCCAGCTTACCCTCCGCAAAGGCGGTGAAGCTCCCGCCGCCGGCTTCTATTTTTATGACGAAGAGCATATCGACCCCTGCTTCTTCGGACACAGCTATAACGAAGGCAGTGTCTACCCCGTTCCGGGCAGCAAGCAGACCGTTACGATCCGCAGCTGCGTAAACTGTGGCCACGAGGATTACGAGCCCTTTACCGGCGATGGGCACAGCTATCAGATCACCGTCACCGAAGGCAGAGAGCACATCGTCTGTCTCCCCGAGACCCACCCCGCAGGCGCACTTCCTGAAAAGTACCCCTCCGGTATGCTGATGAAGCTTTATACTTTTAAACTTATGGACGCAGATATTGTTGTCACCGTCAACGGCACCCAGATCCAATCTCAGGAATCTGGCGACTATTGGTGCTACGCCTTCATTATCCCCAACTGTGATGTAGAGATCAGCTTAGATATTGTCGGCGGCATCTGACCGCCACGCACCCCCGTCCCTCATTGTCATTGCGAGGAGCGCAGCGACATGGCAATCTCCCGGTACAACCCCGCAAATTAAGACCACCGCGCCGAAATCGGTGCGGTGATTTGTTTCCAAAAGAATTCCCGTGCGCGAGGCGGGACTGCGTCGCCGCAAGCGCCATATCCATCGCTTCCCCGCCAGTGGGAAAGCTCTTTCATTCTGCTGCGGCTCCTTTCCCCACCGAACCCGCTTCGCTGGGCTTCGGCGGGGACCCCTTTTAAGGCAGCTTCGCACAGGCGCCCCGCGCACCAAATAAAAAAAGAGAGGCAATGCCTCTCTTTTTTATTTGGTGCGCGAGGCGGGACTTGAACCCGCACGTCCGCAGTGAACACTAGAATCTGAATCTAGCGAGTCTACCAATTCCACCACTCGCGCATATGAAGTTACGCCTTAAACGCTAAAGTATAATAGCACGCGCATATAGGTTTGTCAACAGATTTTTTATTTTTTTCGAAAAATTATTCTTTTGGTTCCTCAAACAATTCACTGATCGGCACACCCAACACCTGAGAAAAGCCGTAAAGCTCAATATCCGTCACCGTGCGCTGTTTATCCTCTATCCGGGAGATAGACCCACGGCACACATAGATCGCCAGCATTTCCAATTTATTAGAGAGCTTCTGCTGGCTCCATCCCCGCGCGATCCGCAGCCGTCTAAGGTTGCTGCCGATCATATTCATCTGGGTTCCGTCAATAATTCTCGCCATAAATACCCCTCTTTTGTCTTGACATAGGACAAAACTAATGATATAGTATGCGCAAGAAAACTTTGTCCTATGACAGGACAAACAAAATAAAAATATAGGGAGGAATACGTTATGGCATCAGGAAATTGTGCAACTTGCAGATTTTATCAGCCGTATGGAAACGGCAAAGGCTACTGCACCTTGCACGATAAAGAAGTAAAACACGGTGGCAGTTGCTGTGACCGCGAAGAAGATTAATTAGTATCAAAGGAGATTACGATTATGGCAAACGATGGATGGTTCAGATGTGAAAACTGCGGAAAAATGGTAAAGGTGCTTGTTCCCGACCACGTCAAAGTTCTCACTGTTAAATGCGATAACTGCGGAGGAACTTATAAAAAGACCTAATACTACAGTACGATCAGTTTTGTATTATTCAAGGGTAGGATAAAAAAGATGGTAAAAGAGAAAGATCTAACAAATTTACAACAAGTCCGTTTTCCGGATGGGGATAGCGTTTCATTTGAAGGTCTCCAAGCCTTGCTGACAGAGGCTGCTGAAAACATAGGCATTCCTGTAGCATTCGGGTACAATCAAATTCAGTCCGGCAGTCTTATGGCCAAAACAATTGCTGACTGCCTAACCCTCTACCATCCTGCGCACCAAAAGGATTACAACTACTATCTTTTCACAATCAGCCGCCAAGGCAAGTACGCATTTGTCGATGTATGGTCTGGCGGCAGCAGCACAATTGCCGCTGCGCAGTTTGCAAAAGACAACCTCCTTGATATGGCTGCAGGGAATTTGAACGCTTTTGGTAAAGGTCAGGTTGTGGGCTCTCTCATACGAGGTGTTACCGGCGGCGGTCTTTTTGCAAGCGCAAGCAAGAAGCGCGAAGAAGAAAATTGGTACACAATTGTTAACGACATTGTAAATGACATTTTGGGTGTTTAATAACATTCTTAAACCGGGCAGGTTTTTCCTGTCCGGTTTTCTTCTTCCCTTTTTGCTTCTTTCGTGCTATACTGTATAAAAACACTTTTCGGAGGACTCCCTATGGAATTTCTTCCTATTACCAAACAGGAAATGCTCTCTCGGGGCTGGGCGCAGTGCGATTTTGTCTATGTCATCGGGGATGCTTATGTAGACCATCCCTCTTTCGGTCACGCCATTATCAGCCGTGTGCTGGAAAATGCGGGCTATACGGTAGGCATTATCTCCCAGCCGGACTGGAAAAATCCCCAGTCTATCAATATTTTCGGCAGACCCCGGCTGGGTTTTCTGGTCTCCGGCGGCAATATGGACTCTATGGTCAACCACTACTCCGTCAGCAAGCACCGCCGCAAAACCGATGCATTCACCCCCGGCGGCGTGATGGGCAAACGCCCGGATTATGCCACCGTGGTCTACTGCAACCTGATCCGCAGGCTTTATAAGGATGTGCCTATCCTCATTGGCGGCATCGAAGCCAGTCTCCGCCGCCTCTCGCACTATGATTACTGGTCGGAGAGTATGAAGCGGTCTATCCTGCTGGACAGTCAGGCCGACCTCTTAATGTACGGTATGGGTGAAAAGAGCGTTGTGGAGATCGCTGATGCGCTGAATTCCAGCCTGAACGTCCGGGACATCACCTACATTGACGGCACCGTCTTTAAGACCCGGGAATTAGACAACAGCCTACCCACCGTTACCCTGCCGGCTTTTGAAGAACTACAAAAAAGCAGGAAAGCCTATGCAGAGAGCTTCCGCATCCAGTACGGCAATTGCGACCCCTTCACCGCCAAGCGGCTTTGTGAGCCCTACGGAAATGAATTTGTGGTGCAAAATCCGCCCCAAAAGCCTCTGACCACCGAGGAAATGGATGCAGTTTATGGGCTTCCCTACTGCCGCACCTATCACCCCAGCTATGAAAAATTGGGTGGCGTCCCTGCCATTGAGGAAGTCAAATTCAGCTTGGTGAGCAACCGCGGTTGTTTTGGCGCCTGCGCCTTCTGTGCCCTTACCTTCCATCAGGGTCGTATTATCCAGACCCGCAGCCACGAAAGCATCCTGCAGGAAGCGGAAATGATGACCCGCGACCCGGATTTCAAGGGCTATATCCACGACGTAGGCGGCCCAACTGCCAATTTCCGTCAGCCTGCCTGCCAAAAGCAGCTTACGAAAGGCGCTTGCGGCGGTCGTCAATGTCTCTACCCCACTCCCTGCAAAAATATGGTTGCTGATCATAGTGACTATGTGACGCTTTTGCGGAAGCTACGGAAAATTACCGGTGTCAAAAAAGTTTTTGTCCGCAGCGGTATTCGTTTTGACTATCTCCTTGCCGACAAAAAGGATACCTTCTTTAAGGAATTGGTGCAGTTCCACATTTCCGGCCAGTTAAAGGTTGCCCCGGAGCATGTTTCCGATGCCGTCCTTTCTCGGATGGGCAAGCCGAAAAATGCGGTTTATAACCGTTTTGTGGACAAATATTACGCCTTAAACAAGCAATACGGCTTAAAGCAGTTCCTTGTTCCCTACCTGATGTCCAGCCACCCCGGCTCGACGATGAAAGAGGCAGTGGAGCTTGCCGAGTATATCCGGGATATGGGCTATAACCCGGAGCAGGTGCAGGATTTCTATCCCACGCCCTCTACCCTTTCTTCCGTGATGTACTACACCGGTTTAGATCCCCGGACCATGGACAAGGTCTATGTGCCTACCGACCCTCACGAAAAGGCCATGCAGCGGGCGCTGATCCAGTACCGCAATCCCAAAAACTATTATCTTGTGCGGGAGGCGCTGATAAAAGCCCACCGGGAGGATCTGATCGGCTCTGGGCCAAAGTGTCTCATTCGCGCTGTACCGCCCCGGCAAAACAAGCTTCCCTCCCGTCCTCCGGCAAAACCGCCCGTAAAGCCTGCGCAAAAACGGAGTCGACGGAAATAATCTGGCCTGATCTCCCTATACTGATAAGGTGAGGTGATAAAGTGGCAAACCCAAATAAAACGGCCAGGCTGTGCGTCCTCTTTCTTCTTTACTGCGGTTTTATGATCTTTCTTTTGTTCTTCGGCACCCGTCAACCGGATTACGGCAATTACTGGGTACAGGTAGCGAAAAACTACAGCGTAAAACCCCTCTATACCATACGCAATTACCTCCGGGTTTTGCAGAACAGCATGAATATTTCTCTTATCCGCCACTGCGCTGTCAATCTCATCGGAAACGTTCTTTTGTTCATCCCGGCTGGGTACTTTTTCCCCCGTTTATGGCCCTTTTTCCGCCCTTTTTGGCGGTTTATCCTGTGGATATTTTCTCTGCTTCTCCTCATTGAAGTTTTGCAGCTTTTTTCGCTGCGTGGGCGGCTGGATGTGGATGACATCATCCTGAACCTATCGGGTGCGCTCTTAGGCTTCCTTTTCTATAAGATCACAAAATGACCTCCCGGCGGAGGTCATTTTTCTGCGCTTACGACCATAAGATGTTCTATACATTTGGCTATGAGGTGGTACATATGGAACATATAACCAACAGCATTACGCTCCGGGGAACGCTGGAAGCACTACCGGTATTCTCCCACGAAAATCACGGCTGCCGTTTTTTCCGCTTTTACCTACTGGTGTCCCGGCTTTCAGGGGCAGTTGACCGTCTGCCTGTGCTGGCAGAGGAATCGGTGCTAAATGGCTTTGACCTCTCCGGGGGCAGTATGCTCACCGTCACCGGACAAATCCGCTCCCACAACCAGCGCACAGAAGGGGTGCGGCATTTACTGATCTTCGTATTTGCCACAGATATCACCTGCGAGGACGGTGATCCCATCAATGACGTGCTGATCGAGGGCATCCTCTGTAAAGACCCCACCTACCGCCGCACACCCTTAGGCCGGGACATTTGCGATGGGATGCTGGCAGTTCCCCGTCCCTTCCGACGGGCAGATTATTTGCCTTGCATTTTGTGGGGACGGACAGCGCAGGAGGTCTCCCGGTGCCGTGTCCGGGATAAGATCCGCATTTGCGGGCGACTCCAAAGCCGGAATTACACCAAGCTGACCCCCGACGGCCCGGAAACACGGACTGCCTACGAAATTTCTGCCCTCACCGCAGAAATCATAGAAACCGATCAGTAATCTGCCCAAACACCGTACAGCTCCCGCCGACGTAGCGCAAGCAGCCGCTTTCCAATTTTCAGCACCATAACGCCCCGGCTTTTGTACTTGCAAAATACCGCCACGCCCGGGCGCAGCCCCAACTGATAAAGCCGCGGCCCGCAGCCCATCCGGGTAATGACGCCCCAGCTTCCCGGCGGCATTCGATCCAGTCTCCCCACCATAACCATCCACCTCCTCTCCATCCTATTTGGAGAGGAGAAATTTGTGCAGGTATCTTTTCTTTCCTATTTTTCTGTGATATAGTAAAGAAAAGGAGGTTGGGAAATGAAAGAGAAAGCCCTCCATATTATTGAAATTCTAAAACAGCAATATCCCGATGCGCTGTGTGCGCTCCACTATGAAAAGGATTATGAACTGATGATCGCCGTGCGGCTGTCTGCCCAATGCACGGACGCCCGGGTCAATTTAATTACCCCTGCGCTTTTCGCCGCCTACCCCACCTTGGAGGCGATGGCAAACGCAAAAGTAGAAGATGTGGAAAATTACGTCCGCACCTGCGGCTTTTTCCGGCAAAAAGCAAAGGACATCGTCCTCGCCTGTCAAATGCTACTGGCGGACTATAACGGAAAAGTCCCGGGTACGATGGAAGAACTTTTACGACTCCCTGGTGTAGGCAGAAAAACTGCCAATCTGCTGCTGGGCGACCTCTATGCCGTTCCCGGCAGTGTGGTCTGCGACACCCATTGTATTCGGATTTCTAACCGCTTAGGTCTTGCCAAGGGCAAGGATCCGGAAAAGGTGGAGCAGCAGCTTCGCAAGCTCCTCCCCCCGGAGGAAAGCTCCGATTTCTGCCACCGGATCGTACTGTTTGGCCGGGACACCTGCACCGCCCGGAATCCCAAGTGCAGCGCCTGTCCCCTTAGTATGCATTGTAAAGAATTTGTACCGTAGAGACTTCCCCACATTATAAAACCCCCAACAAAGTTCATCATCCAATCGGCAGAGATATTGATTTCTCTGCCGATTCTTGTTATAATAGAGTCACCTAAGTTGCAAAGGCAACTACCAAAAGAAAACAGGGGGAAATGAAAATGAAAAATGTAATTCGCTTAATTGCCTTGGCACTTTTGTGCTGTCTGCTTTGCGCCTGCGACCCTAACTCTGCCTTGCCCTCAAAAGAGGACAGGCTCAGCAATGTCGTCCTTGTAGAACTGATCGAGTACAAAAACCCCGACCAAAAGCACTTTGCCGGTTCCTCTTCCGATCGTTTCGATGAGCTCGTCCCCTTTGACCCCGCCAAGGTCACTGTGCTCGAAACCTTAGCGACCGAAAAGAACACCGAATTTGTGGAAGCTTTCTTGCAGGCCAATATCCTTGACGGACACTATGCCTACAACTCCCCCAACGATATGTGTCTGCGCCTGACCTATGAAAACGGTGACTTCTTGATCATTTGGGCAGACTACGCACTTGGCCGTTATGCAGGCTATATCGGCGAGTACGCTGCCGACGGAACCGTCCAGGATTTCTGGGGCTCCTTCAGCGCACTTCACTATTATGAGGATCTGGTCGGCCAGTTCTTCACCTCCGAGCTTGAATAACACAAGTCATAACCCCCGGCTAAGCCGGGGGCTTGATTTAGCCCTAGAAGGGCTTTTTACAGACGATTGCCCCTAAAGGGGCCCCGAATGGTTTGCCGACCGCATTTCATTTACGGGCTACCCCTTAAGGGGTTTTCTTTATGC
>JAZSDE010000062.1:0-4178 GCA_045531015.1 Faecousia sp.
GATAGCTTCCTGCATATCGTTGGTGTTGCCGCCGGAGGTGCCTACCACATGGGTATACAGGTAGTGAACATTGAACCAGTTGAAGGGAGCCTTGAACTGAGGGTCGGTAGGACCGGCGAAGAAGTTCAGACAGCCGTCGAAGCCCAGGATATCGTCAGCCTGCTCAACAACGGGCTTAACAGGAGCAAAGCAGATCACATCGTCATAACCAGTGCCACCGGTCAGCTCACGCAGGTACTCGGTTGCACCTTCCATACGGGTGTTGACATAGATCAGCTTCACGCCGTTCTTGGCAGCCTCTTCCACGGTGTAGATAGAAGCAGCGCGGGTAAGTCTTGCTTCGTCAATATCGGTAACGACCAGCAATTTGGGACGGCGGTCGCAGTGGATGGCGTAGTCGATGGCAGCCAGACCCATAGGGCCAACGGAAGCCAGCAACGCCATCTTGCCGCCCTCCTTGATGCCCATTTCGTGGACATAGGAGCCAGCCTTGGTGTGGTACATTGCGTGGAAAGTGCCGATGACACAGCTCAGAGGCTCAGCCAGAGAGCCGTAGTAATAGGTATCGGAATTGTAGGGCAGCAGGCAGTTTTCCAACAGGGTTTCGATGGGAATGTTACCGTACTGGGCATCACCGCCGCAGAACTGGTAAGAATAGCCGGGCGCCATCTGAGAGCCCTTGTGGAAGTGAGCGGGCTGGATGACGAATTTGTCACCCACCTTATACTTATGCTTCCAGTTTTCACCCACTTCTACGATGTCACCGCAGAACTCGTGGCCGACAATAGTGGGGGTCAGGTCGCAGCGGTCGGGAACGCGCTTGTGGTCGCCGCCCTCTACGGCAGCCTTGTAGCTGGACATACACAGGCTATCGGATACGACGCGAACGCGAACATCATCGGGACCAACGTCAGGCAAAGTCACCTCGTCCAGACGGAGATCCATTTTGCCGTGAATTCTTACTGCTTTGGTATTCATAATAAATTCCTCCTAAATAGAAATAATTTACTGTTTTTCGTGTTCGATGAGCTTCCAGGTTGCTTCGATGAGATTTGCAAACTTGGGGTCTTCCATAGCGCGGATAACAAAGCTCTGCCGGGGCGTGTTGATGTCCTCGCCGGAGATCTCAAACATTCCGTACTGCCGGCACAGGGCGCGCAGACGGTCAAGCTGTGCAGGTGTATTGCGGGTAGGCATATAGGTAACTGCCCTCACACCCTCTTCCTCTAAGCAGAGGAAGACATCCTCTAAGTAATCGTCCTCAAACTTCTGGGCTTTCTTATCTCCGGTAACAGAGTCGCCCACATCGCCAAGGTACGCATAGCAAAGGTATGCATCCACCTCACGGCAAAGGGCTACCACATCGTTAAGCTTGGGACACTCGTCGGTGGCGGGAATGAAGATCTGGGGCACAAATGCGCCCTTGAGGATACCCAGCAGATCATATGCATAGAAAGGATATTCCATATCCAACATCTGCGCCTTCTGCTTTTCGGATAGGCTCAGTCCCATAGAAGTCAGCTTTGCAACCATAGGCTCTCCCCTGCCTACCTCTTTCATAAGGCGCATTGCCAGCGCGTACATCAAATGACGCTCGGTGACACCGCCCTCCTCGTGTGCCATAGACAGCGGCAGAACATCCCGGTCGTAGTCTATTTCAAGAGACAGCAGGTCGTTGATCCTTGCTACCATCTTGCGGTTACGATCATGGCGCGCCTGACGGTAGGGGCGGAAGAACTCGGTAAGTCTCCCGATCTTATCGTGGGGCACAGACTGGATGGTCATATAGCTCACACCCTCCTGATCGGGGTTATTGGTGCGGCGGCCTTCCAAGCGAGTGCCCTCCATGGAAATACGGGCTTCCATACCGATGGTAACCGGCATACCGATGATCTTTGCCGCCTCCAAAAACTCCTCCGCGCCGGAAATGGAATCGTGGTCAATGATACCGGCGGTGCAAAGGCCCTCCATCCGAGCGGCATAGACCGCAGCGGTGGGAGAATAGGGGGAGAAGGAATAGGTGGTGTGAATGTGGTTATTGATATAGGCATCTACCATTGGGGGAAACTGGGTATAGGGCAGAACCTTTCGGAGGTTCTCCAGGCGCTCAGCCTTGGTAGGCGCATTGAGCAGTTCTAATACAGATTGTTCGATCATAGCCCAACCTCTTAGTTCAGCATAACCTGACCGCCGGTGACGGGGATGGCCTGACCGGTCTCGTACTTCTGCTCTACGCAGTACATAACGGCGCGGGCAACGTCAATGGGCAGGCAGCCACGGTTCATAGGTACCTTGGACTCATAGAAACGGCGGACATCTTCCACAGTCTTTGCGCCGGGCACCTTACCGGCCTGCAGATACTGCACGAACAGACCGCGCTCAGGGTCGGACCACAGAGGACCGTCTAAGTAGTTGCCGGGGCAGATGGCATTGACCTTAATATTGTAAGCGCACAGCTCCAGCGCCCAAGACTGCACAAGACCGATGCCGCCGAACTTAGAGCCGGCATAGGCAAAGTTCTTATTGGAGCCTTCCAGACCGGACTTGGAGGAAATGGTGATAATGTCGTAGCTTTCCTCGGGAGCGGCCTCGTGCTGCGCCTGCATCACAATGGCTGCATACTTGCAGGTGAGGAACAGGCCGGTATAGTTGATTGCGGTAACGAAGTCGAAATCCTTCTTCTCAAACTGAGCAATGGGGCCGGAACGGACAACACCTGCGTTGGCGACCATAATGTCCAGACCGCCGAACTTTTCTACAGTCTCAGCCACCATATTCGCAACACTCTCCTCGTCGGAAACGTTGACGGCAATGGCGCAGGCGCGCTCGCCCATTTGCGCTGCCACCTGCTGGGCAAGGGGCAGGTTCATATCTGCGATAACGATGGTTGCGCCCTCGGCGTACAGTTCCTCGGCAATGCCCTTGCCAAAGCCCTGTGCTGCGCCGGTAACGATGGTGATCTTGCCGGCCAAACGACCCTGTCCTGCGGGACGGTTACGTACGTTCGCCTTGGCGATTTCGGTCCACTTTGTCATATCCACGCTCATAAGTAACACACTCCTAATTTGTTGTTTTGGGGCAAATTGTGCCGCATTGCAGCACACAATATTACACGTTACATTATAGCACATTCCCCCGATAAAACAATAGGTATTTTATTTATTCTGTAAAAAACATTTTATTTATTCTATAAAAAACTTATTCACTATTCACTATTACTTATTACTTTCCAAAAATCGCCGGTGGGATTTCGTGAAGAGTGAATAGGGAAAAAATAAAAGTCCTGAACGCTTTCGCATTCAGGACTTTTTGTGGGGGAGGACGGATTCGCTTTTCTGCGGAAAAGCCACGGCGGTTGCAAGTGTCCACCGGACACTTGCTAAGAGCCGCCTTTCGAATCCATCCACCAAATACCCATACACAGCAAAAGACCAACACCAAAAGGTGTTGGTCTTTTGCTGGTGGGGGAGGACGGATTCGAACCATCGAAGCGATACGCAGCAGATTTACAGTCTGTCCCCTTTGGCCACTCGGGAACTCCCCCATATTAAGTTGTCTGTCTGAATGGAGCCGGCAGACGGACTCGTTTAATCAAGGTTCGGCTCGATCCAGCTCTCGCCGGCAACGCTCGTCCGCGTTGCATTTAATCATTCGAGTCATTATACTACCAGCGTCTGAATGGAGCCGGCAGACGGACTCGAACCCCCGACCTGCTGATTACAAATCAGCTGCTCTACCGACTGAGCTATGCCGGCAGCTCAAACAGAACATGCTTATTATATCCATGAAGTTCCAAAATGTCAAGACCTTTTTTCGCTTTTTTTATTTTTTTCTGTTTTTATTGCTCTTGTCTTTTTTCTCCTTTCCCGATATAATAAATGTAACATTAAAAAAGGAGATTCTGTTATGGAATATACAATTCTTGGTAAAACCGGCTTGCGCATTTCCCATCTGGGATTTGGCGGCATCCCCATTCAGCGAATCGATGCCGAAGGTACGAAAGAGTTGATTCATAAATTGGCTGAGGCAAACATCAATTACATCGACACCGCCCGTGCCTACACCGTCAGCGAGGAATATCTTGGTTACGCCCTGGAAGGCATGCGGGACAAGTTCATCCTTGCCACCAAGAGTATGGCCCGCACGAAGGAAGGCATGGAAAAGGACATTGCCACCAG
>JAZSDE010000114.1:0-10590 GCA_045531015.1 Faecousia sp.
GGGTGCGTTTTCTTATTCTTCTTCCGGCTTTTTCTCTGCGTTCAGCGCATCCACCACAATATCCTTGTAGGGATTGACGATGACGGTGCGATACGTATGGTAAATGACCATGCCGGGCTTGCCGCCTGGGGTCTTTTTCACCTGCTTGACCGGCGTCACGTCTACAGGAATGTTCTGACCGCCGGAAGACTCTGCGTAGTAAGCCGCAAGCTGGGCAGCCTGGGTCACCGTGTCATCCGGGGGCGTGGTGCCGTCGCAGGAGATGATCACGTGGCTGCCGTGGACCTTTTGGGCGTGGAGCCACAGATCGTCCTTTCGGGCAAAGTGGAAGGTCAGCTCCTCATTTTGCTGATTGTTCCGGCCTACGTAAATGGTGTAGCCGTCGGTAGACTCGAATTTCAGGGGCGGCAATTTACCCTTTTTCATCTGCTTTTTACTGCCGTCAGCGCGGATATAGCCACCGTCCTGCAGCTCCTGCCGGATTTCTTCCAGTTCCCGGTCGGATTCTGCCCGGTTCAGCTCGTGGAGAACGCTTTGCAAATAACTAAGCTCTGTTTCTCCCAGCTCTATTTGCCGCGTCAGCTCTTTTTCCGCGTTTTTCCGCTTGCTGTAATCCTTATAATATTTGGCTGCATTTTGCTGGGGAGACAGCAGCGGAGAGATAGCCACCTCGATGGTCGGCATATTTTCATCGTAAAAATCCTCTACGCGAACCTTTGTCATACCCTTTTGCATTTTGTGGATATTGGCGGTGAGGATGTCGCCCAACTGGCGCAGCCGCTCCCGGTCATAGGTTTCCTGCAGCTCCTTTTCCTGAATGGCTAATTTTCGCTGAAGCCTTTGGCAGAGATTTTGCACCGTTTTGCGAATGGCCTGACTTTTCTGCGCCATAGCCTCTTTTTTATCTTTCTGGCTGTAAAAACCGTCCAAAAGGGCGCAAAAGCTCTCCCTTTCCCGATATGCGCCGTACTGGGTCACCGGGCAGAAGGCATACTGCTTCGGGGTTCCGTCAGTCGCTTCATAGACACAAGGGACGGGATTTGCAATATACTTCCCAAAAAATTCGCTGAGTTTTTCGGCGGTGGCTTCAAGGTCTGCATTTTCCAATCTCGCATCGGTTTCTCCTAATGCATAGATCGCCGCCTCCCGGCAGACAAGGGGTGAAAGACCGCCGAGTGTATCCATTAATCGGTCGCTAAGCCGGTCTGCGCCGGACTGGGTCAAAATCCGCAGATAGTCCGCTTCTGTAAGAATCGCAGGGTCTTCCTTATTCATCGGTGCAGGGTACTGATAGTAAAGTCCCGGCAGTGCCGCCCGCCCGGAGGCGGTGTCCAAGCCAACCCGGCGAAGACAATCCAAAATTCTGCCCTCTTTGTCCACAAGATACAGATTGCAAGTCCTGCCCATCAGCTCTGCAATGAGAGACTTTTCCGTAGGGTCGCCCATCTCGTCAATGCAGTCAAAGGTAAATTTCGCCCACCGCTCCATAGGAAGCTGCTCGATTTTTGTCAGCCTGCCGCCGGAAAGGTGCTTTCTCAGCAGCATACAGAACATAGGCGGCTGGGCGGGATTTTCCAGCGTCTGCTCCGTAAAATGAAGCCGGGGCGCCGTGGGAGAGATGACAAAGAGCAGCTTTTGCCGCCCGGTGGCAGTTTTCAGCAGCAGCACCACCGTATCCCGGGTAGGCTGGTGGATCTTTTCAATACGACCGCCAACCGCTGACTCCATTTCTCCTAAAACTGCCCGGAGAAAAAACGCGTCAAATGCCATTTTCTTCCTCCATTCCCAAGCGGAACAACTCGTTGAGCCGCGCCGTTCTTCCCATCAGGTACAGCGCACCGAACAGTGCCTCCAAGCCCGTAGCTTTTGCGTATTCCTGAGGGGTAGCGGATTTGGGTGCCGCGTGGGTGTGGGCATTCTTGCCCCGGCGGTAAAAGTCCTGCTCCTCTTCCGTAAGAACCGGGAGCAGTCTCTCCATTACTTTTGCCTGATAGGAGGCGTTCACTAATTTAACAGCGTTTTTATGGAGGTTATTGACCTTTTTCCCGCCTTTTTCGCACAGATATGCACGGCACAGCAGCTCATAAACACCGTCACCCATATGAGCAAGCCCAAGGCTTGAAATTTCCTTTACCTGCGAGAGCGTCATATGCATTTCAAAATAATTTTCCATAAAGTCTCCACATAGGCGTAATTTTAATTGTATAGTAGCAGAAACCGCCACCGGTGTCAAACACCCATATAGAATTTTTTCTTGCTATATACTTTTTCATATGATAAAATATATATGCACAAAGATGCATAACTACAAAGAAAGAGGTGTTTTCTATGATCGGTTCCGGTCTCAAGAAGTTCGCACAGGCAAACGGTCTTTCCGTCGGCAATGGCATCGGCTACGGCGTCCTCCGGGGTTTTCAGGCCACCCTTTCCGAGGGTGCAGGCTTTAAGCAAATGGTTATCAATACCAAATTCCCCGATGTAGAAAAGTTAAATGCCCTGCAAGCAACGCTCAACAGTGTAAACCTCCAAAAGGATTACCGTGTTCAGCAGCTAAGCTTTACGACCGGCGGCATTGTCATCCATTTCCTTGACAACCCCGGCACAATGGCAAAGATCGAGGCCTTTACCGACTGGTTTTTCCCTCTCCTTTCCGAGGCGGATGCCTACGGCGCAGATATTTGTCCGGAATGCGGCGAAGTAATAGACGGTGACGGTGTCTGGAGAATGGTCTCCGGGGTCGCCGGCTTTTATCACACTGCCTGCGCTGAAAAACTTTCTCAGGAGCTCGCAAACGAACAGGAAGCAAAAGAGCAGGCTGACGACGGCACCTACGTAAAAGGTGCCATCGGTGCGCTGATCGGCGCGCTGATCGGTGCGGTAGTTTGGGCACTTGTTCTGAATGCCGGTTACGTAATGTCTATCATTGGACTCCTCATCGCTTTCCTTGCAGACAAGGGTTATGACCTTTTGAAGGGCCGTCAGGGCAAAGGTAAGATCGTCACCCTTATTGTAGCTGTGATTCTCGGCGTTGCCGCGGGTACCGTTCTTGCGGAATTTATGGGCATTGCCAGCCTGATCGACGAGGGTTTCTTCATTCCCGAAATTACATACGCCAATATCCCCGAGATCTTCTTTATGTTTATGGAAGATTCGGAAGTGGCCGGCGTGGTACTGAGTAACTTCTTCCAAGGCCTGCTGTTTGCTGCCATTGGCGTGGTGTTCTTCATCACGCAGGCCGCCAAAAAGGTTACCCCTCCCAAAATGACAGAATTAAAATAAACATCACAAAAGCAGGGCGTCGGGGACGTCGCCCCCTACAAAAAGCTCCCTCAAACGAGGGAGCTTTTATTTTATATTTTTTCCAATACGATGGCAGTGCGGCTGGGGAGATAGAGCAGAAGTCCCGGCTGTCCGTTTTGGGTGACCGTTTCGTAAGTCTGATGATAAACCCGTCCAAAACCGCCAAAACAGAAATCATCGGTTGACATAACTACTTTATATTTCCCCGATTCCGGCATCGGCACAAAGCAGCCGGTATAGCTCTCTGTTGGGTGGAAATTAAAGATGAAAATGCCGGTGCCCTTTTGGTAGGCCATCCATTTCCCGTGATTGTCCACATAAAGCTGGCGGTCTTTGCCGGTGAAGACACGCTGGCGTTTTCCAAGGGCAACCATTGCCTTTTCGAAATCGTTCAGGTATTCATACCGCAAATTGGGATTATCTGCCAGAGACCACTGCCGGCGGCAGTAGTGATAGCTCCAGCCGTTGCCCTCCCGGGGGAAGTCGATCCATTCCGGGTGGCCGAACTCATTGCCCATAAAGGTAAGATAGCCCTCGCTACCTAAACTCATAGTCAGAAGCCTGAGCATTTTGTGTAGCGCCATACCCCGGTCAATGACCATATTCTGACTGCTTTTTTCCATACCCCAGTACATTTCCTTGTCACAGAGGCGGAACATAATGGTCTTGTCGCCCACCAATGCCTGATCGTGGGATTCGCAGTAGCCGATGACCTTTTCCTTGGGTCTGCGGATGGCAAGCTCATAGTAAATATTATTAAGATCCCAGTATTCGTCCGGCGTTTCCTTTAAGAGTCGGATCCACATATCCGGCTCACCCATGGCAAGACGGTAGTCAAAACCAACACCGCCCCAAGAAACCGGCATTGCCAAGCCAGGCAATGCAGAGGTATCCTCTGCGATGGTAATGGCATTCTTGTTAACCTCACGAACAAGGAGATTGGCAAGCTGTAAATAGGTGACTGCCTCCACATCCGTATTCATAGAGAAATAGGAGTCGTAACCGGTAAAGGCTTTTCCAAGACCGTGGTCGTGATAGAGCATGGAGGTAACGCCATCGAAACGGAATCCGTCAAAATGGTACTCTTCCATCCAGTATTTAAGGTTCGACAGCAGGAAATGAATGACCTCAGGCTTATCGTAGTTAAAGCACTTGGTATTCCAAGCCGGATGATCGCCCCGATTCCCCGCGTGGAAGAACTGATAATCCGTTCCGTCGAACTGGTTGATACCCTCCCGGGTATTCTTGCTTGCGTGGGAGTGGACAACGTCCAGAAGCACCGCAATACCCATTTTGTGTGCCGTATTAATTAGCTCTTTTAAGTCCTCCGGTACGCCAAACCAAGAGGAAGCCGCAAAGAAATTAGTAACCTGATAGCCGAAAGAAGCATAGTAAGGATGCTCCATAATGGCCATAATTTGCAGCGTATTGTAGCCCAGCTTATGGATGCGGGGTAGGACGTTCCGAGTAAATTCCTTGTAGGTACCCAGTTTTCCTTCCTCTTGCGCCATACCGATATGGCACTCGTAAATATAAAGGCGCTTTTTGGGCTTAAACTTCTGATCGGTCCAATTAAAAGGTGCTTCGTCCCAAATGACACCGCACCAGCTATGATCCTCAGGGTTCTGCTCCACACGGTGAATATAGAGGGGGATCCGCTCCATCGCAAGACCACCCCGGCAAACGATGGCCATTACCCGGGTACCGGTCTTTAAGGTATCCTTTCCCGGTAAAAATAGCTCAAAAACACCGTTTTCCTTCTTTTCCATCGGGTAGGCATACCGCTCCCAATTGCAAAAATCACCGGTAAGGAACATTTTATCCGCACCGGGCGCCCATTCGCGGTAATACCAGCCGTCCTCCGTTTTGTGGAAGCCAAAATACAGATGTCCGGTAGCAAAATCACTGAGGGTCTGTCCCTCCGGCAATAGCGTCGCAAGCTTCTCCTCCAGACGCTGCTTTCGCAGTTCAAGGTCGGTGCGATAAGGCTTTAGCATTGGGTCACAGGAAAGTATTTTCATAGCCGTTCCTCCTTTGCGTTTCTGTACTTTCAGTTTAGTCTTATTTTTCCGCTCTGTCAAGAAAAATAAAACGGCACAATGTGTGCCGTTTTAGGTCTTTTTTGTGAATTTTTCCTTGCATTTGGGGCAGGTGATGGCGATCTTGCCTTTGCCCTTGGGGACACGGACGGTCTGCTTGCATTTGGGACAGGAGAAATAACGGTGGTTTTTGTCCTTCAAACGCTCCAAAAGCTGCAGATATTTGCGGTTTTCCCGATAACGCTTATAGGTGTTCCGAGAGAAGCAGCGGTACAGCGCCAGGATCATGAAGGCGTAGGAAACGGCGGTGAGGATCAACCGGGCAACACCGTTCCATACGAACAGGTTAATAAAGCAGGCCGCAAGACCCAAACCCAGCAAAAGGCTGTTTAATTTATCCGTTCCGTACCGACCTGTCATAAACCGGCGAAAGGCCATAAGAATGCGTTGGCCAAATTTTTTCATAAAGAAACTCCTTATTTTGGCGTTTTCTTTATTATAATACGAATTTTTCAAAAAACAATCGCCTTAAGCAAAAGTTTACCATTCGTTTAAAAATGCAAGGATCGCAGATACATCTGCGACCCTTGCTTTGAAAGAAAAGAGGAAAATGAAAAGAGAATTTCTGTTTTGCACTTTTAGTATATGGGAAAAATATGAAGAAAAAAAGGTGGTAATTATTAATATTGTATGAAGTTTCTGCATAAATGAATATTTTATATTTCTCTATTACGGAAAACTTTACTTTTTGTGTAAAGAATAGTATACTGTTAATAACTTTTTAAACGGAGGCGGCAGGTATATGCTAAATAAATTGGAGGCGGTGGAAAATCGCTTTGAGGAACTTTGCGCCAAAAGCGAACAGCCGGATTTTTACGCCGATCCTAAAAAGGCCGCCGCCCTTTTGCGGGAGAAAAACGACTTAGAGCCGATCATTGAAGCCTACCGGGCTTATCAGACCGCTCTGCGGGATATGCAGGAGGCAGAGGAGCTGATGAGTGACCCGGAAATGCGGGAGCTTTGTCAGGACACCTATCAGGAGGCAAAAGCCCAAAAAGAAGCCCTTTATGAACAGCTTCGGATCTTACTGCTGCCCAAAGACCCCAACGACGAAAAAAACGTCATTGTGGAAATTCGTGGCGGTGTTGGCGGCGAGGAAAGCGCCCTGTTTGCCCACAGCCTGTTTCGTATGTACAGTATGTACGCCGCCCAAAAGGGTTGGCAGGTAGAGCTGATGAACTATAATGAGACGGAATTAGGCGGCATAAAGGAAGCGGATTTCGTTATCAGCGGCCGGGGCGCTTATTCCCGGCTTAAATACGAGTCCGGTGTTCACCGGGTCCAGCGAGTTCCCGAAACCGAGTCCGGCGGACGGGTACACACCTCCACCGCCACCGTTGCGGTACTCCCGGAAATGGAAGAAGTGGATGTACAGATCAATCCCGCAGATATTGAAATGCAGGTATTCCGGGCCTCCGGCGCAGGCGGTCAGCATATCAACAAGACCAGCTCTGCGGTGCGGCTGATCCACAAGCCTACAGGCATCGTGGTCGCCTGTCAGGAGGAACGTAACCAGTTCCAAAACCGGGAAAAATGTATGCGGATGCTGGCTTCCAAGCTCTATGAGATCGAGCAGGAGCGGGTAAATTCCGAGGTCACCGGTATGCGTCGTAGCCAAGTCGGTACCGGTATGCGGAACGAACGGATCCGTACCTACAATTTCCCCCAAGGCCGGGTAACTGACCACCGAATCGGCCTGACCCTCTACAAAATCGATGCGGTAATGGACGGCGCGCTGGATGAGATCATCGACGGTCTTGCCACTGCCGATCAGGCAGAAAAGCTGAAGAACAGCCAATAAAGCCTTCTCCCAGGAGAAGGCTTGAGAAAGGAATTTTATGGAATATATTACAAATTCACCGGAGGAGACGGAGGCGCTGGGCGCGGCACTGGGGCGTATTTTACAGCCGGGTACCGTCATCGCCTACGCCGGAGACTTGGGCGCGGGAAAGACCGCCTTTACCCGAGGCATCGCCCGGGGATTGGGTATTCGGGACACCGTCACCAGCCCTACTTACACCATTGTAAATGAATACCTGGGCGGCAGACTGCCCCTTTTCCATTTCGATATGTACCGTCTCCACTCTTCCGACGACCTTTGGGACATCGGTTGGGAGGATTACTTGGAAAGAAACGGTATCTGTGCTGTAGAGTGGAGCGAAAATATCGCCAATGCGCTGGAAGACCCCCTCTTTGTCTGCATTGAAAAGCTGGGTGAAAACAGTCGAAAAATTACCCTGAAGGGAGGAAATTTGGATGCTTTTAGCCTTTGAAACCTCTGCAAAAGCCGCCTCTGTCGCTCTTTTTGACGGAGAAAAGCTACTGGGCGAGAGCTATCAGAACACCGGCCTTACCCACTCCCAGACCCTGATGCTAATGGCAGAAGACTTGCTGAAAAACTGCAATATTACTGTTTCTGACTTGGATGCAGTAGCCGTTGCCGCAGGTCCGGGTAGCTTTACCGGTGTGCGGATCGGTGTTTCCGCCGCCAAAGGACTTGCCTGGGGTAAAGAAATTCCCTGCTACGGTGTTTCCACCTTGGAGGCTATGGCCTTGGGACTGGGCGTGGATAACGGCTATATTCTCCCTGCTATGGATGCCCGGAGAAATCAGGTATATACCGCCCTGTTTTCCGCAGAAAACGGTACAGTTTCCCGCCTTTTCGAAGACAGTGCCATTGCTCTTTCGGAGCTGAAAGAAAAGCTGCCGAATGACAAGCCCATTTTCCTTGTGGGCGACGGCAGCACTCTTACATTTAATACCCTCAGCGAGACTGTTCCCTCTCTCGTTCTGCCGCCGGAGCATAAAATGCACCAGCGGGCGGTGGGTGTGGGCCTTGCAGCAAATAAAGCCATTGCCGCAGGCGATGTCGGCGATGCTGCGTCCCTTGTTCCCAACTATCTGCGGCTGTCCCAGGCCGAACGGGAAAGAATAGAGAAAATGAAATAAAAGATACCGGGGTGCAGCCGCACCCCGGTGAATTATTACTTATCTTTGTTTTTTGCAATGGGATAAACATCCACAATGGGACGCTTAAAGAACAAGATCCAGTTCATTCCGCCGTAATCGCAGACATCCACCAGCTCCCAGCCTTCCCGGCCCCAAGAGGCGATCTGCTTATCCATCTTCTTCTCATCCATTACGCTGATCTTTTCCCGCTTGTACTCATACTTATGGATGTAGAAAATATCGAAGCTGTCCACAGGGATCAAAGTGACCTTGGCAATCAGACGGTCATTATCCGCCTTGGCAAGCCATTTTCTGCTGATGCCCGCATCCAAAAGGCCTTCACAGGACTTAGGTGCATCCAGCAAGCCAAGCTGATACTTAAAACGCACCTGGGTGGGGCCGCTCAGAGGAATATGGGCGATCTGGCCGGACTTACCTTCCCACAGCACCTTCTCGCCGTCCAGGATCGTAACCGTCTGTGGCGTATCAGCTGCTTCCAGCTTTACCATTACGTATTCCGTTTTCTTTGCAATGGGGCAGCCACAGGTGGGGCAGCTTGCTGCCAAAGAAGAAACCTGCTTGCCACATTCGGGACAAGTGATCATAGCCATAGGATTTACCTGCCTTTTTGTCATTTTCTTCATTATAACAGAGAGAAATCAAAATAGCAAGGGGTTTTTTATGTGCGTAAATTCCCTTTTCTTGACACGTCTTTTTTGCCGTGGTATATTGGAGGCACTACACTTCAAGGAGAAATCGCCATGCAAAACGGTCTGCAAAAATACTTCCTTCCCGGTTTTTGTATAGGGATCCTTTTTCTGTTTTTCTTTGCGATCTGCAAGGTCAATTTTTCCTTTGATCCCAGCTATTTTTCTACTGATATGTATACCGATATGCGCTATGCCCTGCAGGCTTGGGAGAAAAAAAGCATCTTTCCTGCGGGCTGGGTTTTCGGCAATCAGCTCTACGCGGTGGCAACACCGGTGCTGGCAGCAATTTTCTACGGTATCTGCGGCAGTATGAATTATTCTATGGGTCTTGCCTCCACGGTGATGGGCATTTTGGTGGTTGTGAGCTTTTTCTATCTTCTTCGCGCCTTTATTCCCCGTATAGGCGGACAGCTTCTGGCTGTCACCCTTTTTATGACCGCAAGTCTGATTTTCGGCGGTCCTATTCGGGAGACAAATGGCTGGCAGCTCTTTTTCACTATGTCCTCTTTTTATGCCTGTTATGCTATTGCGGCATTCTTGGCTTTTGGCTTTTATATCCGGGGAAAATGGGGGAAAAAGCAGCTTTTTCCCCTGATTTTGTCGGTTTTTTTATCCTTTGGCACGGGTCTGCAAAGTCTGCGGCAGACGCTTATTATGGCCCTTCCCATCGGGGCGGTGGAGCTAATTTGTATTCTTTACAGAATGTGGCAGAGGAAAGAAATTTTTACCGCCCGGACAATGGTTGCGGCAGCGATTCTTATTTCCAACCTTTCGGGTGTGATAATTGCCAAACTTCTGCATATCCCCCAGGTGGAAATCTTCGGAAAAATTGCTGTTACCGGTTTGGAAACGCCCATTGTCTCCCTGCAGCAGAGCTTCGCCAATGCCTTCTCGCTTGTCGGCTTGGGAAATAAGCCTCCTGCGATGATTCTCGGCGCAATGGGTATTTTCGGTCTACTTTACCTTGCTTACCGACTGCGCCAGACCGCCCAGAGTGGCAGTCTTTGTCTCCTGCTGCTGACAGTCAGCCTTGTAGGCGTGCTGGTGCTGGATGCCTTTACCACTATGTATATCCGCAATATTTACTATTTTCTCCTCTATCCCCTGTTAGGGGTTGTGGGCGCGGTGCTTTATTCCCACTTTGGAAAATGGGTGCGCTATGGTGCCTGTCTTTTATTAGCGGTTTCTTTGCTATCGGGAGCAGAAAAAAAGCTGCAGCCGGTCTTTGAACCCACAAGCAGTCCTGACCGGTACGATGCAGTTATCGCCTACTTAGAGGAACAAGGCATCGATACCGTGTATTCCGGCTGGAACCGGGGCGAGAGGATCGGCATTGCTTCCGATGATCTTATCCGCTGCGGCTTTTGGGACTCTCCAAAAACGCCCTTTGTGCCGGTAAAATATCTGTGTGACCCCGAGGTTTTTGAAGCCGCGCCTGAAAATTGCGCCTATGTTTTTCTAAACTCGGCGGAAGCCAATACCGCTACGCAGGCAGCAAAGGAAAAAGGCACAGAACTGAAGCTGTTAAAGCA
>JAZSDE010000084.1:0-14477 GCA_045531015.1 Faecousia sp.
AGAAATAGCCTCTACGGGGCAGTTGTCAGCGCAAGAGCCACAGCTAACGCAAGCGTCAGTAATTTTGTAAGCCATAGTATTCCCTCCAATTTATTTGTGTTATATTGCGTTTTCCTAAACGCAAGACTATTCTAACACGGATTTTTCAAATTGCAACCGCTTTTTTATAGTTAGGAATAATTTTTCGCCCATTTGGGAAAAATTTCCCGGGAAAAAGGGGGCGATGGGGGTTGCAGTATGGCGCGGATGCCCAGAAAATCCTGCAAATTGCGGCAGAAAAAGCCAGAGGACTGGGGCATAGCTATGTGGGAAGTGCCCACCTGCTGCTGGCATTGGCGCAGTCGGAGGGCTTTGCTGGGCGGCTGCTCCGCGGTGCGGGAGTGGAAGAAGAGACACTTTGGTGTATGGCGGTGGTTTTATACGGCCGGGGCACACCGGGTCTTCCGCTGCCGCAGGGCTTTTCCCTCCAGGCAAGAAAAGTGCTGCGAAATGCTGCGCTGGAAGCAAAACAGCTTGGGCAGCGGCAAATTGGACAGGCGCATATTTTGCTTTCTCTTCTTCGTGAAGAGCGGTCAGAGGCAAGAGCGCTGCTGACCCTAAGCAGTGTGGATACGGATTATTTGTTTTCCAGAGCGGTGGACAGCCTGCAGATGGAAACAGAACCGGATGTGAAACGGAAAAAGGAGGCGGTTACAACGAAGCTACTCGAACAGTTCAGCGAGGACTTGATCAGTAAGGTGGCAAATATGGATCCGGTGATCGGCAGAGAGCGGGAACTGGATATGGTGGTAGGGATCCTAAGCCGGAAGAATAAAAATAATCCGGCACTGATCGGTGAGCCGGGTGTTGGCAAAACAGCCATCGCAGAGGGACTTGCCCAGCGAATGGCGGCAGGGAATGTGCCGCCTCAGCTGAAAAACAAGCGGCTTGTCAGCCTGAATATGGCAAATTTGGTTGCCGGAACAAAATACCGGGGAGAGTTTGAGGAACGGCTGCGGGACGTGCTGGCAGAGATCCGCCGTAGCGGGGATGTGATCCTTTTTGTGGACGAGATGCACACCATCGTAGGCGCAGGTGCGGCAGAGGGCGCTATCGATGCGGCAAACATCCTGAAGCCTGCCCTTGGGCGGGGAGAAATACAAATGTTAGGCGCGACTACCCGGGAGGAATATCGGAAATTCATCGAAAAAGACCCGGCGCTGGAGCGGCGGTTTCGCCCGGTTTTGGTGGAGGAACCGTCGGAAGAAGCCACAATGTCCATTTTGCGGGCATTGAAGCCGGGATTAGAACAGCACCACGGGTTAAAAGTGACAGAGGAAGCAATTTCGGAGGCTGTACGGCTTTCCCAGCGGTATTTGCCCGATCTCTATCTTCCCGATAAGGCCATTGACCTTTTAGACGAGGGTGCGGCCTATGCCCGTATGGAGGAAATGCGAAGCGGCAAAAACGGTATTCGCCGCCGGGAATTAGAGCAGGAGCTATATGAGGCCGTGCGGGACAGTCGCTATGAAAAAGCGGCACAGCTGCGGGATAAGATGCAGCGTCTTGCGTCGAGACCTGTAGAAAATCACCGTCCAAGGGCGGTCATTGCTGGCGACATCGCTTGGGCGGTGTCGGCACGAACGGGAATCCCGGTTGGTCGCCTCACAGCGGATGAAAAGGAACGACTGTTGAATTTAGAGGCCGTTTTATCAGCCGGTGTAATGGGACAAGACCGGGCAGTAGCGCAAGTGGCGGAAACAGTACGGCGGGGTCTTTCCGGTCTTCGGGACAGCAGCCGCCCGGTGGCGAGTATGCTCTTTTGCGGCCCGACAGGCGTGGGAAAGACCGAGCTTTGCAGAACCCTTGCCAAAGAATTGTACGGAAGTAAGGAATCCTTTATTCGGCTGGATATGAGCGAGTATATGGAAAAGCAGTCCGTTGCCCGGCTTATTGGTGCGCCTCCGGGTTACGTGGGCTATGGCGAGGGTGGAAAGCTGACGGAGGCAGTGCGCCGCAGACCGTACTGTCTGGTACTGTTGGACGAGCTTGAAAAAGCCCACCCGGATGTGGCTGGAATCCTACTGCAAATTATGGAGGAGGGGGAACTGACCGATTCCACCGGCCGACGGGTCAGCTTCAAAAACGCCATTGTTGTGATGACCTCTAATTTGGGTGGAGAGCAAAAGAGCGACGGCCTCGGATTTCAACCGGCGGGGAAGGAAAGGCAGACACAGGCGGCTCTCCGTCAGCATTTTACGCCGGAGTTTTTGGGACGGCTGGATCGGATTGTCTGCTTCGATCCATTGGGAACAGAGGCGATGGAGCAGATCGCGGAGAAATGTCTGCGTCAGTTAACAGCCCGGGCAGCTGAAAACGGTGTACAGCTTACCTTACCGGAGGAGCTACCGGGACTTCTGTGCCGGGAGACAAAGAACCGGGATGGCGCCCGGCAAATGCGCCGTTTGGTGCAGGAGAAAGTGGAAGGTCCCTTAGCTGCTTACCTGCTTCGGTGCGGGAAGAAGCCGTCAAAAGTTTGGGGGAGATGGACCGAGAGAAGCCTTTCGTTCCACAGTTAAATACAAAAATGGAGAAATATCGGATATTTTATATAGAACAACCGTTCGAAAATCATAAAAAACCGGTAATTTCTCCACTTTTTTTGAAAAAAACCTAAGAAAATGATTGATTTTTTGATTTTCATAGGTTATACTGTCGGTAAAGGGAGCAAAATGGTAGTTAAGTGGAGTAAAATGGAGTAGGAGGCGGCCAAAGTGATCGGAAAATACCCGGCAAAGCTGGACGATAAGAACCGTTTATTCGTCCCCGCGAAGCTTCGCGCGGAAATGGGAGAAGACTTCTTCGTTACTGTCGGTATCAACTGCGGCCGCAGCTGCCTGACCATTTATACTGCCAAGGATTGGGAGACCCTGTCCCAGAATTATAACGCACTGCCTATCTCCCAGCGCTCCGGTGCTACCAGCTTGCTTTTCAGCAACGCGGTTGAATGTGTTCCGGACAAGCAGTTCCGCTTCACACTGACCCAGAATCTATTGGATTACGCAGGAATTGGCAGAGATGTTATGATTGTCGGCAGAGCAGGCCAAGCAGAGATTTGGAATGTGGATGCCTTCAATGCCTTTGAAAATGAAAACCTTACACCTGAAAAGCTGCTTGCTTCTTTGGAGGCCATTGGCTTATGAGTGATTTTTACCATATTTCTGTGCTGCTGCAGGAATGCATCGACGGCCTGAGCATTAAGTCCGACGGCATTTATGTAGATGGCACTTTGGGCGGTGCAGGCCATTCCGGCCAGATCGTCCGCCGCTTGGATAGGGGACTGCTGATCGGCATCGACCGGGACCCGGTAGCGCTAAAAGCAGCGGGAGAACGGCTCTCACCCTTTGCAAACAATGTAAAGTTAGTTCATTCCAATTTTTGTGAAATGGCGCAGGTGCTGGAAGAGCTGCATATTTCCGGTGTGGACGGAATACTTCTTGACCTTGGCGTATCCTCTCCGCAGCTGGACGACAGTACCCGGGGCTTTTCCTATATGGCAGATGCCCCGCTGGATATGCGTATGAACGGCGAGGACAGTCTTTCTGCCTACGATGTGGTCAACACCTGGCCGCAGGAGGAATTGAAACGAATCCTCTATGATTACGGCGAGGAACGCTATGCACCCCAGATCGCAGCGGCTATTTGCCGCCGCAGAGAAAATACGCCTATTAATACGACCCTTGAACTGGTAGATGTGATCCGCAGCGCAATGCCTCCCGCGGCGCTCCGGGAAAAACAGCATCCCGCCAAGCGCAGCTTTCAGGCCATCCGCATTGCGGTCAACGATGAGCTTGGTTCTGTGGAGAAAGCGATGAAGGCAGCCATTCCGCTGCTGAATAAGGGCGGACGGTTGGTTATCATCACATTCCATTCACTGGAAGACCGAATTGTAAAGAATGCAATGGTGGAAGCATCCAAGGGCTGCACCTGCCCGCCGAACTTCCCGGTTTGCGTCTGCGGCAAAAAGCCGAAAGTGAAACTTATTACGAAGAAACCTATTGTAGCTTCCCCGGAGGAGCTGGAGGTAAATCCCAGATCCCGGAGTGCCAAGCTTCGGATCTGTGAAAAGCTTTGATATTCAGGAAGGAGACGAATCACGTGGCAAATCAAATCGACATTAGATATATAGATTTCAGCACAGAGGGAAATGCTGCCCGTAAGTTCGCGCCTGCACAAAAGAAAAAAGTGCAGCTTCCCAATGCAAGGCGGAAAACGCGCCGTGTTCTGACCATCGACCCTCTTGCAATCATCGGTGTTGCTGTAGCTGTCTGTATGATCGTATTTATGGGCATCGGTGTGCTCCGTTTACAGGCAGCCCAAGAGAAAAATGTGCAGATGGCGCAGTATGTGGATAGCTTGAGCGAAAAGAATACCGCCCTTCAGACAGAATTTAATGAGGTCTGCGATTTGGAGGAAGTCCGGCAGCTGGCACTGGCGCTGGGTATGATCCCCAAGCAGGAAGCTCCGCAAAACGGCATCACGATGTACGTTCCTGAAGAGCCGGTAGCATCCCCCAGCCTCTGGGAGCAAATCGGAACATTTTTAGCAGGACTTTTTGCATAAAGACTGCCCCGACCAATAGGATAAAGTAGTATAGATGGGCAGCGAGGTTTACCTTTGCTGCCCATCATAATCGAAAGGTCGGGGTTTTATGGAGAAAAAAAGGGAAAAGAAGGTATATAACAGAGTCAGAGCAGACAGCGGGCAGCACCGCCGCGTTCTGCTGGTTGCCGCTGCCTTAGGAATTTTTGCTTTTATTCCTGCAGCGCTGCAACTGTATAACCTGATGATCGTCAATTACGACTATTATTCAGACTTGGCACTGAGAAACCAAACCCGAACAACCCGGGTGATGGCAGACAGAGGTCTGATCTATGATAGAAATATGAATATTTTCGCCACATCGGTGGGCGTGGAAAATATATACCTTGATCCACACGAACTAAAACAATCCAAAGCCAATTTGGAGGAGATCGGCCGGGTACTGGGTGAAATATTGGAAAAAGAACCGGCGTGGATCATAGAGCAGGGGAAAGATACGAAAAAACGCTATAAGCAGATCGGCGCGCAGATCGATGAAGAAACGGCGGCAAAAATACGCCTGTTTATCAACGAAAACAATATTTCCGGCATTCATTTAGAACCGAGCGCCAAGCGGTATTATCCACAGGGTACATTAGCGGCGCAGGTGCTGGGCTTTACCAATAACTCCGGGCAAGGCTCCGAGGGAATTGAGGCGGCCTATAACAGCTTCTTGGAGGGGGGCAGCAGTAAGGTCATTACTACAAAGGGCAATAACGAAATGGATATGCCCTTCTCCTATGAAAAATTTGTGGCTTCTCAAAAAGGCTGCAATGTGATCCTGACCTTAGATGCAACCATTCAAACCATCCTCGAAAAGCAAATGGAGGATGCTATTAACCGATACGATGTGCAAAATGGCGCATTCGGTATGGTAATGGATGTAAATACCGGGGAGATCTTAGCGATGGCTACCTTGGGAAGTTATGACCCAAACAACTATCAGGAGATCGCAAACGAAAAGACAAGAGCATCGCTGGAAATTTTGCGCCAAAGCTATGAAAACAGCCCATTAGGCAGCGCGGCCTATGAAAACGGAAAAACACTCTACAATACGGCACTGACAGAAGCGCAGCTGAAACAATGGCGCAACCGCTGTATTTCCGACGGATATGAGCCGGGCTCCACCTTTAAGGTTTTGACCTTGGCGGCAGCGCTGGATTGCGGAGCCGTGGATTTGGAAACCGGTTTTCATTGCGGCGGAGCAGAGCAGATCCCTGGCAGAGCTCAGCTCCTCCATTGCTGGCGCTCCACTGGGCACGGCTCTCAAAAAACGCCCCAAGCGCTGCAAAATTCCTGCAACTTAGCATTCGCTCATATCGGCTTAAAGCTGGGCGGACAGCGGTTTTATGAATATATTCAAAATTTTGGGATCTTAGAAAAGACAGGTTTTGACTTAAATGGCGAAAGCAAGGGTGTATTCTTTGATAAAGGAATCATCGTCAATACCGACAAATGGGGGACAGCTTCTCTAACATCTGCGGCTTTCGGACAGACCTTTAAGCTGACACCCTTGCAGCTTGTTCGGGCAATTGCTGCCGTAGTTAACGGCGGCAAGCTTTTGGAGCCATACATCGTTTCCGAGGTACAGGACGCAGACGGAAATACGGTGCTGCGACAGGAGCCTACGGTGATCCGTCAGGTGATTAAGGAAGAAACCTCCACAAAAATGCGGTCGCTGCTGCAGTCTGTTGTGACGGAGGGAACAGCGAAAAACGCACAGGTCGCGGGCTTTGCCATCGGCGGCAAAACCGGCACAAGTGAGAAGATCGATGTATTTGATGAAAACGGCCAGCGGGTGCAGGATAAAATTGTCTCCTTTGTAGGGGTTGCGCCAATGGACGATCCGCAGTATATTGTACTTGTGGCGCTGGATACACCGTCCCGCTCCACGGGTATTTATATTTCCGGCGGTGTGATGGCTGCACCCACGGTAGGCGCAGTGATGGCGGATATTTTACCCTATCTTGGGGTAGCACATAATTATACGGAGCAGGATGCTGCCGGTAAAATGGTTGCGGTGGCGGATTATATGGGACTGACCGTAAAAGAGGTTAATAAGCTGCTCAAAGAGCAGGGACTGACTGCTCTTATGCAGGGGGAAGAAGAAAAGGTTACTGCCCAACTGCCAGCTCCCGGGCAAAGTGTGCCGGGCGATAGCCAGCTGCTCCTGTATTTTGGAGAGAAGAATCAAATTACCTATACGGAGGTGCCTGACTTTAAGGGAATGAACCGCAGTCAGGCACAGGAAGCGGCAGGAAAAGCGGGAATTTATATTTTGGTATCCGGCAATACCAGCTTAGACCCGAATGTGGTAGTAACGGCGCAGTCCGAGGCGCAGGGGACAAAAGTAAAGACCGGATCCACAGTGAAACTTACTTTTACAGATACACAGGCAAGAGATTAAAGATATAAAGGAGTAACGATTATGAAACTAAAAGAGCTGCTGCAAGGCGTTAATGTGCGAAAATCCAATGTAGATATGGAAATGGATATCCAAAATGTTTGCTATGACTCCCGGAAAGTGGGAGCGGGTGACCTGTTTGTAGCGGTGACCGGTTTTGTTACCGATGGCAATCGTTTTATCCCGATGGCGATGGAAAAGGGCGCGGTGGCGGTTGTGACAGCGGTGCAGCCTATAGAAGATATACCCTATATTTTGGTGGACTCCGATCGCCTTGCGCTGGCACTTTTGGGAAAAAACTACTACGGTGACCCGGCGGCTGATATGAAGATTATTGGTGTGACCGGCACAAACGGTAAAACCTCTACCACACTGCTGCTCAAACACGTTTTGGAGAACACCATCGGCGCAAAGGTAGGCCTGATGGGCACGATGGAGAATATGATCGGGGAAGTGCGTATGGAAGCATCCCGAACTACCCCGGAGAGCTTTGAGCTTTATGGCCTGCTGCGTCAGATGCGGGATGCAGGCTGTACCCACGTGGTGATGGAGGTCTCCTCCCACGCGGTCGCGCTTGACCGCATTGCAGGACTGCATTTTGCTGCCGGCGCGTTTACCAATTTGACAGAAGACCATTTGGATTTCCATAAAACGATGGAAAACTATTGCGATGCCAAGGCAGAGCTGTTTTCCCGGTGCGGCAGTGCTGCAGGCAACTGCGACGATCCCTGGTTTCCAAGAGTATTCGCTAAAGCAGCTTGCCCGGTGCTGACCATTTCCACAAAGTGTGAAGCAGGACTCTATGCCAAGAACATTTCCTTGCCTGCGGATGGCGTGCGCTTTACGGCAGTGTACGGCACAGAAGAAGCGGATGTGGAAGTTGTCATTCCCGGCCTGTTTACGGTCTACAATGTATTGACTGTATTGGGAATTGCTGTTAATCTTGGCATTTCTCTGCGTTCTGCTGCAGTAGCTCTCAAAACCGCAAAAAGTGTAAAGGGCAGGGTAGAGGTGGTACCCACGCACGGAAAAGATTACACCATCCTCATTGACTATGCCCATACGCCGGACGGCCTCCAGAATGTACTCACACTGCTCAAATCCATTTGCAAGGGTAGACTGATCGCAGTCTTTGGCTGCGGTGGCGACCGTGATCCGGTCAAACGGCCCATTATGGGCAAGATCGGTACGGATATGGCAGATTTTGCTATCATTACCTCTGATAACCCGAGAACAGAAGATCCTATGTCCATCATCGATCAAATTGTGGCCGGTGTGGAAAAAAATAATTACAGAATCGTTGAAAATCGTCCTCAAGCCATCAGACTGGCTATGGACATTGCAAAAAAAGATGATATAATTGTACTGGCAGGAAAAGGCCACGAAACATATCAGGAGATTTGCGGCGTAAAATATCACTTAGATGAGAGAGAGATCGTCGCAGCTTATTTAGAGGAAACGAGGAATTAAAATGGGCAGGATCACCTTACAGCAGGCCGCCCAGTGGTGTGGCGGCAGGATCGACCCTAAGTATAAAGATGTCACCTTTTTCGGTGCAAATAATGATACCCGGAAACTGCAGGAGGGACAGCTCTTTGTCGCGCTCAAAGGCGTTCGGGACGGGCACGATTTTATTCACGCAGCACTCCAAAAGGGTGCGGCAGCTGTGCTTTGCACCCACGCAGACGGCGATTATCCTGCGATCGTTGTAGACGATACCCGCATTGCGCTGGGCGATATTGCCCGCCACGAGCGGGAGCGGCTTTCTATGAAAGTGGTCGCAGTTACCGGCTCTGTAGGCAAAAGCACCACAAAGGAAATGATCGCGACTGTGCTGGAAGGCACATATAAGGTAGCGAAAACACCGGTCAATCATAATAACGATATCGGTATGCCTATGGCAATCCTGGAAATGCCGGAGGGTACAGAGGTTGCGGTGCTGGAAATGGGTATGAACCATTTCCGTGAGATCGCTTATCTGACCCAGATCGGCAAGCCAGATATTGGCGTTATTATCAATATCGGCACGATGCATATTGAGCATCTCGGCTCTAAGGAAGGTATTTTGCAGGCAAAGCTGGAGATCCGGGAGGGTATGCCGGAAAACGGTGTGTTGATCCTCAACGGCGACGACAGCCTTCTTTGGGGGCAGCGGATGAATCAGGATCTGCGTAAGGTCTATTTCGGACTTAATAATCCGGAAGCTGCCGTGCGGGGAAGTCAGGTCACAGAATGTGACGGCAGTACCCATTTCGCCGTGTGGGCAGGGCAGGAGGGCTTTACAGTTACCCTGCCGCTGGACGGTATTCACAACGTCTCTGATGCTCTTGCAGCGATCACTGTTGGTCTTCAAATGGGTGTTGCGCCGGCAGATATGCAGCGTAGACTTGCTGCTTTTACCAATATGGACGGCAGGCAAAGCATCTATAAGATTAAAGATTTTACCATTATTAACGACAGCTATAATGCCGGCCCCGAATCGATGGCGGCTGCGCTGAATGTGCTGGGCAGTAAAGAGGGCAGACGGATCGCTGTCCTTGGGGATATGCTGGAGCTTGGCGTAAACGCCCAAGCGGAGCATTATAAGATCGGCAGAATTGCTGCGGAAAAGGCAGACCTGCTCTTTGCGTACGGCCCTACCGGCGAGCGGATGCTCAACGGTGCTGTTACCGGAGGAATGGTTGGCAAAGCCAGAGCATTTACTGACCGGGAGCGGCTGGTGCAAGCATTGAAGATCACTGCAAAACCCGGCGACGTTTTGCTTTTCAAAGGCTCCCGGGGTATGCGTATGGAGCTTGTTTTGGAGGCCTTTTTGCAGGACTAAAGAAAAACGGAGGACATAGTAATGACACGAGTACTCATCACCGCCCTTATAGGTTTTGTTGCCTCGGGTGTTTTGGGATATATCTTGCTGCCCCTTTTGCGGGCACTGAAAACCGGCCAGTCAGTCCACGACATTGGCCCTACCTGGCATAATACAAAGGTGGGCACACCTCTTATGGGCGGATTGATGTTTGTGGGATCTACAATTTTGTGTCTGCTTATCAATTTGCCGAAAACAGAGGAATATACCGCTTTTTATGTGCTGGCAGTGAGCTTTTGCTTCGGCCTTGTGGGCTTTTTGGATGATTTCTGCAAGGTGAAGTTTAAGCGGGATCTGGGTCTTACGGCATTTCAGAAGGCAGCCCTCCAAATGGCAGTTTCTGCGATCTATCTGTATGCGCTGTATAAGTCCGGCGTTATGACCAGCAATCTCTATATTCCTTTTATCAATATTTCTGTGTACATCCATCCCATTGTGTATATCTTCTTTGCGATGTTTGTGATGGTAGGCTGTGTCAATGCAGTGAATCTTACCGATGGTGTGGATGGCCTGTGCGGAACTGTTACCATTCCTGTAATGGCGTTCTTTGCGACAGTGGCCGTTGTGATGAAACGCTGGGATTTGGCAATTTTGCCTGCTTCCTTGGTAGGCGGCCTGCTGGCTTACCTCATCTATAACTGGCATCCTGCAAAGGTCTTTATGGGCGACACCGGCTCGCTGTTTTTAGGCGGTGTGGTCTGCGCGATGGCATTTGCGCTGGATATGCCACTTGTGCTTATTTTGGTGGGCTTCGTATATATCGTGGAAACACTGTCTGATATTATTCAGATCATTTATTTTAAGCTGACCCATGGAAAGCGCATCTTCAAAATGGCACCTATCCACCACCACTTCGAGATGTGCGGATGGAAAGAGGTCAAGATCGTACTTGTGTTCTCTGCTGTGTCTGCAATAATGTGTGTGGTCGCATGGTTTAGTATTTCCGGTCTTTTGGGCTAAGGAGGATTTATGGCTGCGGGACGTCTTTCGCATGCCAAAGAGAACCACCGCCGACGATTCCAGTCGGTGGGTGAAAGCTTCGATATTCCCTTTCTTATCATTCTTTTGCTGCTGCTTGCGGTTGGGCTTTTGATGCTTTACTCCGCAAGCTATGCCCAAAGTGAATATGATACTGGCTATACAGTATCTACCCGCTACCTGCAAAAGCAGGGGGTATGCGCGGTGATCGGTCTTGTGGCGATGGCAGTATTATACCGGATTCCGGCCTCTTTTTGGCTGAAAATGGCGTGGCCGATCTATGGAATCAGTATTTTGCTGCTTCTTTCCGTGCTGGTGTTTGGCCAGTCTGTCAACGGTGCAAAGCGGTGGATCAATATTGCAGGGATTCAGTTTCAGCCCTCGGAAATTGCAAAATTTGCAATGATCGTCCTTTTTGCCAAGCTGACAAAGGGATTTGGGCAGGAGGCGCGTAAATTCCGCTTTGGTGTCTTGGGCTTCGGTGCAGCACTGATGGGGATCCTCATTCCGCTGGCACTGGAAAAGCACCTGTCAGCCATTATGCTGATGGGAATGGTAGCGGTCGTAATGATGTATGTTGCTGGTACAAATCCCAAGTGGCTCTTGGCTGGTGCGGGCGTTGCCGTGGCGTTTTTAGTGGTGTATGTCAGCTTTATGGGATACGCCGGTGATAGAATCACTGCTTGGCTGCATCCGGAGCAGGATCCGGGAGACACGGGGTATCAGATACTGCAGTCGCTGTATGCCATTGGCTCAGGAGGCCTTTTCGGCCTTGGCTTGGGGAAAAGCAGACAGAAATATCTCTATCTGCCTTTCCAGTATAATGACTATATTTTTGCTATTATTTGTGAGGAATTAGGCCTTGTGGGCGCGCTGCTCATTATGGGGCTTTTTGCCGCACTGATTCTGCGCGGCTACTGGATCGCCCTGCGGGCGCCGGATAAGTTTTCCACAGTGCTGGCTTCCGGACTTGTAACGCTGATAGCTGTGCAGACGGTGCTGAATTTAGGCGTTGTATCGAATTTGCTCCCCTCTACCGGGATTGCGCTGCCGTTTTTTTCTTACGGTGGCACGGCTCTGGCGGTCAATTTAGGAGAAATGGGGATTGTACTCGGCATCTCCCGGTACCGTAACCGGGCGGCCGTACAGGAGGAAAAACTATGAATGTGATATTTACCTGCGGTGGTACAGGCGGGCATATTATGCCGGCAATCTCCGTAGCGAATATATGGAAGGAACGTTATCCGGACAGCAATATACTGTTCATCGGCGCGAGGAACAGTATGGAAGAAGAGCTTGTTCCCAAAGCCGGATATGCCCTGAAAACCATCGATGCTTACGGTATGCGCCGGGGCTTTAGCTGGAAAGCCATCAAGCGCAATGTCCTTGCGGTGCGCTGTGTGATGGCCTCTGTGCCTGCCTGTAAGAAGATTATGAAAGAATTTTGCCCTGATGTGGTCATTGGCACAGGTGGCTACGCCAGCTATCCTGCACTCCTTGCGGCGCACCAGATGGGAATCCCTACTTGTGTCCACGAGGCCAATGCAGTTCCTGGCCGTACTACAAAGATGGCGGCCCAGTGGGCGGATAAGGTTCTTGTTTGCTTTGAGGAATGCAGAAAATACTATAAGCACCCCGATAGGGTAGAAGTGGTGGGTATGCCGGTGCGGCGGGAGTTTATCTTCTCCGACCGGGAAAAAGCTCGGCAGGAGCTGAAGCTGGATGATCGTCCTGTGGTGGTATCTGCTTTTGGCAGCCAAGGCGCAAAAGCTATGAATGAGCTGATGGCAGAGCTGTTTTGTTTGGAGCAGGAGGCGGGATTTCCTTTCCAACATATCCACGCGGTAGGCAGCTACGGCTGGGGCTGGATGCCGGATCTGGTGAAGGAAAAGGGTGTGGACTTAAGTAAGACAGAAGGCATCCGTATGGTACAGTATATCTACAATATGCCCACTGTGGTGGCTGCTGCAGATGCGTTTATCGGACGTGCAGGCGCTTCCACCTGCAATGAAATTGCGGCTTCGGGTACGCCCTGCATCTTGATTCCGTCCCCCAATGTGACCAATAACCACCAGGAAATGAACGCCCGCGTTCTGTCTGATAATGGTGGCGCAATACTGCTGCTGGAAAAGGACTGCACCGCCCAAGGCGTATTTGATGAAATTAAGTGTATTACAGAGAATAAGGAAAAAGCATCCGCTATGCGGTCTGCGCTGCTGAAGATCGCTGTTCCCGATTCTGCGGAAAGACTGTGCGATATTATGTACGCGCTGGCAAAACAGAGGAGTAAATAATGGATAAAAATACCAATCGAAGACCCAAACGGTCCAGTCGGCCTGCGGGTAAAACCCATCGCGAAGAAACGGTCTATACAGAGGCAAAACCGGTCAATATCAGCCGTTTTCTCATCCGTATTGCCACTGTTGTGGCAGTTGTGCTTGCGATTGTGTTCGGTATGTCCATTTTCTTTAAGGCAGAGAAAATAGAGGTTGCAGGCGCAGATAAATATACAGTCAAGCAGGTGCAGGAAGCCTCCGGCATTATGACCGGAACAAATCTGCTGACCCTTAACAAAGGACAGGTAGCCGGTAGGATACTTGCAAAGCTCCCTTATATTAAGGAGATCCGCATCGGGATCCGTCTGCCGGATACGGTGGTTATCAATGTAACGGAATCGGCTGTGGTCTACGGAGCCAAGGATGCAAACGGTGGCTGGTGGGTATTAAACTGTGAAGGAAAAGTCGTAGAAAGGATCGATGCTTCGGTTTCCGGAAATTATCCCCGGATCTTAGGCGTACAATTGGAAAATCCCACAGTAGGCAAGACGGCGGTTGCCTATGAAAACTCATCTGATACCAATGGCGGAGAAGAGGCCACTGTGCCGGTTACTGTCTATAATCGGGAGCGGCTGGCTTCTGCCTTGCAGATCGCAGAAGAGATGGAAGCAAATGGCGTACTGGGGGATGTTGCTACCATTGATGTAACCGATATGGGAAAGATCGAAGTGTGGTACGGAAGCAGGTTCCAAATTCTCCTCGGCGATAACACCGAAATTCCCAAGAAGGTGTTCTCCGCCCTGCAGGCAATTTCTCAGCTTGGTAAGTATCAGTCCGGCGTGCTTGATGCCAGTTTTACCACTTGGCCGGACGAGGTTTATCACAAGTCTTTTGACTAAAATTGCAAAAACAATAAAATTTTTCAAAAAATCGCAGAATTTCTATTGACCGAATGGTATTTTCACGATAGAATATAGAAGCAACATTGTAATTTGGGCAGTTATGCATCTGCCACTACATAGGAGGATACGGAAATGGCTGAGACATTTCAGGAACGCGTAGTTAAAATTAAGGTAATCGGTGTCGGCGGCGCCGGCAATAACGTTATCAACCGTATGATCAGTGCGGGTGTTGGCGGTGTGGACTTTGTAGTCATCAACACCGATAAGCAGGATCTTAACAAGTCTGTCTGCCCCAATAAGCTGCAGATCGGTGAGAAGCTCACCGGCGGTATGGGCGCAGGCTCCAAGCCTGAGATCGGCAAGATGTCTGCTGAGGAAAGCAGAGCCCAGATTGCCAAAATCGTTGAGGGCGTGGATATGGTATTTATCACCGC
>JAZSDE010000013.1:0-17125 GCA_045531015.1 Faecousia sp.
GTTGCCCTGCTCGGGGTTGGGCAGCAGGCTGATGATGTGGTCCATCAGCATCAGGGAGCCCAGGCAGGTGACGCCGGAACCGCACAGCACGGGGAACAGGCTCAGCTCACGCACACCGGTGTGCAGGCCGTTGATCATTTCGGCGTAGGTGAAGTCATCGCCTTCGAAGAAGCGGTCCATCAGAGCCTCGTCGGTCTCGGCAACAGCTTCCTTCAGAGCATCGTTGAACTCTTCGATAACAGCCAGCTTATCATCGGGAACAGAAATCTCTACTCTCTTCATCTTCTGCATCTCATAGGCGCGCTTGTTGAGCACGTCGATGATGCCGGTGACCTTTCGGCCTGCGTCCCAAATAGGAACGACAACGGGGGCGATCTTATTGCCGTATTTTTCGCGGAGAGCCTCGAAGGTGGCATTATAGTCGGAGTTATCCTCGTCTACCTTGGAGATGTAGATGAAACGGGGCATATTGCGCTGCTCGCAGTACTTCCAAGCCTTCTCGAAACCGACAGTGATGCCGTCCTTTGCAGAGATCACAAGGATGGCTGCGTCAGCAGCGCGGAGGGCTTCTACGGTAGCACCGGCAAAGTCAAATGCGCCGGGGGTGTCCAAAACGTTGATACGAACGTTCTTATAGTCCAGAGGAACCACAGAGGTAGAGATGGAAATATTGCGGCGAATCTCCTCGGGATCAAAATCACAAACCGTATTGCCGTCGGCATTCTTACCAATGCGGTCGATGGCGCCGGTCATATAAAGTAAGCTTTCCGCCAGAGCGGTCTTGCCGCTGCCACTATGGCCCAGCAAGCAGATGTTGCGAATAGAGTTAGCAGTGTGCATAATAAATAATCTCCTTTTGCTTCCTTTGTGGCAAAAACCACATTAAGGAAATTATACACGAAAGCGCTCCGTATTTCAATGATTTTTTTGGTAAAAACATAAATTCGTCTCTATGTCACAAAACAACCGCCTTTTTTCAGTCATTTCCACGAAAAGCATCTGTTTTTCTATCAAAAACACGCCTCCCCTCCATCCAACGCTGCGCGGAGCACCACGCTCAGAATGACAGGATTTTCTCAACTAAGTGCCACTGCTGCCCCGACACGGTGTACATTTTGGCAAGGAGTGCTCCAAAATCATTTTACCTTTCCGTTAATATCTAAATATGAGCGCTCTCCAATATATTTATGAATATCCAATGCTTTGTCGTGAAAATATTTGTAGTATCTGTTAGATAACTCATCAAATTCATCTTCGTCAACAAAGGTATAGTTTATATGCTCATAATAAAAAGGATTGGTAACGTTATCGATTTTGAATGTTTTATCTTGTTCGTTAACAACGCATATTTTGTGATACTCGTTGTAGTAATTACAGTAGTCAAAGAAAACGAAAACAGCGGTTCCATCTTCGTTATAAAAGGGGGGAACGACAGATTTTCTGGTATTTTGAAGCTGATGATTATCGTACTTAAGAGAAGCTATCATGCTATAGCATTCATATTCCTTTTCCTCCTCATAATCATCAAAGGAATGACCGTCAAAGCCGTACGATATTTCATTATATAACAAATATCTTTTTGATTTCTCTTTGAATTTGTGCGATGCCATCGCCCAAGAAACTAAAATCAGCCAATCTTTATAATATTTTCTTGAAATTTCACCACGCAAAAACCTGTGTATGACAGAAATAAATGCGTCAAAATCATAGTAATCTGCTTTTTCGAGTTTCACCTGAACTATTTTGTCGAGCGCTTCCTCGGAAAGTTCTCCTCTAATACCTTTGCATACAATTTCTTTGGGTACTTTCTTTGCTTTAGGTTTATTTAATGATATATCGATTTCGTCATCTTCCCATTCACTGAAAAAGCCTTCGGTGTATCCGCCGCGTCTGAATAATTTATTGAAAATAATTTCAAACAGTTCTCTGCTTATTTTTGCCGAAGAGTAGGGATTGCCGTAACTATCAACGCCACTACAGTATTCTTCTCCAACATCTTCTTCAAAATACAACTCTTTTGTAAGAGGGTTGTAAATCATAATATCGTATATGCCCTCTTGATTGCATTGCGTGCAAATAAAGTCCCAGTCTTGTGCCTTAAATTCCATAAATATATTCTCCTTTTTGTTTTTGTATTTGTCAGAAACAAGCTTGTACTGCTGACATCAGTTGAATAAATTTCATAGTTTTTGAAGGCGAGATCTCCTTTGCACTTATTTTTTACTAAATTCTAACACACTTTTTGATAAAGTCAATGTATTTGCGTACAATATACAAACCTGTCATAAAAATGTAACGCAGCAATTTTTATATTCTTAAATAACAAAAGCAGAGCTTTTCGCCCCTGCCTTAGCTTTTGATATATTGGAATTTTCAAAGATTGCGAGAGGCAAACGATGGTATCGAGGGTCTGGGCTTGCCCGGTGCGTTTGTGGCTCAAACGCGAAACTTGCGGCAAAGGACCGCTGTTCCTGCAAAGAGAGGCGGCGGGAGCAAGCTCTGCCCCACGATGACATTCGATGGTGCTTATAAAAATATGTCCGCTTGCGGACACTACACCTCTTCACTCTTCACTGAAAAAGCCTTCCCGGGAGGGAAGGCTTTTTCTTATAAAGTTCTTGTCCACTCGGTAATCAGGAAGCCGGGAATGAGCCAAACAGCCTGATAGAGCAGAATATTCAGCGGGGTCAAAAGATCGGTACGACCCAGTAAGCACAATGCCAGCATTGCGCCAATGCCCAAAATGCCGCCTAAAATATGGATGACCATACCAAAGGTTACCGCGTGGTAATAGGCCCTGCCGCCGGAGATGGCATAGCCGTAGGCCGGAAGCGTGGGACGGACGCACAGCGCCAGCACCCGATCTTCCTCCTCTACCGTAACTGCCCGCAGGCGTTCCCGCTGCTCAGGGTCAGGCCGCAGGAGCTTCTTGGGGTGGATACCGAATTTCTTTTGGAGGAATGCGCCGCCCAGCATAAAGTCCTCATTCACCAGCACAGGCTTTACACGACCGCTGGAGGTCAGCACCCGCAGACCGTGGGCAACCAGCCGGTTCCTTTCATAGTTGACAGCCAACAGGCAGGAGAACTTTCCGTCCAACGCAATGCCAATACCGCCAAGAAGCCGAATATCTTTGGGAATCTCTACATTGAAGGCTTTCAGCATAGGCAATGTGCCGATGAGCACCACCGTGCCGTCCACACCGCCGCCAATGCCGCCGGCGTAGGCCTTGTAGCTCTCTACCTCGTAGGTCTCCACGTTGTAGCTATCCTTCAGTTCCGCAAGCAGCGGCGCAATGCTGCCGCCCTCTTTGGCCGCCACCGCAGAAGCATAGCCAATGACCTTGGCAGGCACCTGCTCACCGTAGAATTTCACACCGTTTAATTTCACCGTATCTGCCGGGAAAATATCCTTGCCGGTAATGGGGAAGCGGGCTTTGCGGCCAAGGCCCTTCGCGCCCTCCCAGCCGCAGATCACCACGCCCAGCTTATAGAGCTTCTTCTCCAAAAGCAGCGCAGGTCTTGCCACGGTAATAAACATCGTTGCGGGCATAGAAACCAAAAGCGCCGCAGCCGCCACCTGCAGCCCCAGCGATACACTATGCATCGCTACTGCCACGCCGCCCACGATAAGCGCAGCGATAAACGCCCCAAAGCAGTACCAGCCCAGCACCTTTTCCGGTGTGCCGCGTTCGCCGTAGGTGTCCATAAAATGATCCACGTCACCGTCACAGCGAATAAAGCCGGTCACTTCGCCGTCAAAATCAGGCTTTTCGCCAATGCCGGAGAGCATCTTCGCGCCCCGCATGGTATCGGTGCGGGAGGTATCGGTCTTTCTCTGCATCGCGCCGCCCCAAAGGGACATAAAGACCTGAATGCAAAATACCGCTGTACAGGGCACCCGCACCTCGCCCAAACAAAGGACGCAGTCTGCAAGGCAAACGAAAAATGTCAGTGCCAGCAGCGTATTGGGGGTAAAGCGGAGCCGTCCCAAATCGAACAGCCCGTCCACCATCTGAAACGCGCCCATAAAAGCGGAAAACAGCAAAAGAAGCAGCTGGCTGAAAATCATCAGCCGCAGCCGATCCGCCGGCACATAGCCCATCGCATAGACCACCGTGGTGCCGATGGCTATCAAAGCCACTAAAAAAGACAGCACCATCACCGTCTGGATACCCGCAATGCCCTTTTCCCGGAGAGCGTAGTACTGCCGCTCCGGACCCTCTACGATCTTGCGGCGCATAATTTGGAAAGGCGTGCGCAAAACCTTCGGCTCTTCGCGGGTTGCTCCCAGGATAGGGGTGGTATCCTCTGCCGCAAACCGACGGGTCTCCTCTGCCTCCTGAGATGGCACAAACCGCCGGGTCTCCTCTGCTTCCCGGGGTGGCACAAACCGCTTGGTATCTTCATCGGCAGAAACCGGCGCAAACGGCTTTGTATCCTCAGACACCGCAGACGGTATAACGGGCTTGGTGTCTTCCTCGGGAGGCGCCTGTTCCCGGCTTGCCTGCACCACATCCTCCAGCGGGATGGTATCTTTCATTTTATCGCCGGAGGAGGACAGCTTTTCCTTTATGGGCTTTTCACTAAATTCCCGGATAATGTCCTCTAAGTCTAATTCCAGCTTGTCATTGTCTGCCATCTTTTACCTCCTTTGCCGCACTGCCTCATAAAGCAGGATCGATGCGGCCACAGATGCATTTAAGGATGTGATCTTTCCCTTCATAGGAATGTGGACAGTCACGTCGCAATTCTTTTGCACCAAGCGGCTCATTCCCTCACCCTCAGAACCGACCACAATGGCCGTCGGGCCGGTAAGGTCTGCCTCATACATAGGGATAGAGCCCTCTGCCGCTGTGCCAAAGACCCAAACACCCTTTTCTTTCAGCTCTTCGATAGTTGCGTTCATATTGGTGACCCGGGCAACCTTCATATGCTCGATGGCGCCAGCAGAGGCCTTTGCCACCACAGCGGTCAGTCCCACACTGCGCCGCTTGGGAATAATAACACCGTGGGCGCCGGCGCATTCTGCGCTGCGGATGATCGCGCCTAAGTTATGGGGGTCGGTCAGCTCATCACAAAGGATAATAAGAGCATTTTCGCCCCGGTCTGCCGCCTCCTGCAGAATATCGTCCACAGAGAAATACTCTCTTGCTGCCGCCAAGGCGATGACGCCCTGATGGGCGCGAGTGGTGCTCATCATATCCAGTTTCCGGCGGTCTACCGGCACTACCACCGCGCCGGCTTCCTTGGCTTCCGCCGCCAGTTTTTGGAGTGCCCGGTCAGTTTCGCCGGCGGCAATAAAAACCTTATCGATGGTCCTGCCACTGCGGAGCGCCTCCTGGAGCGCATTGCGGCCCTCCAACTGCCCCTCGTTTTCTTCTTCCACAGGTGCAGGCGTAAACTGTCTTTTCGGTGCAAACTGCTTTCTATTTTTATCGGTTCTCTCGTTTCTCATAAGGAGTCCCCCTCAGTCACTAAGCTCGTTATTTAACGCCGTAGGGAACGGATTTATCCGTTCCACAATGCGGAATGCATAAATACACTCCCTACAATTTCTTTTGACAACACATTATCATCTGACTGTAACCTACATTTCTTTTATTGTAGCAGAATTTCCACCCCGGGACAACAGAAATTTTCCCGGAAACGCAATTTTTTTCTTGCGCAAGATACGTTCACAGAAAATTTACCCAAAATCGACCCATTTTCATTGCATAGACTGCTTTTTTGTGGTAAAATATCAAAGAATATCATTCCTGAGGAGGAATAAATATATGGATCAAAATAATGAGCGGAAGCCGGATCAAAACGGCAAGCCGCCGAAAAGCAAGCTGCCGCTTCTATTACTTTCTGTAGTAGTGATCTTGGGCATCAGCCTGATTGCCGGTATGATCTCCGACGGGCAGTACACAAAGACCACATTCTCCGAATTTATGGCCGATGTGAACGCCGGGAATATCAGCGAGGTTGAGCTGCACTACGACCGGATCTACTATATGACCAAGGAAGAGGCCGCCAAGCCTCCGAAGCAGCAGAAGGCCTGTTTTACGGGGCTTCCCAACGGCAACATTTTAGCGCTGGCAGAAACCTTGGACAGCAAGGGCATCAAGGTCAATCAGGTCATCTTGGAAGACAATTCTACCATCTTAATGATCCTTGGCTACGCCGTCAGCATCGGCCTTATGTTCTTTTTGATGAACGGCCTTACGAAACGGATGGGTGGCGGCGGAATGGGCGCTATCGGTGCCAGCAAGGCCAAGGTCTATATGGAGAAAAAGACCGGTGTCACCTTTAAGGATGTGGCCGGTCAGGACGAGGCCAAGGAAAGTCAGCAGGAGATCATCGACTTTCTGCATAACCCCACCAAATATACAGAAATCGGCGCCAAGCTGCCCAAGGGCGCGCTGCTGGTTGGCTCTCCCGGTACCGGTAAGACCCTCCTTGCAAAGGCCGTGGCCGGCGAAGCTAATGTGCCTTTCTTCTCTATCTCCGGCTCCGACTTTGTGGAAATGTTCGTAGGCGTTGGCGCAAGCCGTGTCCGGGATCTGTTCCAGCAGGCCGCAAAGGTAGCACCCTGTATCATTTTCATTGATGAAATTGACGCGGTTGGCCGCAGCCGTGACTCCCGCTATGGCGGCAACTCCGAGCACGAGCAGACCTTAAATCAGCTGCTTGGCGAAATTGACGGCTTTGATTCCTCCAAGGGTATCGTCTGTCTTGCCGCCACCAACCGTCCCGAAATTTTGGATAAAGCACTGCTGCGTCCCGGTCGCTTTGACCGCCGGATCGTGGTGGATACCCCCAACCTGCAGGGCAGATTGGATACCCTGAAGGTCCACACTCGGAAGATCAAGCTTGCTGATGACGTAGATCTGCAAAAGATTGCCCAAGCTACCGCCGGTGCGGTAGGTGCAGACCTTGCAAACCTCGTCAACGAAGCGGCGCTGCGGGCTGTACGGAAAGGCCGCAAGACCGTCACCCAGGAAGACCTGCTGGTATCCTTTGAGACCGTCATCGCCGGCGCAGAAAAGAAGAATACCGTCCTCAGCGACAAGGAAAAGAGGTTAGTCGCCTACCACGAGGTTGGCCACGCATTGATCTCTGCACTTGATAAGGAAGAAACCCCCGTCACAAAAATCACTATCGTCCCCCATACAGAGGGTGCTTTGGGCTATACCCTGTACCTGCCAGAGGAGGAAAAGTTCCTCTCCACCAAGGATGAGCTGTTGGTGCAGATCCGCTCGCTGGTAGGCGGCAGAGCCGCCGAAGAGGTGGTCTTCAACACCCAGACCACCGGCGCAGCCAACGACCTGCAGCGAGCCACCGCTCTTGCCCGGAAGATGGTATCTATGTTCGGTATGAATGAGACGCTCGGTCTTATGACCTCTGCGGCGATCGAGCATCAGTATTTGGAGGGTCGCGCTTATATGGACTGCTCCGATGATACCTCTGCCCAAGTCGACCGGGAGGTGCAGAAGCTTCTTGCTTCCTGCTATGCTTCTGCCAAGGAAACGCTCCAAAATAACCGGCAGTTATTGGACGATATCGCCGCATTACTGCTGGAAAAAGAGACCATCACCGGCGATGAAATGATGGCGATTATCAATCCCCCCGCCGAGGAAGTGCCTTTAGAAGAAACACCCACCGAATAACAAAAGCCTCCCCTGTGTAAGGGGAGGTGGCAAAAATCTTTGATTTTTGACGGAGGGGTTGTATCAATCCCCCACCGCTTTGCGGAGCCCCCTTTACACAAGGGGGCCTTTTTCTGTCAATTATCCATTTTAATAATTTCCACCAGCATATCCACGCACTTTTCCATATCCTCTACGGGGATATATTCAAAGCGGCCGTGGAAATTCTCGCCGCCGGTGCAGAGATTGGGACAAGGCAGACCCATATAGGAAAGTCTTGCGCCGTCCGTGCCGCCGCGAATAGGCACGGTGCGGGGATTCATTCCCACTTTCCGCATAGCCCCTTGGGCACGGTCAATGATGTACATACAGGGGGTGATCTTGTTTTTCATATTATAGTAGCTGTCCCGGAGGGCTACCTGTACTGTGCCTTTGCCGTACTTTTCGTCGATCCGGCAAGCCGCCGCCACCATCAGGTCTTTCTTCTCCTCAAATTTTTCCATATCGTGGTCGCGGATGATGTAGCGAAGAACGGTCTCCTCTACCTGCCCCTTCATATCGGTCAGGTGGATAAAGCCCTCATAGCCTTCTGTATGCTCCGGCCGCTGGTCGGCAGGCAGAAGGGCGTTATACTCCATCGCCACCAGCTGAGAGTTGACCATCTTATCCTTCGCGCCACCGGGGTGAATGCTCAGACCCCGGACAGTTACCTTTGCGCCGGCAGCATTGAAGTTCTCATATTCAATTTCGCCGATAGCGCCGCCGTCCACAGTATAGGCATATTCCGCGTCAAAGCCGCTGACATCAAAGAGGTCTGCGCCCCGGCCGATCTCCTCATCAGGCGTAAAGCCGATTTTGAGGGTGGCGTGCTTTTTGACCTTCATAAGTCTTTCTGCGGCAGTCATAATTTCCGCCACGCCCGCCTTATTGTCCGCACCCAAAAGGGTGGTACCGTCGGTGACGATGAGACGCTTGCCCACGTGGTTTTTAAGACTCTGGTAGCTTTCTTCCCGCAGCCAAATATCCTTTTCCTCATTAAGGCACACATCGCCGCCCTTATACTCCACGATCCTGGCCTTTACATCCTTGCCGGATGCATCGGGGGTGGTGTTTATATGGGCAATCAGTCCGATCACCGGCAGCTCCGGGTCACCGGGCACTGTGCCGTACACATAGCCGTGCTCATCGAGCCGGGCATCGGTGATCCCCAACGCAAGCATTTCTTCTACAATGGCCGCGCCCAGCACCTTTTGCCCCTCGGTAGAGGGACAGGTGTCGGAAAATTCATCCGATGTGGTCTCAAAGGAAACATATTTTAAAAACCGTTCAGTAACAGATGCCATAGTAACACTCCTTATTATAGCCGTTTTGTTATCCTAAGTGTCAAAGCCTCCCCTGTGTAAGGGGAGGTGGCAAAAATCTTTGATTTTTGACGGAGGGGTTGTAATCCTTCCACAATTAACAATCCCCCAGTCAGAAATTAAAATTTCTGACAGCCCCCTTTACACAAGGGGGCCTTTTTCCATTCTGTCAGGAATGTGTCACATATGCGACAGCACTTACTTTGCTGCGTTGACCAGATCCGCAGTATCCTGGGCGATCATCAGCTCTTCATTGGTGGGCACGACCCAAACTTCTACCTTGGAGTCGGGGGTGGAGATCTTCAGCTCCTTGCCGCGCTTGCTGTTGAGCTCGGGGTCGATCTTAACGCCCATAAAGCCCAAATATTCACAGACAGCAGCCCGGACACCGCCGTCGTTCTCGCCAACACCGGCGGTGAAGGTCAGAACATCGATGCCGTTAAGGGCAGCGGCGTAAGCGCCAACATACTTTGCAACCTCGTAGCAGAACTTGTCGCGAGCCAGTGCGCAATCCTCATTGCCCTCAGCCCCGCCGTTCTCTAGATCACGGAAATCGGAGGAAACGCCGGAAATAGCCAGCATACCGGACTTCTTGTTGAGGATGTTCAGGCACTCATCCACGCTGTAGCCGTACTTGTTGCACAGGAACTGGACAACTGCGGGATCGATATCACCGGAACGGGTACCCATAGGCACACCGGCAAGCGGGGTCAGACCCATGGTGGTATCCTGGCACTTGCCGTCCTTCACAGCGGACATAGAAGAGCCGTTGCCCAGGTGGCAGTTGACCATCTTGAATTCCTTCTTGCCGAGGAGCTCAGCAGTGCGCTTTGCCACATACTTGTGGGAAGTGCCGTGGAAGCCGTAGCGGCGGATAGAGTCGTTCTTATAGTACTCTGTGGGGATAGCATAGCGGTAAGCCTTGGGGGGCATGGTCATATGAAATGCAGTGTCAAACACAGCGACCTGAGGAGTCTTGGGCATAACTGCCTGGCAAGCCTCAATGCCCATCAGGTTTGCGGGATTGTGGAGCGGTCCCAGAGGGATGCACTTCTTAATGGCAGCGATGACCTCGTCGTTAATGATGCAGGAATCGAAGAATTCCATACCGCCGTGGAGCACACGGTGACCAACCGCATCGATTTCGTCAACGCTCTTGATAACGCCAACTTCTGCATCCTGCAAAATTGCCAAGGTAGCAGCAATGGCCTCAGAGTGGGTGGGCATAGGAATGTCACGGACGATCTTCTCCTCGCCGACCTTGTGGTTCAGGCGGCCATCGATACCGATACGCTCGCAAAGACCCTTTGCGGAGACCACACCGGTCTGGGGATCCATCAGCTGATACTTGAGGCTGGAAGAGCCGGCGTTAATAATCAGAATGTTCACTTAAACTTCCTCCTAAAATAAATTGATTTTCTTATGATTTGTGGTAATATAAACACATACAGCATTATTGTATACCAAATTTTAGGATTTCTCAACCCCTAATCATAAATTTTCCCAAAAAAGGAGGGAAACTTTTGAAGAATACCGGTATCATTTGCGAATATAATCCCTTTCACAAGGGGCACGCCAAGCAGATCGCGGCCATTCGGCAGGAATACGGCCAACAGGAGGGCATCGTCTGCCTGATGAGCGGAAACTTCGTCCAGCGGGCCGCCCCGGCGATTCTCGATAAATCCCTCCGGGCAGAGGCCGCCATCCGCTGCGGCGCAGACTTAGTTTTAGAGCTGCCCATCCCCCACGCTCTTAGCAGCGCAGAGGGCTTTGCCGCCGGTGGCGTAGCCATTTTATCTAAATTCTGCCACCGTCTTTCTTTCGGTGCGGAAACAGCGGATAAAGAGACTCTCCTGTCCCTCGCCCGTGTCCTTATTTCCCCCGACTTCTCCCCTGCCCTGCGAAACTATTTGGACGCAGGACTGAGCTTTCCTGTCGCCCGGCAGAAGGCGCTGGAAGCAATGGGATTGGATGCCGCGCTTCTTAGTACACCCAACAACATTTTGGCTGTGGAATACTGCAAAGCCATTTTATCCCAAGGCTGCGCTATGGAGCCTTGTCCCATAAAGCGCGACGGTAGCTACCACGCAGAAATCCCCGATTGCGACAACCCCTCTGCCACCTCTTTGCGGACACAGCTCTATGAGAGAAAGGACGTCTCTCCTTACATCCCCTCCGAATGTATCTCTCTTTTCCAAAATGCACCGCTTCACAGCACTGCGGCTGCCGAGCGCGCCATTTTAGGGAAGCTGCGAACAATGACGGACGAGGAATTTGCTGCCCTTCCCGGCGGCTCCGAGGGCCTGTGGCGCAAGCTGATGCGCGCCGCCCGAGGGGAAAACACCATCGAAGAAATCGCCACTGCAGTCAAATCCAAGCGGTACACCCGCACCCGGATCGACCGGATGATCCTCTGCGCCTTTTTGGGCATCACAGAGGAGATGCTGACTGCGCCTGTCCCCTACGTCCGTGTCCTTGCCTTTAACGACCGTGGCCGGGAAATTCTGAAATCTGCCCGGGAAACCATGGACATCGCCAACGCCGGCGAGAGCCGGGAGGGCGATTATGCCACGCTGGAAACCCGCTGCGGCAGACTGTACGGACTTTTTGCGGAAGATAAACCCGAAAGCCCCACCGCCGAGGAAACCCGCAGAGTACGGTATATGAGTTGACAATATTCCATCGTGATGCGCCCCACAGCATCTCCGTACAACATCGTAGGGGCGACCATCGGTCGTCCGGCAGCAGATTCCTCGATTTCGCATCGGTTTGCGGCGAAAAGGCAGCACGCCCTTGCCCGGACGGGCAATGCCCGCCCCTACAATCTCTGTCGATGGTGCAACTATCAACTATCCATTGTCAATTCTCAATTCTAAATCACCCCCTTGTCCCATACCATAGGACAAAGGGGTGATTTTCTTTGCGTAAGGCCATACCCATCTTTTACAGTGCCCTGCTGCTCACCGGCGTGAATTTACTGCTGCGGTTCGTGTCCACGTCCTTTCAGGTTTTTGTCTCTGCCAAGATCGGCGCGGCAGGCGTGGGACTTTTGCAGCTTGTCCTCTCGGTGGGCGCAATGTCGGTCACAGCCGGTATGGCGGGTGTGCGTACCACAACAATGTACCTGACCGCCGAGGAATTAGGCAAAAAACGTCCGCAAAATGTCCGCTGGATCCTTAGAGCCTGCTTTCTGTTCAGCATAATAGCCGCCGGAACGGTGGCGCTGCTCCTCTATTTCCTCGCGCCCCAAATTGCCGCCAGCTGGATCGGCGACGAACGCACCGCCTCGGCGCTGCGGCTCTACGCCTGCTTTTTGCCGCTGACCTGCCTTTGCGGCGTAATGACTGGCTACTTTACCGCCGCCAACCGGATCGGCACATTGGCAGCGGTGGAAGTAGCCGAACAGGCACTGTCGCTGACTGTAACCATGTGCCTTTTGACCCTTTGGGCAGAAGATGACCCGGCAAAGGCCTGCCTTTGCATCATTTTCGGCAGCGGTCTTGGGAATATCCTGACCCTTGCCACGCTCCTTATTCTTCGGGCACTGCAAAAAAGCCCCTCCGGTTCCCCCGTCCCGGTACGCAGCCGCCTGCTGCGCTGTGCCGTTCCACTTGCCCTTGCAGACGACCTGAAGGCCGGCATCTCCACTACGGAAAACCTGATGGTACCCAAACGGCTTGCCCTTTTTGCCGGCGATATGGCGCCCCTTGCGGCATTCGGCACGGTGTCCGGTATGGTGTTCCCTGTGCTGATGTTCCCGGCAGCCATCCTGTTCGCCCTTGCAGAGCTTCTCATTCCCGAGCTTGCCCGATGCGATGCCGCCGGAAGCCGCAGGCGCATCCGTTACTTAACGGGCAGGACACTGAAAGTCGCACTGCTCTACGGACTTCTCTGCGGCGGCATTTTATATCTGCTTTCCGAGCCGCTGTGTCTCTCTCTTTACGGCAGTCCCCAGGCAGCCCGGGAGCTGCAGCGCTATGCACTCCTTGCTCCTATGCTCTACTGCGATGCGATGACGGACGCAATGACAAAAGGACTGGGACAGCAAACCGCCTGCGTCCGGTATAACATATTTACCTCATCCTTGGATGTACTTTTTTTATACCTGCTCCTTCCCCACTACGGAATGGACGGCTATTATTGGAGCTTTTTTATTACCCATCTCATCAATTTCCTGCTGAGTCTGCGGCGGCTGTTGAAAATTTCCGGGCGGCTTATCCATCTGTCCCGGCCGCTCCTTTCCTGCCTATGTGCCGTTCTTGCCGTCATACTTTCCGGCTTTGCGCCCAACTCCGCCGTCCGCGCAGTGGCATTCCCCTTGCTCCTTTGCTGTCTTTTGACCCTCTGCGGTGTGATTGGGCAAGCCGATCTAAAGTGGCTGCAAGGGCTTTTATATAAAAGATAAAAGGCACCGCTTTTGGCAGTGCCTTGATTTATGTAATTTAGGTGAACAGACCTACGATCAGCATCACGATATCCACAAGGAGCTGTACCAGCGTTGCAAACAGGCCGATGATACCCTCGCAGATCATAACTAAACAGTCAAGGATGCCACTGAAGAAATTAGAAATACTGGAGCCAACGCCACTGGCACTGGCCGCATTGGCTACCGTGGGATAGCCAAACAGGAGGCAGGCCACAAGCAGCATCATAAGGAGTGTACGGATGATTTTTTGATTTTTCATAGGTTTTCGCCCCTTTCAATTATTCACAATGCATAAATATCTCACACTGCTATAAATAGCCTACCATATTTTACCGAAGATTGCAAGTACTTTTTAGCAAATTTCCAAATTTTAGATTTATAAAAAATTCAAGAGACAAGGGCGATACTATTGTCCCCTGCTGTGTACTACCACCTCTGTTCATTTGGCTTAAGTTGCCGCCATCATAGATATAGGCATAAACCGTACTGCCGCTCGCGCGCTGGGTACGCATACCGCTTGCATCGTAGGTATTTGTCCAAGTTGCGCCGTTTCTTGTTACTGTCGCAAGCTGCCTGCCATTTTTCCACGTGTAGGTACTTTTGCCGTCGCTTAGAATATTGCCAATCGTATCACTGGTTACCGTTACACCATTTATCCCGGTGAGCCTATCCCCCCAAGTGGAGGTGCTATAGGTAAATGTCTGCGTTTTGAAAATTCCCCATCACCGGAGAGGGGGGTCCCCTCTCCGGGAGGTTAGTTAGGTTTTGTGCGGATGAAATATGCCAGCCTCGCTGTCAAGACAGAGAACCGTCCCCTGTCTTATTTTCCCTTGTTTTGCAAATTGTCGATGCTATAACTTCTAATAATTTGTCAATTGTATCATCTGCACCCGCAATATGGTATGAATTGTCACAAATAAACTTTTTGTTACAGTATATTTCGCCGCGATCCGTTATAAATTCATAGGTTTTTCCATCGCATACTATTTCTACTTCTATATTACCAAATATCTTCTTATAATACTTAAAATATAAAAGTGTTGCGTCATACGATGCAACCAATTTTTCAATTCGGCTTTTAATAGTTTTTTCCTTCATACATATCCTCGTATTAATATATTCTCCAGGCAATAGCATTTTCAATTAAGCATTGAATTTCATACCAAAGAGTACTTCCTACCTTTGGCACCCAGTCAGGGGAAAGAATAAACTGTGAGCCTAGTGAAAGACAGGGGTTTCACACCGTCCCTTGTCATGTTGAGAAAACTAATCACTTGCCATCTATGTGAAACAAACGAATCACGGATTCATTCTTGGTTAGCTGTTTTCCAAGTGTATTCTGCGGAAACACTTCGCGCAAAGCCGTAAAAACCTTCCTTCGATACTGAATTCGCATAGCTTCGTTTGTAAAACGTAACCGTGTAATATTGTGCGTGTACTTATTGGCGACCTTTGTTTTACTGAAAAATATATAGAAATGTCTCAAACCTGAGATTACTCCGTAATCAATCCCGACATCACATATCTCCGTAAAGTAAAACACCCTTGGTCTGTGTAGAGGGGCGTAAAACACGAGTTTATCTGGAAGAATTTTCATAACGCCGAAATACTCATAGCCGTTGTACAGCAAAACAGCAAGAAGAAAAAGAAAACAAGCTGTAATGAAATATAGACCATACATAATGCCGCTTTCTTTTGGGCGGGTTAACGACAAAAAGACAATGACCCCTTCACCAATCATCAGGAGCACGAGAAAAACGCAAACCAGGGAAAAATTATATGGGCTGATAAAGTATGTCTTTTGTTGTTTCAATTAGTACACCCCCATGCCATGCATAACTATGCCAAATATTTTTCCAAATCCGCTTTGGACTGTGGCACTGACCGTATTTGAGATCATCTCTGATGCCAGTTTGTTTACCATGAAATTACCGGCTCTACTTGTTACACTTTTAACTGTATTTTGCCACAATGCCCTACCAACCGACGCTATCGAGTTTCCAACAGCTCGACGAAGACACAAAGACACGAAGACACGGGTTTCCCTCCGCTATCCCGAGATGAGCAAAAGTGCTCACCCCGGGATGTGGGTTAGTGTTTATGGGGATAGGCTATGAATGTCTTGCTGTTAGGGCAGAGAATAGGCAAGTGCTCTACGCGTTCCTTTTTCTTTTCGAACGATCTGCCTCTAAAAGTGTATCAACTCGCTTACAATAAACGCTTGTTACAGCGTCTGCGCTTTCCCCCAATACGTCTTTCGGCCAATACCTCTCTATATGATTTAGATTAAAATCATAATCAAACCAAAACATCAACAACGCCGGAGTTACCTCTGCATCCAGAAGCTTCAAATTCCGAAACTCGTCTGGTAGGTCCTGCAAGCTAACGACATCAAAACTGTAAATAGTATTTACATGTTCAGATGGATGCGCTGGTGTTGGTCTAACCCAAACACCAAATTTACCTTTCATTTGACGACCCCAAAAGCTTAATCTGTATTGTGGGAGAGGATACTTATCAGGAACAGAGATGTTTTCTATAAATTGTACCAAACCGATCCGATAGGCTCTGCTTATATGGAAACCAACAATATAGCTGTGCTCCCCTTGTACAATCTCCTGCACATCTTCAGGAATGGTATCATATAAGCCATCAAACACGCGAATATATTTCCCCCAATGTGGAATCTCATATGCCCATTGAATAAGCTTATACCCATTCGTGACTTGCATAGCATATACATCACCTAATTTTGCTCTGCGCATAATCATAACCTCTTAAAAGAAACTATTAAAGAAAGCCAAGTATCCTTCAATTAGCTTTCCTCGTTTTCCGATACTGTTGCGTATATTTGATAGAACGTTCCCGTTCTTCCCGAACAGAAGACAGGGGACGGTTCTCTGTCTTGGAGGCTTGCGTGTTGCCTCTTTTGTTACTATACCGCGAAAAAAGGAAAACGACAAGGGGTATGGAGGAAAAAAAGCTAAATTTTGCAAAAACTCATTATTTGCAGACATCCGGCACAATTATAAAAACCTCACTACCGAAGTAGTGAGGCTATAATATGTTGGCATTACCTATTTCGCGGTTCGGGCAAGCTATTGTTATGCCGTCCGCAACAGTCCGGTGGACTGTTGCAGGCATCCCGTACAACTAAAAAAGAACCTCCACCCTTTCAGGTGGAGGCTTGTGTTGGCATTACCTATTTTCACGGGGAGCGATGCGACTGCTGCCGGTGGCAGATAAAAGGAGCTGAGCGAGTGGCAGTGGCCGCGAGCCCGAGCGCTGCCGGTGGCAGATACAGTGAGGGCGCAGCGTGTGCAGCGGTCGATAGCTGACGAAGCCGCACCGTCGGCGAGGAAGATATCGGGCACCGCAAACGGACAGCGGGAGACGAAGGTGCTCCGTCACCGAGGATATCCGTCGGGCACCGCAACAGGAAACAGGTGGACCCGTCCATCCTGTTCACAGGAATAAAAGGACCTCCGCCCTGTTGGACGGAGGTTATAATAATGTTTGCGTTACCTATTTTCACAGCCAGTCACCCGGCAACTACGCTTCCGTACATGTGCTTAACTTCTGTGTTCGGGTTGGTTGCGAGCCCGAGCGCTGCCGGTGGCAGATACAGCGAGGGTGCAGCAAGTGCAGCGGTCGACGAGGGACGAAGACCGTATGGTCGAGGACATTCGTCGGGATCCGCAAACG
>JAZSDE010000082.1:0-21897 GCA_045531015.1 Faecousia sp.
AAAAATGCGGCGAAGTTAGCATCTCGGTCGGCGTAAATACTGATCCGGTGGGCCATTTCGTGGCACATAGCATAAGGCATCAGGATACCGGGAACCTCGGGGTTGACTGCAGACTCGCCTGTAAGGCTGACGGTCATACCGGTGGTGCCGGTTCCGGTATAATAGCCACTCCAGCTCAGTTTCTTCACGGGGACGGTACTGTTGGCAAAAACGGAGTACTTCCGGTCATAGACCAAGGAATGGAAACCGTCAGGCGCCTGATTTGCCAATGCGTCAAAGCCGGGGGCTTTGGGTTTCCCCTCCCCCAGACGGTTACTGGCTTTTTTTGCTTCTTCTAAGAAGTGTTTTGCGGCTTCTTCCAATTCCGCAATATCATAATTGGTAACGGTCATCTGGATATCGTCTGCCAAAGGACCGGCATAACGGTTAATACCAAAAACACCGAATTGCAGGAACATAATCACACTGGCGGCTGCGGTGATCCAGCCGGTAACCTGCAGCACGTTCCAGCGCAGGACGATGGCCAGTACCAAAAGCGTACATACTGCCAAAACGCACAGCACCAAAAAAACCTGCCACAGGCAGAAGGAAACACCGCTGCTCCACTGGGCCATGCTGCCGGAGATCATACGGGAAATATAAGGGAAGATCATATCCACCAGGGTGGGATGGGTCTTGGCAAATTCGGTCAACGCCAATGTGCAGACACCGATAATACCGGCAGTCAAAAAGCCGCGCCAATATTTCAAAGGACATACCTCCTCTTAAAGGTCATAACTCTGTACTGTATAGTATAACACAAAACATTGCCCTTGTCATTAAAAATTTTCAGGCGGATCATTCTTCCAAAATTGCGAGAACGCCATCCCGGAAAGGCGCGGTAATACACACAGGAAGAACCTGATTGCGTAGCTTTTTTTCGGTTTTCACGTAGATTTTTACGTAATTGGGCGCGTGGCCGGTAAAACAACCATCCTCGGTCTCTTCGAAGAGAACATCGCAATGCTCCCCCACCATATTTTCCCGGTAGGCTTTTGCCATTTTCTCTGCGATGGCAATTGCTGCCCGGCTGCGGGCTTCTTTCACGTCGTTGCTTAGCTGACCGGGCATTTTATCCGCCGGCGTGCCGGGTCGGCGGGAATAGGGGAAAATATGCATATCCGCAAAACCGCACTTCTCTATAAAAGCAAGGCTTTCGTTAAATTCCTCTTCGGTCTCTCCCGGAAAAGCTACGATCATATCGGTGGTGATGGCGCAGCCGGGGAAATGTTTCTTCAGGAGCTGTACACTTTCCAAATACCGGGCTGTGTCGTACTTCCGCTTCATCCGGGCAAGAACACTGTCGCAGCCGGACTGCATGGAAAGATGGAAATGGGGACACAGGCCGGGAAGCTTCTTGCTCTTTTCGCAAAATTCCTCGGTAATGATCCGGGGCTCCAAAGAGCCCAGCCGCAGCCGCATTTCAGGGACTGCCGCGGAAATCGCTTCCAACAGTACCGAAAGCCCCGGTCTTCCCGGTAGATCCCGACCCCAGGGGGCAATCTCAATGCCGGTGATAATAAGCTCCCGATAGCCCTTTTCCCAGAGGGTCTTCGCTTGTTCCACTGCCAGTTCTACCGTTGCAGAACGGATCGGCCCGCGGGTATAAGGAATAATACAGTAGGTGCAGAAATTCTGACAGCCGTCCTGCACCTTCAGCATCGCCCGGGTGCGACCGGTAAGACCGCCGGGAGGGAGAATTTCGAAATCGCGGCGTAAAAGGGCGTTATCCACCCCAAAAAGCGTCTTTTTCTCCCGATAAAAGGTTATTATATTTTGCAGGAATTGGACGCGGTCACTGCTGCCGCCGATCACATCTGCGCCCAAAGCGGCAACCGCATCCCTATCCCGCTGGGGATAACAGCCGCACACGGCAAGGATAGCGTCCGGGTTGGTTTTTCGGCATCGGCGGATGATAGCCCGGTTCTTTTTATCTGCCACCGCGGTGACAGAGCAGGTATTGATGATATAGACATCACACTTTTCGGAAAAGGGCGCAACAGTATGCCCCTCGTTAACGAGGAGCTGCTCCATTGCCTGGGTCTCATATTGATTTACCTTACAGCCTAAGGTGCAAAAACCGAAAATCATTGCAAATACCGCCAAATTAAGAGAAGTTACAGTGTTATTATAAACAATGGGAAAGAAAAAGCAATATAAATTGACAATTGACAATGGACAGTTGACAATTATGGAGTCTGCGCTGCAGACGAACACATCCCCTCCCCCGGGGGAGGGTGGGTCGCCGTAGGCGAACCGGGTGAGGAACGGCGATATGTTGGACATAGGAATGGGTCTGGGCATTGTGCGAATCTATCAATTATTGCCCGCATTCCTCATCCGACCTCACCCCCTCGGACATCTTCCCCTCGGGGAAGGAATACTGGAAAATTGTGTTAACATAAACTCAAAAATTCGACAGAAAATTTGTAAAATTGTTAGAAAGTTATCCACATTTTCCACAGGGTTATCCACAGGAAAAACCTGCTAACGCCTTGTAAATCATAGCATTCTCCGGGCTTAGCGAGGTTTTCGACAAATTTGTCCTTTTTTCGCAAAATAATAATTTGGTTTACAGAACACAGTCGCGAAACTGTACTTGCGCGGCGAAGATACGTTTATCGCAGGTGGAATCGGAAAGGACACCGTCCAGATGCAAAAGACCGCTATCGTCCATCTGCCAACGAAGCTGGCAATTGCTTTCCGGCAGAAGCTCCTGTAAATAGCAGACGGTACAGCTTTGGATCGTGTGGGTCTTGTGAAACGATAGCGGCAGCAAATCATCGATCCAATCTAAGTATCGGGTATTGTTCATATGGCCGTTACGGTCAAGCTCCGAATACCGGACTGTCCGAAAAGCACTATTTTCATAAGCGGCAGGCGCCAGGGATGCAGGCAGCGGCGCTTCACAGCCCCGGTTGCAGCCGTCAATGGTAAGCCCTCCCCTGCCCGGCAGTACAAGACTCCTTTTTTCTGTATCCATCAGCACCCAAAGGCTGACCATACGAAAGAGCTTTGTGCCATCTTTTCCGTAGCCCTCTACTGCTCTGGGATAGGCCACCCGGGTGGTGACCATCGGCCAGGTTTTTAAGAGAATGGTCTCCCCAACGTGCGGCAGCGAGAAAACCTCCAAATAGTGGCGGGTCACAGCCCAAAACAGGTGCTTTTCCTGCAATCGCTCCCAACTACCGGAAAGGCGCGATGCGTGCTCACCGGCAATGTCCTGGGCAAAGGATAGCAGCGCAGAGGGCTTTGCCCGACCGAAAGCGTCGGTCTGCATATCGGTAATCGCATATTCTTTTTCGTAAATTATTTCCATATTGCATCTCCCGGGGTGAAATATACAGGAAAGGTCTTTCCCTTTCGGTAAAACTCCAAAGCAACAATGCCGCCGGATGGGCAGTTATTCAGGGAATTTTGCAGTGTTGCCGGTGTGCGCAGGGGTCTTTCATTGACACGGACTAAAATGTCACCGGGTAGAATACCCAGCTTGGCAGCGGGGGTATCTGCATCCACGTGGATCACATAAACGCCTGTGGGCAGTGCGTACAGCTTTTTACAAAAATCGGAAATGCCCTGACAGGTAAAGCCTATATCTGTACAGGTAACCACTTCGCCCTCCATATAGAGGGTGTCTGCTCCAATGTGATTGTCTTCCGAGAGTGTCAACACCGCAAGAGGTTTTTGACTGCTCAGCGGCTCTGCCTGCAAAAGCCAAAGGGCACCGGAAAGGAGCACGGCAGTAATGACAGCCAGCACCAAAATACCGGCTGTAAACAGCCCGCTCAGCGGGTTTTGTACAGTGCCGCCGGTGCGATATTCATTTATGAAAGAATGTTCTTCTCTGTGTTTCATAAATTACCTCAAATCACGGAAGGCAGTGTAAAAGTAAAGGCGGTATTATCCTCCTGACTGGAGACAGAGATGTCCTCTCCGTGGCCACAAACAAGGGTCTTGACGATATAAAGGCCAAGTCCCCAGCCTTCCTGCTTCCGATTGCGGCTCTTATCCGTCTTGTGAAACCGCTCAAAGACAAAGGGCAGCTCCTCTGTGGGGATAGCTGGGCCATCATTTGCCACGGTAATGTGTATCTTTCCGTTTGTATCTGTAATGGCAAGCTGCAGCCTCCCGCCCTGACGGCAGAATTTTACCGCGTTGTCTACCAAATTGTAGAGAACTTGGGTGATGGCATCCTGATTGGCCATCGTATAGAGAGGATCCTCCGGGAACTGCACCTCCACCTCTAATCCTTTTTCCACGATCCGCTGTTCGAAGGACAAAAGGACTTGTCCGGCGCATTCTGAGATGTCAAACCGAATTTTCTCATTCTCAGTAAAGCCCTCTTTTGCTTGCATACGGGAAATTTCCAGCATATTGCGCACAAGCCGGCTCAGCCGCTTGGTCTCTTGGGAAACGATCTGCATATAATATTCTTGCTTATCCGGGGGGATGGTGCCATCCAAAATACCGTCCACATAGCCGCCGATGACGGTCATAGGTGTTTTTAGCTCGTGGGACACGTTTGCCACAAACTCTGTCCGCTGTGCCTCGATTTTCTCCAGAGATACCGCCATATTATTGAAGGCGATGGCCATTTCCTGCACCTCTAAGGGGTCGTACTTATTGACCCGGATCCGGGCGGATAGATCGCCGTGGCCGAATGCCACAGCGGCATTTGCCATTTCCTTTAGGGGCGTGCTCTGCTTACGAACCAAAATGTTCATAATAAACAGGGCAACTACGATGGTGATGCCGGAAATGTAGATATAAAAGCCGCTGAGCCGGGAGAGCACCCGGGAGGTCTCAGAAAGGGGGGCGGAAAGAATGACGATGCCTACCGGTCTGCCCTCATCGGTAAGCACCGGCACGGAAACCACATACCGGGGCATTTCATAAAGACCGGAAAGGACACCGGTGTCCGCTACAGAGCCGGTGCGCAAAACCTTTTCCACAAAGGACGCGGATACTTGCCTGCCCTGATGGATGCAGCCCATAGGGGCATCGGAGCAAAGGAGCAGCCTACCCTGGGCATCACAGATCACCGCATCTGCACCCGAAACGCTGGCGGCTACGCTGATATTCACAAGAAAATCGTGGCCGGACATTTCGTCCTCTATAAAATAGGCACTTGCCAGTCGTGCGATGGTTCGACTGTTGGTCTTTAGCTCAGTGAGGGTAGCGTCTGTCAGGTAGCTGCGAACAATGATATGGAAGAAAGAGCCCACGATGGCGAGCGTGGCCAGCAGCAAAAGCATACCGGGAATAAATATCCGGCTGAAATAACTGCGCATGGTTATAAAACCTCAAACTTGTAACCAACGCCCCAGACGGTCTTGAGCGACCATTTTTCGGAGACATTTTCCAATTTTTCCCGGAGGCGCTTTACGTGAACGTCCACGGTCCGGGAGTCGCCAAAGTAGTCAAAGCCCCAAACCTCATCCAAAAGCTGGTTGCGGGTGTAGACCCGGTTAGGGGTAGAGGCTAAGTAGTGCAGAAGCTCCATCTCTTTCGGGGGTGCGTCCACCTTTTTGCCATCGATGATCAGCTCAAAAGCGTCCATATCGATGATCAGCTTGTCGAAGGCAAGCCGATTGGCGTTTGCGGTGCGGACGGTGGTGGTGCGGCGGAGTATTGCCTCGATCCGGGCAAGGACCTCCTTCATTTCAAAGGGCTTGGTGATATAATCGTCTGCGCCGGTCCTGAGACCCATTACCTTATCGTCGGTCTCGCTTTTGGCGGTGAGCATAATGATGGGCACTTGGCTTTCCGCCCGGATGGCGCGGCAGGTGTCCCAGCCGTTCATCACCGGCATCATCACGTCCAGTAAAATCAGGTCGGGATGCACGGCGCGGAAGGTGTCCAGACCCTGTCGGCCGTCATAGGCGGCGGTGACAGTGTAGCCCTCTTTTTCTAAGTAAAGCTGCAGAAGCTCGGAAATATTCCGGTCGTCTTCAATGAGAAGGATGGTGGTGGCCATAGTTTCTCCTCCTAAGTAAAAGTTTTCATTTTCTCTTATTATACCCCATATTATAGCGGATAGGTGAATAATTTGTAAAGAGTTCTACCCTAAAATGTTAACAAGCACCTGTTTTGAACATTCTATCGTTCAATATCGTAGGGGCGGGCATTGCCCGTCCGGCAGCGCAAACAGCATTTTCGCATTAGTCTAAAGCGCAAAGGCAATTTTCTGCTGCGCGGACGACCGATGGTCGCCCCTACAATTTTTTTGACGGTGCTTTTTCTTCTTGCTTTCTGCCCGGTTGGCAGTTATAATCGAATTAATAAGATGTTAGGAGAATACATAGTGGATATATTTATTGAAATTCTCAAAGCGGTGCTTTTTGGTATCGTCGAGGGCATCACCGAATGGCTGCCTATTTCCTCCACGGGACATATGATCCTGCTGGATGCCCTCGTACAGTTGCGGGTTTCCCCGGAATTTTACGAAATGTTTCAGGTGGTCATCCAGCTTGGTGCAATCCTCGCAGTCATCTTACTGTTTTTCCATAAGCTTAATCCCTTCTCTCCTAAAAAAGAAGTGACGCAGCGCAAGCAGACCTGGCAGCTTTGGTTTAAGGTGGTGGCAGCGGTGCTGCCGTCGGCAGTCATCGGGATCCTTTTGGATGACTGGATGGGTGCCCATTTTTATAACCACATTGTAGTGGCTATCGCGCTGGTAGCTTACGGCGTGGCTTTCCTGTTTTTGGAGCGGGAGGATAAACAAAAACCGGCGAAAATCAGTGAGGTTTACGATATTGACTACCGCACTGCCCTCCTCATCGGCGCATTCCAGTGCCTTGCATTGATCCCCGGCACGTCCCGCTCCGGTTCTACCATTTTGGGCGCTATCATCTTAGGTGTGGCACGGCCTGCGGGCGCAGAATTCTCTTTCTTTCTGGCCATTCCCACTATGCTGGGCGCCAGCGCGCTGAAGCTCCTTAAATTTCTGCTGTCCGGTGTAGGCGCATCCTCTATGGAGCTGACCTTGCTGTTAGTTGGCTGCGCGGTTTCCTTTGGCGTAAGCCTGCTGGTCATCCGGGCGCTGATGGATTATGTGCGGAAAAAGAGCTTTTCGGCGTTTGGTATTTACCGGATCATTTTGGGCGGCATCGTCCTTTTGTGGTTTATTCTGCAGCAGATATTCTAAGGGGGGTTCCTTTATGAAATATACCATTGAGAACGACAAACTGAAAATCACAGTAAACTCTCTGGGTGCAGAGCTTTGCAGTGTTGTATGCAAAGAGGATGGCGCAGAGCATATTTGGGAGGGTGACCCCGCGGTTTGGGAGGGACAAGCGCCGATTTTATTCCCCTATACAGGCCGTCTGCCTGACGGAAAGTTTACCGTAGACGGAAAGGTCTATGAAGGCGAGATCCACGGCTTTGCCCGGCGGTTTGAGCATACGATGGTACGCTGTGAGAGCAATATTCTGGCCCTGGAGCTGGTTTCCAGCCCGAAAACGCTGGAAAAGTGGCCCTTTGCGTTCCGGCTGGAATCCACATTCCGCTTGGACGGCGATACGCTCCATCACTCCCTCCGGGTGAAAAATACCGGTGATGTATCCTTGCAGTTTGGTATCGGCTTCCATCCTGCTTTTGCCATTCCTTTTGACAGCGCGCATACATACGAGGATTATGAGCTGCGTTTCGATAAGTTAGAGTCCCCTATTTGCCTGCTGTTTAACCCCGAGGGCGTGGTTACCTATTATTTGGGTAAAAACATCCGGTCTGTTCCCATTGACGAGCAGCTTTTTGCCAATGACAGCCATTTGATGGTGGGCTTGCAGTCCGATACCTTGGGGATTTATGAAAAGGACTCTGATCGGGCGGTGGTTTGTGATATTTCATCTGCGCCCTATAACCTGATCTGGAGCAAGCCGGGCACACCAAGGTTTGTGTGTATCGAGCCTTGGCAGTCTACCCCCAGTCCCATTACAGAGGATATTTCTTGGGAAAATAAGCCGGCCACTGCCTGCCTCGCCCCCGGTGAGAGCTATACCACCACAATGAAAACCACATTCCGAAGATAAAAAAGCCGCCCGATCGGGCGGCTTTTTTTATGCAGGATGCAAAATGCGAAATGCAAAATTGCGGTGTCCGCAGACAAATTTATAATACACCTCCGATAGAGCCCGTAGGGGCGACCATTGGTCGTCCGTTCCGTACCACCAACACTGTAAAATCTTGGCACATTGCGGACGGGCTATGCCCGCCCCTACTTGTGTTTCGAAACAAATTGTGTTATTATTTAACGGTAAATTTGTATTTGACCGATTGGCAAGGAGGATATGCTATGGAAAAGGGCGTTGTTTGTGTGCGCTGTGGCCGGGAAATGAACCATATAAGAACAGAAAAATTGCAGTTTGGACAGACGGGCTGGCTACTTGGTGACCTCCCCAATTTGGTGGCAGGCGCAATGGAAGTGGATATTTATAGTTGTCCCCAATGCAGAAAGTTGGAATTCTTTTTAGCGGATGCCAAGGAAGAAGGGCTGCCCCAAAAGCAGTGTCCCAAATGCGGCAAACGGCACGATTTTGATTATCCCAAATGCCCGTTTTGCCAATATAATTACTATGGATAAACCCGCACCTATTGTAGGGAATGCATTTATGCATTCCCTACGAAAAATACGACGGTGCGTTCAAAATATTATGTAAATCAATGTTGACTTTTATGGGGGTGGTTGGTACACTAAAAGAAAAGCTTTGGAGGATGTTTTATGAAGCTGAAAATGAATCGAAAGACGTTACTTATTGTCCTTGCCGTTTTGGGCGGTTTGGCCGTTTTGGGTGCGGCTTTGGTGTTCGGAATTAACGGCTGTGTGGTGCATTTCGGCGAAAAGTACATCCTCTCCCCTGCGGATGGGGCTGCCCTTTCGGATATGGATTGCATTTTGGTTTTGGGCTGCGGTGTTCGGGATGACGGAACACCCAGTCATATGCTGGAGGACCGGCTTCGCCGAGGCGTGGAACTGTATAAAGCCGGCGCAGCACCGAAGATCATTATGAGCGGTGACCACGGACGGACAAACTATGATGAAGTGAACACGATGAAGCAGTATGCCATCGATGCAGGCGTGCCTTCGGAAGATGTTTTTATGGATCACGCGGGATTTTCTACCTATGAGAGTATGTACCGGGCAAAAGACATTTTCTGCGCTGAGAAAATACTCATCGTCAGTCAAGAATATCATCTCCATCGGGCCATCTATCTTGCCCGGGCGTTGGGCTTGGAGGCTTACGGTGTGGCAGCCGATTACCGCACCTATTCCGGGCAGCTTTACCGGGATATTCGGGAGATCTTAGCACGGGATAAGGACTTTTTCGTGGGGATCTTCAAACCCGCCTACCCCTACGGCGGCGAGACCATTCCGGTTTTTGGCAATGGTGATTTGACCAACGACAAGTAGGGGCGACCATCGGTCGTCCGTACCGCACCACTAACACTCGAAACCCATTAACATTACGGACGGGCAATGCCCGCCCCTACAATTATTATCAATTATCAACGATCAATTCGCAATTAAAAAAGACCACCCGGGGGTGGTCTTTTTTCTTACTTATTCAGGTACTCGTGAATGGCGGCTGCGCCCTTCTTGCCGGCGCCCATTGCCAGGATAACGGTGGCTGCGCCGGGGACTGCGTCACCGCCGGCGAATACGCCGTCACGGGGGGTCATTTCGTTTTCGTTCACGATGAGACAGCCCTTACGGTTGGTTTCCAGACCGGGGGTGGTGGAGCGGATCAGAGGGTTGGGGCTGGTGCCCAGCGCCATAATAACGGTATCCACATCCAGCACGAACTCACTGCCGGGGATCCCCACAGGACGGCGGCGGCCGGATGCATCGGGCTCGCCCAGCTCCATCCGGATGCACTTGATGCCGCAGGCACGGCCATCTTCGTCAGAGAGGATCTCCACGGGGTTGCAGAGGGTCTTAAATTCGATGCCCTCTTCCTTTGCGTGGTGCTTTTCTTCCTCACGGGCGGGCATTTCCGCCTCGCCACGGCGGTAAACGATGTAAACGTGCTCAGCACCCAGACGCATCGCGCAGCGGGCGCCGTCCATCGCTACGTTACCACCGCCCACAACGGCCACAGCCTTAGACTTGATGATAGGGGTGTCGTACGCTTCGTCGTAGGCCTTCATCAAATTGGTGCGGGTCAGGTACTCGTTGGCGGACATAACACCCTTCAGGCTCTCGCCGGGGATGTTCATAAACATAGGCAGGCCTGCGCCGGAACCAACGAAAACAGCCTTAAAGCCCATTTCGAACAGCTCGTCGATGGTAAGTACACGGCCGATGACCATATTGGTCATCACCTTAACGCCCTGGGCCTCCAGCTTTACGATCTCGTTGGCAACGATGGCCTTGGGAAGACGGAACTCGGGGATGCCGTAGACCAGAACGCCGCCGGCGGTATGGAGCGCCTCGAACATGGTGACCTCATAACCCAGCTTTGCAAGGTCGGAAGCGCAGGTCATACCGGCAGGGCCGGAGCCTACAACTGCCACCTGCTTACCGTTAGAGGGTACTTTTTCGGGCATTTCGTTGATGTTCTCCCGGTACCAGTCAGCAACGAACCGCTCCAAGCGGCCGATGGCTACCGGCTCGCCCTTAATGCCACGGACGCACTTTGCCTCACACTGGCTTTCCTGGGGACAGACACGGCCGGACAGAGCAGGCAGCGCGTTGGTGGAGGTAATAATTTCGTAAGCGGCCTTGAAATCGCCCTCTGCAACCTTGCCGATGAATTCGGGGATGCGGACGTTAACGGGGCAGCCTTCTACACACTTGGGGTTCTTACACTTTAAGCAGCGGCCGGCCTCTTCGATGGCCATTTCTGCGGTGTAGCCAAGGGTAACTTCCTTGAAATTCCGGGCGCGAACCTTGGGATCCTGCTCGGGCATAGGGGTTTTTACAAGTGTCATATTTGCCATTACAGTTCCCTCCTTACTTGATCAGCGCCTTGCCCATAGCTTCCATACGGCAGGCGTGCTTTTCGGTGACCTCGGCTTCTCTGCCGCGGTACACGCTGTTACGGCTCATAAGCTCGGCAAAATCCACCTGATGACCGTCAAATTCGGGGCCATCCACGCAGGCGAACTTGGTTTCACCGCCAACGGTGACATGGCAGCCGCCGCACATACCGGTGCCGTCAACCATAATGGGGTTGAGGGATACGGAGGTGTGGGTGCCGAAAGGCTTGGTGGTAAGCGCTACGAACTTCATCATAGGAACAGGACCGATGGCCAAAACCTCGTCGAATTCTTCGCCGGCTTCCAGCATTTCCTTCAGGGGCTGTGTCACAAGACCGTGGCGGCCGTAGCTGCCGTCGTCAGTCATCAAAATCAGGCGGTCGGCAACTGCCTTAAACTCTTCCTCAAGGATCACGATGTCCTTGCTGCGGAAGCCGATAATGACGGTAACTTCTGCGCCTGCTTCCTTAAATGCCTTGGCAGAGGGCAGCGCAATAGCGCAGCCGACGCCGCCGCCGACCACACAGACCTTTTTCTTACCCTCTACAGGGGTGGGTTTGCCCAAGGGGCCTACAAAGTCCTGAATGTAGTCGCCCTCATTCAGATTACCCAGAGCAATGGTGGCAAAGCCGACCTTCTGGAAAATGATGGTGACAGTACCCTTCTCCCGGTCGTAACCGGCAATAGTCAGAGGCACACGTTCGCCCTTGTCGTCAATGCGGAAAATGATGAACTGACCGGCCCTTGCCTTCTTGGCAATAAATGGGGCTTCAATGTCCATCAGGGTGACATTGGCGTTCAGCTCAACCTTGCGAGCAATTTTGTACATCGTACGATCCTTCTTTCTAAAATAATAACAACTAAGAATTATATGCAAGTTTCGTCCGCTTGTCAACGGATTACTGCACCTTTGTGCTGGTCAGACACTTCCAAATGAGGGAAGCATTTTCGGGGTAAAATGCACTAAGGCAATAGGCCTGCACCGTCCAGAAAGCATCTTTGTTTTCCAGTACGATCGCCACATAAGTGAGCTTTCCCTCCGGAGCATCCTTTTCATAGGTGAAGGTATAAAAACCGTCCCGCACTGTCAGCTCACAGGGAAGTTCATTACCGTAAATGACGAAGTTTCCGTAGGCTTTTAGCCCCATATTTTCGTATCCGGCAGGAAAATCCGAACGGTTTTCCCTGATCCCTAAAAATCCCATACCGCCGTAGCTGTACAGAAAATCCTGCTCGGCAGCATAGCTTTCGCCGCTTTTATCTTCAAAATAGCCGGGAATACGCAGCGAAAGGCCGTTCTTTCCTACGGTTTGGTAGCCGTCTGTGCAGCCGCACAGAAGCCCAAAGCATAGGGCCAGCAGCAGGAACAGGGAAAATGTCCGTTTCATTCAGGTTCTCCTTATTTTTCCTTCAAAAGGTCGCGAATTTCGGTCAGCAGCACTTCCTCCGCAGAGGGAGCGGGAGGTGCGGGAGGCTCTGCAGGCTTTTCTTCCTCTTGTTCCTTCTTCTTGCCGATTTCGGAGAGCTTGTTAAGACCCTTGACCAGCAAAAATACTACAAAGGCCAAGATCAGGAAATTGATAACGGCGGAAAGAAAATTGCCGTAGGTCAGGTAGTTACGAACCTCCTGCACCACCTCTGCGCCGTCGGCGCCTACGATGGTCTCATAGGTGGGCTCCACCCAAGGCATCCGGGGCAGCGCAATTTTTGCATCGGAAAAGTCCGCGCCGCCAAGGAAAATATTGACGACGGGCATAATCAGGTCGTTTGTCAGGCTTTTTGTAATGGTGGAGAAGGCACCGCCGATGATAGTACCAACGGCCAGTGCCATAGCATTGCCCTTAATGGCAAATGCCTTAAATTCTTCCCAAAAAGCCTTTCTATTCTCTCGGTTTTTCTTTGTGAACATAGTTTCTCCTGAAAGCTTGGATTAGCCGGCGGTCACAAATTCTACAGATTCAAATACTTTCTCGAGGGCATCCTTGTCGTAGCTCTCTTCGGGGGTGGTGAAGGAGATCTGCCATGTGGTGCCGTCTGCAAGCTCGATCATATAAATAGTATCAATGTACTTGACGGATTCGACTTCCTTTGCTTCAAAGGTGTAAAGGGTTGCATTGTCGCCTACAGGCTCTTTGTACTTTGCACCCACGAGAAGAAGATTGGTGCCGACCAGGGAGAGAGTATTGTGCTTATAGAAGGTCAACTCGCCGTACTTGGTGTCGAATGCGGCATCGCCAAACTTGTTTTCTTCCTTTTCTTCTACCTTACCGGCAATGGTGAAGGTGAAGCCGTAATTGGAAAAATCCTGCTTCAGGGGGATAAAGTCGCAGCCTGTCAGAAGCAGGGCAGCCAGCAAAACGATTGCGATTACAGATGTGATTTTTTTCATAGTGATTGTCCTCCTTATTGTTTACATAAAATTTTTGGTTTATTTCACTTAGCGTGCTAAAAAACCACTAAGTTACTTACAAAAAGTATTTTGAGGATATACATTCGCAGTTTACATAATATATCCTCATCTAAAGTCACTTGGCTTCGATGACCTCAAGGCCACCAAGGTACTTACGCAGGCATTCGGGAACCACAACAGAGCCGTCTGCTCTCTGGTTCTGTTCTACGATTGCGGGGAAAATACGGGAGGTGGCAAGGCCAGAGCCGTTGAGGGTGTGGACAAAGTCGATCTTGCCGTCTGCCCGGCGGTAGCGGATATTGCCGCGGCGCGCCTGATAATCCCGGGCGTTGGATACGGAAGAAACCTCCTTATAGCCGTTCATAGAGGGGATCAGGATCTCAATGTCATAGGTTCTTGCCATAGATGCGGAGCAGTCCCCTGCTGCCAGCTTAACAGTACGGAAATGCAGTCCCAGACCGGCAACCAGCCGTTCTGCCTTGGTCACCAGCTCCTCAAAGGCCTCATCGGAGCCTTCGGGGGTGGTGAACTGGAACATTTCTACCTTATTAAATTGGTGACCTCTTACCATACCCCGCTCGTCCGCCCGGTGAGAACCTGCTTCCCGACGGAAACAGGGGGTATAAGCAAAGAATTTCTTGGGAAGATCCGCTTCTGTCAGAATTTCGTCCCGGTAAATGGATGCCAGCGCCGCCTCAGCGGTGGGCAGCATATAGAAGGTACCGCCTTCTGTGGGATGATTGGAGATCTTAAAGACCTCGTCGGCAAACTTGGGGAACTGACCGGCAGTGAGACCGCACTGGTAGTCTAACATATGAGGCGGCAGGATGAAATCGTAGCCATCTGCGGTGTGGGTATCAATAAAGTAGTTCAGCAGCGCCCATTCCAGTCGCGCGCCCATGCCGGTGTACATCCAGTTGCCGCCGCCGGCTAACTTTACACCCCGCTCGTAGTCAATAAGTCCCAGATCCTGACACAGATCCACGTGGTGCTTGGGTTCAAAATCAAAGCTGTGCTTTTCGCCAATGTAGCGAAGCGGCTCGTTATTTTCCTTTCCGCCCGGGAGAAGGTCGGGATCGGGCAGATTGGGCAGGCTCAGCATAGCGGTATAGTACTGCTCTTCCGCTTCACGGAGCTTAATTTTGTCGTCGGCAATGGCCTCATCGATCGCAACAGAGGCCGCCATATTGGCATTTATCTGCGCTTCAATGGCGGAAATGTCCTCGCCCCGCTTTTGGGCGCCCTTCATCTGACCAAACAGCTTGCCGTTTTCCTTGGAAAGCTTGTTTTTCTCGGCAGTTTTGGTCTCCGTAGCTGTTTTCAGGCTGCGGACCTGCACATCCAACTCCAAAATACGGTCAATGACCGCGTCACAATCCATTTCCTTTGCCCGGAGACCGGCTTTTACCCCATCCGGGTTTTCCTTGATACGTTTAATATCCAGCATTTAAAAATTCTCCTTAGTCCTCGATAAGGCCGCTATTTTCCGGCATAATGATCATACAGATGATATATGCAAGCACGCCGCTGCCTGCAAACAGGCTCAGCAGCACCCAGCCGATCCGCACAATGGTTGGATCAATACCAAAATACTCAGCAATACCGCCGCAAACACCGGCGATTTTCTTATTTACGCGGGATTTATACAGTTTTTTCATATTCTCTCTCCTATTTCTTTAATTGCATCAGCGCGTCCAGCAGAAGCTGCAGATCCTCAGGACCATAAAACTCCAGCTCAAACCGACCTTTTCGCTTGCCATTTACGATTTTTACACCACGCCCAAGAATTTTGGACAGGTCCTTCTCACATTCGGAAATATAGTCCACCTGTAGTGGTACATATTCGTTTTTTACCGGTTCCCGGGTGAGATTCTTACACAGCAGTTCTGCCTGACGGACAGAAAGCCCAAGGGCAGCGATCTTTTGCGCTACCTCTGCCTGCTTTTTCGGGTCTTTTATCGTTAAAATTGCCCGGGCGTGACCGGCTGACAGCTCGCCTTTACGAACGCGCTCCAAAACACCGGGCGACAGTGACAGCAATCGCAGCGCATTTGCCACCGCAGGACGGGATTTTCCTACTCTTGCAGCTGCTTCCTCCTGGGTTAAGGCAAAATCTTCAATTAAGGACTGGTAGCCCAGGGCTTCTTCCACAGGATTTAAGTCCTGCCGCTGCAAATTCTCGCTCAGCGCCAGCTCCATAGCCTTTTTATCATCTGCTTCGATCACAACGGCGGGGATTTCAGAAAGCCCGGCCATACGAGCGGCACGCCAACGCCGTTCACCGGCGATGATCTGGAAGTAGCCTGTAGGCAGCTCTCGGACGGTGAGCGGCTGCAGAACGCCGTGAAGCGCGATAGAATCAGCAAGCGCCTGCAATTCCACCTCATCAAAGTCCTTTCGGGGCTGATTTTGGTTGTTTTCAACTTTTTGGATCGGGAGCAGCCGGTAAGGCGTATTTTCCGCGGACGTTTCCACCACATCCATCATCAACGCCCCAAGGCCTCGGCCCATACCTTTTGGAGTTGCCATATATTCACCTCTTACAATTTCTTAAGTATTTCCTCAGCAATCGCCCGGTATGCAACAGCACCGCGGCTGCCTTTATCGTATGCGCTCACAGGCAAGCCGTGACTGGGAGCCTCCGCAAGGCGTACATTCCGCGGCACAACGGTAGCAAACACCTTTCCGGGGAAGTGCCGGCGAACCTCCTGGGCGACCTGGGTGGAGAAATTGGTTCTACCGTCAAACATCGTCAGCACCACACCGAAGATCTCAAGCCGAGGATTTACCCGCTTCTTCACAAGTCGCAATGTATTCATCAGATCCGCGAGGCCTTCCAGTGCGTAATATTCGCACTGTACCGGAATTAAAATGCTATCTGCAGCAGCCAGCGCATTGATACTAAGCAGCTCCAAAGAAGGCGGGCAATCGATGAATATGACATCATATTTATCTTTTACCGCGCTAAGCGCGGTCTTCAGCCGCATATTGGGAGCTTCCATCGCGATCAGCTCCACTGCTGCGCCGGCAAGATCCGCACTGGCAGGCAGTACATCGCCGAATTTCGTAGAAACAATGGCTTCCTCTGCCGGAACATCGTTAATCACCACGTCGTAGACGGACTTCTTCAATTTCCGCTTATCTAAACCCAAGCCAGAGGTTCCGTTGGCCTGCGGATCAAAGTCGCAAAGCAGAACTTTTTTTCCTGCGTCGTGCAATGCGGCAGTTAGATTGACTGCAGTGGTGGTTTTACCTACACCGCCTTTTTGGTTGACGACTGCAATAATTTTACCCATAATCTATTCCTTTTCAACGAAATTGTTTCACGTGAAACACGCGAAACGCCAAAAAAATGTTTCACGTGAAACACAAATGCCCTACCACAGCTTTGATACATCCGGCATATTATCAGGCATACCGAACATCCAAAGATAAGCAAGCGCGCCAATAGCGATAATCAAAAGAAGCAATGTAAATGAAAAAGCAAACGCCAATCTGCGGGCGGTACGCTTGGATAAAAGAAATTGATCCTCCATTGAACCGAATAAATGATTGCTTTGCTTTTTAGGCGGAGCAGGGGAGGGCTGCACAGGAATAATAACAGGCGTTCCTTGTGGGATGGGATAGCCTTCCATTTCCTGCTGACATTGTTCACAAAAAACAGCCTTGCCTTCAGTCTCTCTATTGCAGTTTAAGCAGTTCACAAATCCGCCTCTCCTCTCTATATGGCGTGAGATGATAGATACTTTAATATATTATATAATATAAAATTGATTTCGTAAAGTCTAAAATCAAAAATAGGGCAGTAATTTTTGCACAAAGAAAATAATTTAATAAATATGTGCGTTACCTATTGACAATCAGCTGACCATATAATATAATTAGTGTACCACAAGAAAGGGAGTGATGATCTAATGCAGTGGAATATACCCGGAACGGTACTTTATGCCCGTCGGGAAACGGAGGGAGACGGGGAGCAGATGCTCCGCGCAATGTTCCTTGGCGGGGACATCACCTTGGCACAGGTAGCCGGAATTACCGGTTTGGAACCTCATACCGTTCAAAATTGGGTAAAAAGGGGCTTTTTGACACCGCCGGTACACAAAAGGTACACCATCGACCAACTTTGCCGCATCATCAACATTAATATGCTGCGGGGTGTGTTCTCGCTGGAAAGAACCTGCGGGCTGCTGGGCTATATCAACGGACAGCTTAACGACCGTGCCGACGATATTATTGGAGACGCAGATCTGTACTTTATGTTCGTTTCCCTGGCATCCCGGGCCCAGCAGCTTACCCGGCCGGAAGCCTGCGAGCGGATCCTTGCGGAAATGCTCCGGGATTACACCGAGCCTTACCCCGGCGCAAAGGAGCGGGTCAGTAACACACTAAAAGTTATGTTAACCGCCTATTTGGCCGCACGAATGCGTTTCTCCGCCGATACGATGCTCGCGGAATTGGAGAAAGAAAGCAAGAAAAGTTTAGAAAATGCGCAATTTGCAAAATAATAACCATATTTTAAGGAGTGAAAGTTATGGAAATTAAATTTACAGACACAACCTATTCCAGCGGAGGGGGAGGAAGATCCTTTAATCCCCAAGGTCTGTTGAAGAAGCTGGCGATCGCCGCACTGATCGTGTTTTTGGTGATCGGCGCGTTTAGCAGCTTCTACACCGTGGACGACAAGCAGCAGGCGGTGGTGACCACCTTCGGTAAGGTCACCGATGTGACCGATGCAGGTGTCCATTTTAAGCTGCCCTTCGGCATTCAAAAGATCAAGACCGTAGACGTCCATGTGTTCCAGAAGATCGAGCTGGGATATACCACGGACAAGGACGACTATATGACCAAAACCTCAGAAAGTACTATGATCACCGGTGATTATAACATCGTAAACGTGGATTTCTTTGTAGAATATAAGATCACCGACCCGGTAGCTTATCTTTATTCTTCTGTGGAGCCGGAATTGGTGCTGAAAAACCTGATCCAAAGCCAGGTTCGAAATGTGGTTGGCTCTTCCGAGGTCGATGCGGTTCTGACTGACGGCAAGGAGAATATCCAAATGCAGGTCCGGGAGCTGGTTATGGAGATCTTAGCGGAGTACGACATCGGTCTTTCCTTAGTAGATGTGCGCATTCAGGACTCCGAACCGCCTACGCAGGCAGTTGTTGAGGCCTTTAAGGCGGTGGAGACCGCAAAACAGCAGGCAGAAGCGGTGGTCAACAACGCCAAAGCCTATCAAAACGCAAAAATTCCCTCTGCGCAGGCAGAAGCGGATAAGCTGATCCAAAATGCGCAGTACCTGAAGCAGAAGCGAATCAACGAGGCAAAGGAACAGGTGGCAATGTTTGTCGCCCGGTACGAGGAATTTGCCAAAAACCCAGATATTACCCGCAGCCGTATGTATTACGAGGCCATTGCCCAGATCCTGCCCGGTGTGAAGGTTTATATCAACACCGGCAACGGCAACTCCGTAGAGATGCTGCTGCCCCTGGAATCCTTATTAGGAGGTAAATAAAGCTATGAAAAAGGGCTATATTGTTTTATTAATTGTAGTATTGGCGCTGATTATTGTGGCTGCCGATGCATTATATGTAGTGGAAGAGAACCAGTACGCCTGCGTTTTCCGCTTCCAGGAAATCGTACAGACCAAGGCAAAACCCGGCCTGAATGTAAAAATCCCCTTCATCGATGAGGTCAAGTACTACACCAAGGCCACGATGCTCTACGACATCCCGCCTTCTGAGGTCATTACCCTCGATAAGCAGAATATGACCGTAGACTGCTATATTTTGTGGCAGATCTCTGATCCCCAGCAGTTTTACCGCTCCGTCGGCACCGTTTCTGAGGCGGAAGTCCGTTTGGATGCCAGTACCTACAGCGCCCTGAAGCGGGCGATGGGTCAGTTGGCACAGGCTGACATTATCAATCTGGATCCCGGCGCAGAGCGCAATGAGATCTACGAAGGAATCGCTACCACCGTAGATAAGGATGCCGCCGGCTACGGTATCCGGGTTTTGGATGTGAAGATTAAGCAATTTGACCTGCCGGAGTCCAATCTGAACGCCGTTTATAACCGTATGATCTCCGAGCGGAACCAAATGGCAGAGAAATTCACCGCTGACGGCAACTATGAGGCTTCCATCATCCGCAACGAAGTGGATAAGAAGGTAAATATCATCGTTTCCGATGCAAAGGCGCAGGCCGCTGAGCTGGAAGCAGAGGGCGAAGCAGAATATATGCGCCTGCTGGGCGAGGCCTACAACACCAAGGATAAGCGGGAATTCTACGAATTTACCCTGGCGCTGGATGCGCTGGCAGAGAGCCTGACAGGCGAGGATAAGACCGTCATTTTGGATAAGGACTCCGAGCTTGCCAAGATCCTGATGGGCACAAAGTAATTGACAATTATGGTCGTAGGGGCGATCTGCGTTCGCCCCTACAAATCCATCTGCAACGCAGACACCACAATTATGCATTATGCATTAAGCATTAAAAAAATAGGGGCAGTCTTTCGACTGCCCTCTATTTTTATCTCGTTCCTCTGCGGTAGCCGTCCCGGTCGTAACGGACGGAAATGATAATATTTAGCGTCAGGGTGGTCAGCGCGACCAAAATCAGCTCCACCACCACACAGGCTGCACAGCCGGTGAGTACGGTGGGAATGCTGCTCTTTAGCAAAAGGATAAAGACAACCAATGCGCCAAGGGTCATCACGCCACCGAGAATGATGTACACAAGACCGCCGATGCGCTGGGAGAACCGCCAAGCCTCTACACTGCCCATACCGAAATAAGTGCGGTAGCCAAAGGTGTGATTAGCTTCTGCAGGGGGCTTGAAAAAATAGGCAAGCCCAAGCCCCAAAATCAGCAGCGGTATGAAGAAGCTCACGAGTCGTGACAGCAGCGCGATCAGGCCTACTGTAAAATTGACCTCCGGGAGGATCTTCGCAATGTCGAAGCCTCCCAAAATTTCCATAATTTTATCCATAACTTATTTCTCTTCCAAAAACTGCTCAATTTCGCCTATGAAGCTCTGTACGTCCTGAAAACGGCGGTAAACAGAGGCAAAACGGATATATGCCACCTCGTCGAGCGGCTTAATTCGGGCCATCACCATTTCGCCGATGCGATCGGTGCTGACTTCCCGTATAAAGTCGTTTTGCAGAGCCTGCTCGATCTCCCGGGTGATCCGGTCTAAGTCTGCCGTATCTACCTGCCGCTTGTCGAAAGCGCGCATCATAGAGGTCAGGATCTTGTTGCGGTCAAAGCTCTGCCGGGAGCCGTCCCGCTTCACAACGATAATAGGCTGATTTTCCAAACATTCATAGGTGGTAAACCGCTTCTGGCAGGCAAGACATTCCCGACGACGGCGAATGCTGGAGCCGTCCTCTGCGTGGCGGGAGTCGATGACCTTGCTGTCCTGAACGCCGCAATAGGGACATTTCATAGGCAAAATTCCTTCCATTCTTTCTATTAATTGGATTATACCAAAAGAAAATGATGCTGTCCAGCTTTTTTTACCGGGAAAACAGGTGTTTTGGGTTGCCATTTTTGGAAGAATAGGGTAAACTAAAAAGAAAATGGGAGAGGATAAGATGACGAGAAAAACAAAGCTATGGCTTGCTTGGGGCGGTATGTATGTTTTATGTACTGTTTTTGGCTTTATAAATACCAATAATGGCTTTTTACAGGCCATTTTCGTCCTGTTTTCCATGGGTTTTTTCCTGCCCGGCGGTATCCTGCTTTACGAAGCGGTGACCGAAAAGGACAGAAAGACGGTTCGCCTGATTCGGGGCATTTGTATTACATCCTTGGTACTGACAATGCTGCTGATTATCGCTAACGTGCTGACACTACCCTCCAGTGATGCGGTAGGCAACCGGATGAATGCACTGCTCATTCTCATATCTACTCCGATGTTTGCAAGTCAAATGTGGGCGCTGAGCCTGTTTTTGTGGGCTTGCCTGCTGATGGGCAGCTTCTTTAAAAAGACTAAGAGAACAAAATAGAAAATGTAGGGAACGGTTAATAGATTCTTCTATGAACGAGTCATACTTTCTCACGGGCGAGAAAATATGCAAAGAGTCCCCGGGAATCTCCCGTATGGTTCCCGGACTCTCCAGACGGCTTAAGGGGCACAAGCCCCTTAAGAATCCCCGGTGCGGTGATGGTTGGGTGTGGCGCTCTTCACAATGACAGTTGAGGGGGGCTTGCTTCAAACCCGCTGATTTAAGGTTTTTCTACAGTTGTCCACAGGGGAAAAGAAAAATTAACGGCCTTTTGTGGAAAACCCCGAAAAGCCGCGCCATCTCTACACTTTTGGCCTGTCCGCAAAAGTAAAAATGGGAAAAAAGCGGGAAGATTTTTCCTTAAAAGTGTGGTATAATGCTAATGTAAGTCGGAGGCCAAGCGGTCTTAGGAAGACAAGCAACTATTGCAACTCCTTGGCTCACAGAACGACATGGCTAC
>JAZSDE010000098.1:0-14121 GCA_045531015.1 Faecousia sp.
ATAGCACTAATCTTGCGAATGGTTTGTGGTCAAGGTCTCTCTTGCGACAAAAAAGAAGACCTTGGTCATCGAAAACGATGACACAAGGTCTTCAAAATTACTATATTGCTTGATTCATCCAATTGCGAAAGGATAAAAGAAATTGCCCCGAAGAGGATAAATCAAATTTGCTGAAACATATGCAATTATTCCCACTCTATGGTGCCCGTAGGCTTGGGCGTCAGGTCGTAGAGGACGCGGTTGATGCCGGGGACTTCGGCGGTGATCCGCTGGGTGACTTTGTGCAGCACAGCATAAGGGATCTCTTCAACGGTAGCGGTCATCGCATCCACAGTATTTACTGCACGGATGATGGCAGGCCAGCCCTCATAACGGGCGCCGTCTTTGACACCGACGCTCTTCATATCCGGCACGGAGATAAAGTACTGCCAAACGGACTGTGCCAGTCCGCAATTATCAAATTCTTCCCGCAAAATGGCGTCTGCCTCCCGCAGGGCGTGGAGACGGTCACGGGTGATCGCGCCCAAGCAGCGGACGCCCAGACCGGGGCCGGGGAAGGGCTGGCGGTAGACCATACTGTGGGGCAGGCCGAGAGCTTCGCCAACAACACGCACCTCATCCTTATAAAGGAACTTCAGAGGCTCAACCAGCTCCATCTTCATATCTTCGGGGAGACCGCCTACATTGTGATGGGATTTGACGGGTTTGCCGCTTTCCTTGGCCTCGATAGACTCCAAAATGTCAGGATAGATGGTGCCCTGCGCCAAAAAATCGATACCGCTGAGCTTTGCAGCTTCTTCGTCAAAAACCTTTATAAATTCACCGCCGATGATCTTGCGCTTCTTTTCTGGGTCGGAAACACCGGCAAGCAGATCTAAAAAGCGATCTGTGGCATCCACGTAGATGAGGTTGGCATCCAAGCCCTCCCGGAAAACGCGGATGACATCTTCACTTTCGCCCTTTCGCATAAGGCCGTGGTTTACGTGAACGCAGACAAGCTGCTTGCCGATGGCCTTAATGAGCAGTGCAGCCACCACAGAGGAGTCCACGCCACCGGACAGCGCCAGCAACACTTTCTTGTCGCCTATCTGTGCGCGAACTTCCGCGATCTGCTCCTCGATAAAAGTGTGCGCCAGCGCGGGGGTAGTAATGCGCTTCATTGTTTCAGGACGGATCATTTGACTCATAACGGGCCTCCCAGAAATTTCAGTTTTGTAGATGCTCCCATTATAATACATAGTTTCCCAATTGTAAAATATCTTTTTGCACAACGTTTCGATTTTTTGCGACTATTTTTTCGGCAGGCTAACGGGCTAAAAAAGAAGAAATACCTCTTGCGTTTAGGGGAGATATGCTTTATTATATTAGTGAATTGGAAATGACGAGCCTTGCAGCAGAGCACGAACGCCTTTTAAAGACAAATATGTGCTCTGCCTATTCTTTTTGGCTAAGGAGGTTATACTGTGAAGAAAGTCGGAATTGTAATGGGCAGCGACAGCGATCTGCCGATCCTGCAAAAGACGATGGATACGCTGACCCAGTTGGGCGTACCCTTTGAGTGCCACATCTACTCTGCCCACCGCACCCCTGAGGAGGCGGCGGCCTTTGCGCGCGATGCGCGGAAAAATGGCATTGGTGTCATTATCGCTGCGGCCGGTATGGCGGCCCACCTTGCCGGCGCTATGGCGGCAAATACCACTCTGCCTGTGATCGGCATTCCCTGCAAATCTACCTATTTAGACGGCATTGACGCCCTTCTGTCAACGGTACAGATGCCCAGCGGCATCCCTGTTGCCACCGTTGCCATCAATGGAGGTGTCAATGCCGCTTTGCTTTCTGCCCAAATCTTGGCAGTGAGTGATGAAGCGCTTGCCCGGCGATTGTTGGAAAAACGGCAAAGAGACGCAAAAAAAGTTTTGGAAAAAGATGCTGCCTTGCAGGCAGAGTTCAATAAATAATATTAGGAAAGAGGACACAGCTATGGAAAAGAAACTTGTTTACACCGGTAAGACCAAGGACGTTTTCGCGCTCCAAAACGGCAACTATCTGCTGAAATTCAAAGATGACTGCACCGGCAAGGACGGTGTGTTTGACCCCGGTGAAAATGCTGTGGGTCTGACTATTGAGGGCGTGGGCGATGTAAATTTGCGGATGAGCATCTATTTCTTCGAGAAGATTAATGCCGCCGGCATACGCACCCATTATGTCAGCGCAGATCTTGCAAACACTACGATGGAAGTTCTGCCCGCTAAGGTTTTTGGCAAAGGCTTGGAGGTCATCTGCCGCTATAAGGCGGTTGGCTCTTTCTACCGCCGCTATTCTGATTACTGCACCGAGGGTCAGGATCTGCCTGCCTATGTAGAGACTACCTTCAAAAATGACGAAAAGGGCGATCCGCTGGTGACTAAGGACGGCCTTGTGGATTTGGGCGTTATGACAGCGCAGCAGTACGACGACCTGAAGGCAATGACCCAGGCCATCACCAAGATCGTTGCTGACGATTTGAAGGAAAAGGGTCTCGATATGTATGACATTAAGTTTGAATTTGGCTACGATGCTGACGGAAACGTAATGCTCATCGATGAGATCGCATCTGGCAATATGCGGGTTTATAAGGACGGCAAGTATGTGGATCCGATGACCCTGAACGGGCTGTTTTTCGCCTGATAACGTTTAAAAGGAGACCACTATGGGAGGCTTTTTTGGAATCACATCCCGCCAGGATTGTATGATGGATGTGTTTTTCGGCGTGGACTACCATTCCCACTTGGGTACACGCCGGGGCGGTATGGCTGCTTACGATAAGGAGATCGGCCTGCAGCGGAAGATCCACAATATCGAAAATGCGCCGTTCCGCACCAAATTTGAGCATATTTTCAGCGAAATGCAGGGTACGTCCGTGATCGGCTGCATTTCCGACAGCGATCCTCAGCCTATGCTGATCCGCTCCAATTTGGGCACCTATGCCCTGTGTACAGTCGGTATTATCAACAATGCAGATGCCCTGATTGACCGCTATCTCTCCTTCAGCGGCGGCCACTTTGACGCAATGACCGGTGGCCGGGTAAATACCACCGAGCTGGTGGCAGCGCTGATCGACCAAAAGAGCAGTTTTGCTGACGGTATTCGCTTTGCGCAGAACGCTATCGAGGGAACGGCCAATATTCTGATCCTCAAAGATAACGGCAACATTATTGCCGCCCGCGACAGGCTGGGACGCATCCCGGTGCAGATCGGCAAGAATGAGGATGGCTACTGCGCCTCTTTTGAGGAGTTTGCCTTTACCAAGCTTGGTTACGAAAAGGTCTGCGAGTTGGGACCTGGTGAAATTGTGGAGCTGTCTCCCGACGGAATGACCCGGCTGGCTGCCCCCGGCAAGGATATGCGTATCTGTGCCTTCCTTTGGAGCTACTACGGCTATCCCACCTCTACTTACGAGGGCATCAACGTGGAAGCTATGCGCTACCGCAACGGTGCGGCCATTGCCGAGCGGGATATGGAGCAGGGGCGCAGTATGGATATCGACTATGTAGGCGGTGTGCCGGATTCCGGAACGCCTCACGCCATCGGCTATGCCAACCGCACCGGAAGACCCTTCGCCCGGGCGTTTATTAAGTACACCCCTACTTGGGCGCGAAGCTTTACCCCTGCCCGTCAGGTAGACCGGGCGAAAATCGCAAAAATGAAGCAGATCCCCGTTCACGATCTGATCAAGGATAAAAATCTTTTGTTTGTGGATGACTCCATTGTCCGGGGCACGCAGCTGCGGGAGACGGTAGAATTTCTCTATGAAAACGGTGCGAAATCCGTGCATATGCGTTCTGCCTGCCCGCCCATTATGTATGGCTGTAAATACCTGAATTTCTCCCGCTCCACCAGCGATTTGGATCTCATCACCCGCCGGGTGATCTTGGAGCTGGAAGGGGAGGAAGGTATGAAGCATTTGGATGAATATGCCGATGGCAAGACCGAGCGTGGCAGAGCGATGCGACAGGCCATTTGCGATAAGTTTAACTTTGCCTCACTCGGCTTCCAGTCCTTGGAGGGCGTGGTAAACGCCATTGGACTGCAGCCCTGTAAGCTTTGCACCTACTGCTGGACAGGCAAAGAATAAAAGGAGAAAACGATGGAACATAACAATTCTTATTCCGCAAGCTATGCCGCGGCCGGTGTGGACATCACCGCCGGCTATCGGGCGGTAGAGCTGATGAAAAAGCACATTGCCCGCACCCGCAATGAAGGCTGCTTGGATGACGTAGGCGGCTTTGGCGGCTGCTTTGGCCTTTCTCTTGCCGGTATGGAAGAGCCGGTGCTGGCCTCCGGCACCGACGGCTGCGGCACAAAGGTGAAGCTGGCGATCCTGATGGACAAGCACGATACCATCGGCATCGATGCGGTGGCTATGTGTGTCAACGATATTATCTGCTGCGGTGCAAAGCCCCTGTTTTTCTTGGACTACATCGCCTGCGGCAAAAACTATCCCGAAAAAATCGCCCAGATCGTCTCCGGCGTGGCAGAAGGCTGTGTCCAATCTGGCGCGGCGCTGATCGGTGGCGAGACTGCAGAGCATCCCGGTATGATGCCTGTGGAGGACTATGATTTGGCGGGCTTTGCCGTTGGTATCGTAGATAAGAAGAAAATTCTGGACAATACCCGGATGGCAGAGGGAGATGTGGTCATCGCACTGCCCTCCACCGGTATTCATAGCAACGGTTTTTCCCTGTGCCGCAAGGTCTTTGATATTGACAATAACAATCCCCAGCTGTACATTCCCCGGGAGGAGCTGGGTGGCAAGACCATCGCAGAGAGTCTGCTGGTTCCTACCAAGATTTACGTCAAGGCTGTTTTGGCACTGCTGGAGCAGGTGGACGTAAAGGGTATCAGCCATATCACCGGCGGCGGCTTCTACGAGAACATTCCCCGTGCTATTCCCGACGGTCTGTGCGCGGTGATAGATAAGAGCGCGATCCGCGTTCTGCCCATTTTTGATTTGATTGCTTCCTTTGGCAATATCCCCGAGCGGGATATGTACAACACCTACAATATGGGCGTGGGTATGAGCATCGTTGTTCCTGCCGCACAGGCGGAAAAGGCTCTGGCTGTGCTGAAAGAGAACGGTGAGGACGCCTACATCATCGGCCATATGGAAAAGGGTGAAGAAAAGGTGGTACTGCGATGAAGCGCATTGCGGTACTGGTTTCCGGCGGCGGCACCAATTTGCAGGCGCTGATCGATGCCCAAGGATCTGTGCTATGTAGCGGTAAGGTCGCGTTGGTCATCTCCAATGTGGAAGATGCCTATGCTTTACAGCGGGCGAAAAATGCCCATATTCCTACGGAAACGGTTATGAAAAAGGTCTGCGGCTCCCAGCTTGCCTTTGAAGATCAGCTGAACTCCCTGATGGAGCAGTATAAAATTGACGTAATCGTACTGGCCGGCTTTATGACCATACTCACAGAGCATTTTACCGGTCGGTATCCCAACCGTATTTTAAATGTGCATCCCAGCCTGATCCCCAGCTTTTGCGGGGAAGGCTTTTACGGACTGCGTGTCCACGAAGCGGCACTTTCTTATGGCGTAAAGGTTACCGGCGCAACGGTACATTTTGTCAATGAGGTTTGTGATGGCGGGCAGATCATCGCCCAAAAGGCAGTGCCGGTTATGGAAGGGGATACCCCCGAAATTTTGCAGCGCAGAGTAATGGAGCAGGCAGAATGGATACTGCTCCCCCAAGCGGTGGAGACCGTGTGCGCCAGTTTAGGAGGAAACGGATATGAATGTATATGAAACTGGAAATCTTGCCGAAATGCTGGCAAATAACACCTATCCCGGACGTGGCATTGTGCTGGGCGTGACCCCCGATGGCACACAGGCGGTGGCGGCTTACTTTATTATGGGTCGCAGTGTCAATTCCCGGAACCGGGTCTTTGTGCAGGAGCCGGATGGCATCCGCACCGAAGCCTATGATCCCGCGCTGATGAAAGACCCCCATCTTATCATTTATCACCCTGTCCGTCAGGTGGGACAGGGATTGATCGTTACCAACGGTGACCAGACTGATACCATTTGGAATTACTTAGCCAAGGGTGAAAGCTGGGAGGCAGCGCTCCGGACCCGCCAGTTTGAGGACGACGGCCCCAACTGGACACCCCGCATTTCCGGCCTGCTATCCGGTGACGGCAGCTATAAAATGTCCATTCTGAAAGCTGCCGATGCAGAAGGCTCTGCTTGCGCCCGCTTCTTCTGGGAATACCCCGCCATCGCTGGCTTGGGTCACTTCCTGCACACCTATGTCTGTGACGGAAATCCGGTAATTCCTACCTTCCAAGGAGAGCCGGAACGGGTCTCCATCCCCGATGACATCGAGACATTTACCAAGGAACTGTGGGAAAATTTGGATGAGAACAACAAGATTTCTCTCTTCGTCCGTTATACCGATTTGAAGACCGGTGCAGTGCAGCAGCGGATCATCAACAAGCAAGGAGAATAAAATGAAGACATTTGAACTGAAATACGGCTGTAACCCCAATCAGAAGCCTGCTTCCATTTATATGCACGATGGAGCTGATCTGCCTATTGAAATTCTGAACGGCCGCCCCGGCTACATTAACTTTTTGGACGCGCTCAACTCCTGGCAGCTGGTCAAGGAGCTGAAGGAAGCCACCGGTATGGCCTGCGCCACCTCCTTTAAGCACGTGTCTCCCACCTCTGCGGCTGTGGGCAAGCCCCTGAGTGCGGAACTGAAAAAAGCCTGTTTTGTAGATCATATCGAAGGCCTGGACGAAAATCCCTTGGCCTGCGCCTATGCCCGCGCCCGCGGCACGGACCGTATGTGTTCCTTTGGCGACTGGGTGGCGCTGAGCGATGTCTGCGATGAACTGACCGCTTCTTTGATCGCTCCCGAGGTCTCCGATGGCGTGATCGCCCCCGGTTATACCGAGAAAGCCTTGGAAATCCTGAAAGCCAAGCGCAAGGGCGGCTATAACGTGGTGAAGATCGACCCCGATTATGTCCCCGATGAAAAGGAAATTAAGCAGGTCTTTGGTATTACGTTCCAGCAGGGCCGTAATAACTTTAAGATCGGTAACCATTTGCTGGAAAACGTTGTAACTGCTAATAAAGAACTGCCCGAAGAGGCAAAAATTGACCTGATCGTGGCGCTTATTACTCTGAAGTACACCCAAAGTAATTCTGTCTGCTTTGCTGTAGACGGTCAGGCCATCGGTGTTGGCGCCGGCCAGCAGAGTCGTATCCACTGCACCCGTCTGGCAGGAACAAAAGCCGACACTTGGTTCCTCCGTCAGCATCCCAAGACCTTGTCGCTTCAGTTCCGGGAGGATCTGGGCCGCGCCAATCGAGATAACGTAATTGACGGTTATATCAACGGCAACGAAGAAGATGTCTGCGCCGACGGTATTTGGCAGAATTATTTTGCCGTGCAGCCCCAGCGGCTGACGGAAGAAGAAAAGAAGGCATTTTTGGCTACCCGGCAGAATGTGGCACTGGGCAGCGATGCGTTCTTCCCCTTCTCCGACAACATTAAGCGCGCTTACGCCTCCGGCGTAAAATATATCGCCGAGCCCGGCGGCTCTATCCGGGACGACCTTGTCATTGAAGAATGTGACAAGAAGGGAATGGTCATGGCCTTTACCGGTATGCGCCTGTTCCATCACTAAGAAATAAGAGGAGGCAGTCCCATGCGTATTCTTGTTGTGGGCGGCGGTGGACGGGAACACGCCATCATCAAAGCCCTGAAAAAGAATCCCGATATTCGTGAAATTTTCGCTGCCCCCGGTAACGGCGGTATTGCCAAGGATGCCACTTGCGTAAGCATTGGCGCAATGGAGATCGAAAAACTGGTAGATTTTGCCGTGCAAAACGCTATCGACTATGCGGTGATCGCTCCCGATGATCCGCTGGTAGCCGGCTGTGTGGATGCTATGGAAGAAAAGGGCATCCCTTGCTTCGGCCCCCGGAAAAATGCCGCCATCCTGGAAGGTAGCAAGGCCTTTTCCAAGGAGCTGATGAAAAAATACGGCATTCCCACCGCAGCTTACGAGATTTTTACGGAGCTGGATGCTGCCCTCTCGTATGTAAAGACCTGTCCCATTCCCACGGTGGTAAAGGCAGACGGTTTGGCGCTGGGCAAAGGTGTTATTATCGCAATGACCCGGGAGGAAGCGGCCGAGGCGGTACCGATATGATGGCAAATGCCAAATTCGGCGCTTCCGGCTCCACCGTTGTGATCGAGGAATTTCTCACCGGCCCGGAGGTTTCTGTCCTTGCTTTCACCGATGGCAAGACCGTAAAGCCTATGGTCTCCTCTATGGACCACAAGCGGGCAGGGGACAATGATACAGGTCTCAATACCGGCGGTATGGGTACGATCGCTCCCAATCCCTACTATACAGAAGAAATCGCCAAAGAGTGCATAGAAAAGATTTTCCTGCCCACCATTGAGGCAATGAATAAAGAGGGCAGAACCTTTCGGGGATGCTTATACTTTGGTCTGATGCTGACACCCAGCGGCCCCAAGGTCATCGAGTACAACTGCCGCTTCGGTGACCCGGAGACCCAAGTAGTCCTTCCGTTACTGGAAAGCGACCTGCTGACAGTAATGCAGGCTACCACAAACGGCAAGCTGGCAGAGACAGAAGTGCGTTTTGCGGACAAGTATGCATGCTGTGTCATCACCGCTTCCAAGGGCTACCCGGAGGCCTATCAAAAGGGCTATCCCATCACTTTTACCAAGGAAGCGGAAGAACATACCTATGTAGCCGGTGCTGCCATAAAAGACGGTATTTTGGTCACCTCTGGTGGCCGCGTCACCGGCACTACCGCCGTAGCAGACAGCTTGGAAAACGCCATCCGGGAGGCATACCGCCTGTGCGATGGTGTGCAATTTGAGAACGCCTACCGCAGAAGCGACATCGGTCAGCGGGCGCTGCTGGCGGGAAAGTGAGGAAAAAAGTATGGTTTATCGCGTTTATGTTGAGAAAAAAGCCGGACAGACCCATGAGGCAGACGGCCTCCTGCGGGAGATCCGGGATTTTCTGCAAATTGAGGGACTGACTTCTGCCCGTGTATTAAACCGCTACGATGCGGAAAATTTGGAGGAGAGCCTGTTTCATTATGCGGTGAGCACCGTGTTCTCCGAGCCACAGGTGGATGACGTCAGCTATGACGCGCCTGTGGGACAGGTGGTATTTGCAGTCGAGCCCCTGCCCGGTCAGTACGACCAGCGAGCAGACTCTGCCGCCCAATGTATTCAAATTATCTCGCAGGGAAATCGCCCCACTATCCGTACTGCCAAGGTCTATGTATTGACTGGCAAACTGACGGAAGAAAACGTTGCGGCCATCAAAAAGCACGTTATCAATGCGGTGGAAAGCCGGGAGGCTTCTCTTGAAAAGCCTGAGACCTTGGCGGCAGAATATTCTGCGCCACAGACGGTAGCTACCGTTGAGGGCTTCATCGCATTGGACGATGATGGCCTAAATGCCTTGCTGGAAAAGTTAGGCCTTGCTATGGATTTAGATGACCTGCGCTTCCTGCAGGCTTATTTCCGGGACGAAGAGCACCGCGACCCCACCATTACGGAGATTCGCGTGGTGGACACTTACTGGTCTGACCACTGCCGCCATACCACTTTCTCTACCCACTTGGATAACATCACCATCCACGACCCCGCGGTGGCAGCCGCCTACCAGCGGTATTTGGATGCCCGGGTAGAGGTCTACGGAGAGGAAAAGGCCGCTGCCCGTCCCCAGACCCTAATGGACATTGCCACCATCGGCGCAAAGACCCTGAAAAAGCGGGGCCTGCTCCCTGAGCTGGACGAGAGCGAGGAAATTTACGCCTGCTCCATCCACGTGACGGCTACTGTGAACGGGGAAGATCAGGACTGGCTTTTGATGTTCAAAAACGAGACCCACAATCACCCCACCGAGATCGAGCCTTTCGGCGGCGCAGCCACCTGTATCGGCGGCTGTATCCGCGATCCCCTCAGCGGACGTGCCTACGTCCATCAGGCAATGCGCGTTACCGGCGCAGGCGATCCCCGGAAATCCTTGCAGGAGACCCTTCCCGGTAAGCTGCCCCAGCGTAAACTCTGCCAGACTGCGGCTGCCGGTTATTCTTCTTACGGTAATCAGATCGGTTTGGCCACCGGCCACGTGGCAGAGCTCTACCACGAGGGCTATATTGCAAAACGTTTGGAGTGTGGCGCGGTGGTTGCTGCCGCACCTGCAAAGAATGTCCGCAGAGAACGTCCCGCACCCGGAGATGTGATCGTCCTTTTGGGCGGCCGTACCGGCCGTGATGGCATCGGTGGCGCTACCGGCTCTTCTAAGAGCCACAACTTAAAATCCCTTGTGACAATGGCTTCCGAGGTACAAAAGGGCAATGCCCCCGAGGAGCGGAAGATTCAGCGTTTGTTCCGTAATCCTGCAGTTACTCAGCTCATTAAGCGCTGCAATGACTTTGGCGCAGGCGGTGTGTCTGTTGCCATCGGTGAGTTGGCAGACGGTCTGCGGATCGATCTGGATGCGGTACGGAAAAAGTACGAGGGTCTGGACGGCACAGAGCTTGCCATTTCCGAATCTCAGGAACGTATGGCAGTTGTGGTAGCTGCGGAAGATGCAGATACCTTTATCGCCTACGCCCAGGAGGAAAACTTGGAAGCCTACCGTGTGGCCGTGGTAACGGAAGAAACACGGATGGTTATGACCTGGAAGGGCGCAGAGATCGCAAACCTCTCCCGCGACTTTTTGAACACCAACGGCGCAGTCAAGCACGCCGATGTACAGGTAGAGGAAAAAGATCTGACCGTACTGGGCGCACCTGCTTTTACCTCCCTCCGGGATATGGCAAGCAGTCTGAAGACTGCCAGCCAGCGAGGCCTTGTGGAACGCTTTGATGCCACCATCGGAGCCGGCAGTATACTGATGCCGTTCGGTGGCAAAAACCAGGCCACACCTGCCCAGGCTATGGCGGCGCAGCTGCCCGTTCTGCCCGGCGAGGAAACCGAGCAGGGAAGCCTCTTTGCTTGGGGCTGCGATCCAGACTGCCTGTCTGTGGATCCCTACACCGGCGCAAGAGCCTCTGTATATAGTTCTGTTGCTAAGTTAGTTGCCGCCGGCGCAGATTATAAGAAGGTTTACCTTACCTTACAGGAGTTCTTTGAGCGGCTCCGCACAGAGCCGAACCGTTGGGGTAAGCCCTTTGCCGCCCTTTTGGGCGCGCTGGATGCTCAGTTGGAGCTGGGCGCGGCGGCCATCGGCGGTAAGGACTCTATGTCCGGCACATTTCTGGATAAGGACGTGCCGCCCACCCTCATCTCTTTTGCCATCGCACCGGTGGATAAGGGCGATGTGCTGACGCCTGAATTTAAGAAACCGGGTCACCCGGTCTATCTGTTTGCCCCTGTGGATAATACCCCCGAAGCCCAAAAAGCGGCTTGGGACGCCTTCTATGACCTCCATAAGGCCGGCAAGGTCTGTGCCGCGTGGGCGGTGGAAAACGGCCTTTCCGAGGCGGTTATGAAGATGTCCTTCGGTAATAGCATCGGCTTTGCCTCCTGCGGCACGGTGGATGACCAGTGGCATCAGGGCGATTTCTGGGGCTTTATCGTGGCAGAGCTTACAGAGGATGTGGACATCCCTGCGGCACTCCCGATTGGCAAGACAATCCAGAAGCCTATCATCGATTTGGATGGCGACAGAGCAACGATTGAGGAGCTGTATGCTCTCAACACAGCAACACTGGAAAAAGTCTACCCCACCCAAACGGTAGAGACCGACCGTAAGATACCCACATTCTCTAATAGTGAGATCTGCACCCTTGCACCGGCCATAAAGACTGCCAAGCCCAAGGTGCTGATTCCTGTATTCCCCGGCACCAACTGCGAATTTGATTCTGCCCGGGCGGTGATGGCCGCCGGCGGCGATGCGGAGATCGTTGTTATCCGCAACCTCACTGCTGAGGATGTTGCCCGCAGTGTAGAAACGGTGGCGCAGAAAATAGCAGACAGCCAGATGATCTTCATCCCCGGCGGCTTCTCCGGCGGTGTCGAGCCCGACGGCTCTGCCAAGTTCATCACTGCGTTTTTCCGCAATCCTGCCATCCGCGAGCAGGTAGGAAAGCTGCTGGATGAGCGGGACGGCCTGATGTGCGGTATATGCAACGGCTTCCAAGCCCTCATTAAGTTAGGTCTTGTGCCCTACGGCAAGATCATCGACACCGATGACACCTGCCCCACTTTGACCTATAATACCATTGGTCGTCACCAGAGCCGGATCGTCCGCACCCGGATCGCATCGGTGAAATCCCCCTGGTTGCGCCTGATGAATGTAGGCGATATTGTAAATGTTCCCATTTCCCACGGCGAAGGACGTTTCTTTGCATCCCAGGAGCTGGCACTGCAGCTGGCGAAAAACGGACAGATCGCTACCCAGTATGTAGACCTTGCAGGCAACCCCACTATGGATGCTGCTTTCAATCCCAACGGCTCGCTCTTTGCCATCGAGGGCATTACCTCTCCCGACGGCAGAGTGTTCGGCAAAATGGGTCACAGCGAGCGCATTGGAAACGGTCTTTACAAAAACGTTCCCGGTCAGTACGACATCCGTATGTTCGAGGCCGCTGTTAAGTATTTTAAGTAAGGGAGGACTTTTCTATGGCATATTATTATTCTGAGCCCAGCCATACTTTTAGTGAGTATCTGCTCATTCCCGGCTACACCTCCGAGGAATGTATTCCCGCCAATGTTTCGCTCCGTACCCCCTTGGTAAAGTACCGCAAAGGCGTGGAAGAGCCGGCAATCAGTTTAAATATTCCGCTCACCTCTGCGGTTATGCAGTCGGTATCTAACGATACTTTGGCTATCGCGCTGGCAAAAGAGGGCGGCATCAGCTTCATTTTCGGCTCCCAGTCCATCGAATCCCAGGCCGCTATGGTAGCAAAGGTCAAGGGCTATAAAGCAGGCTTTGTGGTCTCCGCTTCTAACCTGACCCCGGAGCATACCCTCGCCGATGTACTGGCGCTGAAAGAGAAGAACGGTTTCTCCACCGTAGCGATTACGGACGATGGAACCGCCACCGGTAAGCTGCTGGGCATTGTTACCAGCCGGGATTACCGTGTCAGCCGTATGGACGGCAGCGAAAAGGTGAGAAGCTTTATGACCCCTCGGGAAAAACTGATCACTGCACCTGCAGACACTACCCTGAAGGAAGCCAACGACATTATTTGGGACAACAAGCTCAACAGTCTTCCCATTGTGGACAAGGACGACCATTTGATGTACTTTGTCTTCCGCAAGGACTATGCCTCCCATAAGGCAAATCCTCTGGAGCTGCTGGACAGTAAGAAGCGTTATTTGGTCGGTGCGGGCATCAACACCCGTGACTACGCCCAGCGCGTTCCTGCCCTGTTGGAAGCGGGTGCAGATTGTCTGGTTATTGACTCCTCCGAGGGCTACACCTGCTGGCAGGCAAAGACCATTGCTTGGATCCGGGAACACTACGGAGATACCGTGAAGGTAGGTGCAGGCAACGTGGTAGACCGGGATGGCTTCCGCTTTTTGGCAGAGGCCGGCGCAGACTTCGTAAAGATCGGTATCGGCGGCGGCTCTTTCTGCATCACCCGGGAGACCAAGGGTATCGGTCGGGGTCAAGCTACTGCGGTCATCGAGGTGGCAGCTGCCCGAGACGAGTACTTTAAGGAAACCGGCATTTACGTGCCTATCTGCTCCGATGGCGGTATCGTCCACGACTATCATATGACTTTGGCGCTGGCTATGGGTGCAGACTTTATGATGCTGGGCCGATACTTTGCCCGCTTCGATGAATCGCCCACACCCAAGGTGATGGTAAACGGCGCGTATATGAAGGAGTATTGGGGCGAAGGCTCCAACCGCGCCCGAAACTGGCAGCGCTACGATTTGGGCGGCAGTGCAAAGCTGACCTTCGAGGAAGGCGTGGACAGCTACGTAACCTACGCCGGCAGCCTCCACGACAATGTGGAAAGCTCCCTGTATAAGGTCAAATCCACAATGTGTAACGTGGGTGTGACCAACATCCCGGATTTGCAGAAGAATGCCAAAATCACCTTGGTGTCCTCTAC
>JAZSDE010000052.1:0-5257 GCA_045531015.1 Faecousia sp.
TCCCAAAGCCCGCTTGGCCCCCGCCATAAAGCTCAATTGGTAGAGCGGCGGCCCCCAAAACCGTAGGCTCTGGGTTCAAGTCCTAGTGCCCCTGCCAGAAAACACCCGACCACAAATGTGGTCGGGTGTTTTCTGGCAGGGGCACTAGGACTTGAACCCAGAGCCTACGGTTTTGGAGACCGCCGCTCTACCAATTGAGCTATACCCCTAAATATTTCCAAAGGCCGAGGCCTTAAACTGGCTGGTGGGCCTTCAGGGATTCGAACCCGGGACGATCCGGTTATGAGCCGGAGGCTCTAACCAACTGAGCTAAAGGCCCATTTGGGTGGTTAACATACCACGCCCGGATATTATAGCACCCCGGGGGCCGTCTGTCAAGAGTCCAAAAGCAAAAAACCGAAGCATCTTTTGAATGCTTCGGTTTTGCATATCATACTTCCTTGATCAGCGCGAACAATTTGTTTACCTGTGCCGTCCACCAATCGAAAAATGCCAAGAATTTTTGCACGTAAGGATTAGATAGGAGAGATCCAAAGAGCCCCTGTTCGTTGGGCTCGGTGGCTTCGGGTTCCGTCACCTCGGGCTCAGTTGCTTCAGGGTCAGTGGTTTCAGACGTTGCGCCGTCCGTCGTCAGAAGCTGAATATTGCCGCTTTGCACCGTTTGGCTGCTTAAGGAACGGACGGGTGCGGCAATGGCCGTTGCCTCCGGAGCGTTACAGCCGGAAAATACAGCTGCCATTAAAAGCAGAATAAGAATAGCAGACGTTACTTTTTTAATAAGTGCATTCATAAAAGCACCTCCAAATCTTAGTGCGTATATCATACCAAATGAGGAAGAAAAATGCAAGCCCTTATCTAATTGTGCATATTCCCCATTCCGCGGAACTGCAACGTAACACATTTGTGTAAAATTACAGTGTATTTTTATACAAAAACATATTGACAATATGCATAAATGAGTGTATAATCCGTGCATAAGCTGAATATTGCTTCGGCATACATCAAATCTATGAAAAGAGGAAACCGTTATGAAAAAGTTGATCGCGATCGTTATGAGTGCTATTTTGGCTCTTGGCGTATTTGCCGGCTGCACCCCCGCGGATGACGGCCCCGGTGAAAACAAGTACAATTTGACCACCGTCAAGGAAGGCTACCTGACTGTTTTGACTTCTCCCGACTACGCGCCTTATGAGTTCTATGCATTGGATGCAGACGGCAACCCCACGCTGGCCGGCTTCGATATGGCTCTGGCGCAGTACATCGCTGATTACCTCGGTCTGACGCTGGAAGTTGTTCCTATGGACTTCAAGGGCATTCCCGATGAAATGGGCAACGGCAAGGGCGACATCGCACTGGCTGGTCTGTCTCCCGATCCTGACCGTCTGCTGAAGATGGATTTCTCCGATATTTATTATGATGGCAAGCAGGCTTTTGTAACTGTCAAGAGCAAGAAGGCACAGTTTACCGACTTGGCTTCTACCAACGATTCCAAGTTCCAGATCGCTGCACAGAGCGGCACCATTCAGGAAGATCTGGCTAAGGAATATAGTCCCAACGCCCAGTATACCGCTCTGACCAAGGCTACCGACATCATTGCTGAGCTGGTTTCCGGCAAGATCGACGGCGCTTACATTGAGTGGGATGTGGCAGTTGCCTATCAGGCGAACTACCCCGATCTTGAGATCCTGTGTGAGGTTCCCTACGAGGCAGAGGGCAATGTTATCGGCGTATCCAAGGGCAATGCGGATCTTCTCAAGTATGTCAACGAAGCGCTGAACAAGTGCGTGGACGATGGCGAGTTTGCGAAGTTCGTTACAGAGGCTCTGGAGCTGGCAGCCGGCGATAAGTTCGAAGGCATTCTGGATCCCGATGGCAGCGTTCCCACCGATCCCGATGCTCAGTAAATAAGTTACCCCAAATTCCTCCCTTATGCGGGGAGGAATTTGGCGCGTATAAGAAAGGATTTATCTATGACTGACTTTATTTCTGCGGAGGGTTTTGAAAAAACATTCCGCTACGGCAAGCTGATCGGACAGGGCTTGCTGGTCACGATTATGCTGGCGCTGTTTACCGTGGCGATTGGTTTCGTGCTGGGTATCATTCTTGCCATAATGCGTATGACCGATATCCGCCCCTTCCGTTTCCTTGCTTACGGCAAAAACGGCCGCTTGCGCAACAGCAGAGTCCTCATCGCTATTAGCAAATTTAATCCCATATCTTTTTTTGCCACCGCCTATGTTGAGATTCTGCGTTCTACCCCTGTGATCGTACAGATCATGATCATCTACCACGGTGTGTTTGGTAAGCTCATTGAGCTGCCGAGACTGACTGTGTTTGGCTTTATCCAGTTTAACCGCTTTTTCCCCGGTGTGGTTGCGCTGGGTATGAACTCCGGCGCGTACCTTTGCGAGATCATCCGCAGCGGTATTCAGTCCATCGATCTGGGGCAGACGGAGGCCTCCCGCAGCCTTGGTATGACAAAGGGACAGACAATGTCCAACATCATCCTGCCTCAGGCAATCAAGAACATTCTGCCGGCGATCGCCAACGAATTTGTTGTTATCATTAAGGAATCCTCTATTACCTATGTGATCGGTGTGCAGGATCTGATGTTTGCGGTGGAAGCCATCCGTGGCGCAAACTATATTATTATGGAGCCCCTGCTGGTGGCAACGGCGATCTACTTCTGTCTTTGCTTCCCCACGTCGAAGCTGATCGCATATTTTGAAAGGAGAATGAGCCGTGGCGACAAACGATAAACTGATCCAGGTGCGGAATCTGGAAAAGCACTATAACCGCGGCGCACTGCACGCGTTGGACGGCATCAGCGTGGATATCAATAAAGGCGATGTGATGTGCGTCATCGGCCCCTCCGGCTCCGGTAAATCTACCTTCCTGCGGAGTCTCAACCTGATGGAGCAGCCCACAGGCGGCGAGGTGATCTTCCATAATATCGACATCACCAAAAAGAGTTTTATCAACAAGCAGGGCAAAAAGGAAAAGGTGAATATCGACCTGCACCGGCAGAAGATGGGTATGGTGTTTCAGCATTTTAACCTGTTCCCTCACAAGACCATCCTGCAAAATATGACCCTTGCGCCCATCAAGGTGCTGAAAATGCCCAAGGCGGAAGCAGAGGCGAAAGCCATTGAGCTTTTGGATAGAGTTGGCCTTGCAGACCGGGCAGACGCCTATCCCATTCAGCTTTCCGGCGGACAGAAGCAGAGAGTTGCCATCGTCCGGGCGCTGATGATGGAGCCGGAGGTTATGCTCTTTGACGAGCCCACCTCTGCCCTTGACCCGGAAATGGTCGGCGAAGTGCTGGAGGTTATGAAGGAACTGGCGAAAGAGGGAATGACCATGGTGGTGGTCACCCACGAGATGGGCTTTGCCCGGGAGGTCTCCAACCGTGTCATCTTCCTGGATAACGGCAAGATCGCCGAGGAGGGCACGCCGGATGAGATTTTCGGCGCGCCTAAGTGTGAGAGATTGCGTTCTTTCCTTGCCAAAGTGCTATAAAAACATCGTAGGGACGGGCAATGCCCGCCCCTACATATTTTAATGGTGGTACAAAATGCTATTTACGGATGGAACCTACCGGTTTCGTCCGTTTCTTTTTAAATAATCTTGTGTTTACAATCTGTTTATGATATATTCATATATATTTCAGTATGAATTCAGTAAGCTATGGTAGAATAAACTTACATAAGCCGGGGTTCGATTCCCCTCGGCTTAAAAGCAAAGGAGCATTTGCTATGGATAATGAATTTGAAAAAGAACTGAATCCTGAGCAGACCCCCGAGGAGTCGGTAACGCCGCCCGAGGAGGATACTACCTACCGTTACGTTCCGCAGTCTGCGCCGGAATACGTAGCCCCGCCCATCCCGGAGCCTGCGCCGCAGTGCCGTTCGGATTACCGCGCCGACCCACCTCCCAAACGGAAAAAGAAGAAGAGTCACGGCAAGCAGATGGTCGCTTTGGGCTTAGTGTGCGCCATTGTAGGCGGCATCTGCGGTATGGGCGGCACGATTTTCGGCCTGCGTCTGCTCAGCCCCTATACGGGAAAAACTGTGGAGCATATTGCCGGTGTCCTGCTGGGTCAGCGGGAGAGTTCCGTCATTAAGATCGAGGAGATCGATACAAGCAAATTAATGACCCCTGCAGAGGTCTATGCTGCCAATGTAAAATCCACGGTTTCGGTTATGGCTACCGGCAAGGTCAGCAGCGGCATTTGGGGCGGCACGCAGACCGCTGGCTCTGCCGGATCGGGCTTCATCCTGAGCGACGATGGCTATGTGGTCACCAATCACCACGTTATCGAGAATATGGACACCATCACCGTTGCGCTCTATGACGGACAAAAGCTCCCGGCTTCCCTCATAGGCTATGACGAGAGCAATGACATTGCGGTGCTGAAGGTGGAGGGAGAGAACCTGACCCCGGTGGTGCTGGGCGACTCGGATAATCTCAACGTGGGCGACAATGTGATCGCCATTGGTAACCCCTTGGGTGAGTTGAGCTTCACGCTCACAGCCGGTTATATCAGCGCAAAAGACCGGGCGATCAATATGTCAAACGGCTCTGTTATGACCCTCCTGCAAACGGACTGCCCCATTAACTCCGGCAACTCCGGCGGCGCGCTGTTCAATATGTACGGCGAGGTCATCGGCATTACCAACGCCAAGTACACCAGTAGCGCAGGTGAGACATCTATCGATAATATCGGATTTGCTATTCCAATGAATCGTGTCAAGACACTGATCTTCTCCATTATTGAAAAGGGCGTAGTTACCAAGCCCTATATCGGCGTTTCTGTTACCGGTGTCAATGACCAGCTGCAGAGCCTGGGCATCCCCGCCGGCGCGCTGATCACCGAGATCACGCCCGACAGTCCCGCAGAAAAGGGTGGCTTAAAGGTCAATGATATTATCACCCACATCGGCGGCAAGAGAGTGGAAGACAGTGTAGCCTTGGTATCCATAGTCGGTTCCTTCCAGTCCGGCGAAAATGTGGTATTCACCGTCTACCGCAAGGGCGTCACCGTAGACGTAACGGTAACCATTGGCGAAAAAGTCCAAGCGGCAGGATAGGGGTTGTGTTCAATGAACACAACCCCAGTTTTGGTTGTACCAAAGACAACCCCCGGCTATGCCGGGGGAAAAATAATAGCTTATAGCGAGGAGTAAAGTAGACAAGAAAAAAACTCCCCATTATAGTAGAAGTGGTTTGCCGACCACACAACTATCATAATGAGGAG
>JAZSDE010000021.1:0-18345 GCA_045531015.1 Faecousia sp.
CTTCGTATGTTTCTGCGGTTTATGAAGCTGATGCGCTGCGATATGCCGATCCATACCAAATTGGAGGAAATCGACATTCGTGACATCGACATTCGCTTTATTGCATCGATACGCACGTCTGATCTCTTTGATTTTCTTTCCTATCTTGCTAATGACAGAACGGTCAATCCAGAGTCATCAGTGCCGGAATATGGCATTTCCCCTGCATCCCGCGCCCGAAAGCTATCATCCATAAAGTCCTTCTTTAAGTACTTAACCGTTCGTACAAAGCAGCTTACAGAAAATCCTGCTGCTGATTTGGAATATCCGAAATTACGGAAAAGTTTGCCTAAATACTTGACTTTAGAGCAATCTGCAGCCCTTTTAAAAGCAGTTTCCGGACAAAATCAGGAACGGGATTATGCCATTTTAATGCTGTTTTTAAGCTGTGGAATCCGGCGCAGCGAGCTTGTGGGGCTAAACTTATCTGATGTTTATGAGGATCGTATCCGCGTGGTTGGCAAAGGTAACAAAGAACGTTTCGTCTATTTTGGTTCTTCCTGTCGGAAGGCCATCGAGGCGTACTTACCGATCCGTCATAAGATGGTTCTGACCGATAATCGGGCTCTTTTTGGCTCCCGAAACAGCAACCGGATCAGCACTGATGCCGTGCACGCGCTGGTAAAAAAGGCATTTTTAAAGGCTGGGCTGGATGCAAGCCAGTTTTCTGCTCATAAACTGCGCCATACGGCGGCAACGATGATGCTCTCCGGCGGCGTAGATGTGAAAACAGTGCAAGAGGTGTTGGGTCACGAGAACCTAAATACCACCCAAATTTACACCCATATTGAGAGCACAGAGCTGAAAATTGCAGCAGAAGCCAATCCCATCTCCAAGCTAAAGCTCAATGAGGATTGATGCAGCACCACTCCCCTATTTAATTACAGCGCAGCATCGATGGCTTCTTTCAAGTTTGAGACAGTACGAACCTGCAAACCGGCGGGGATTACCAACTTTTCAGACGATATTTTGGGAATTATGCAGTATTTTAGTCCCAATCTTGCAACTTCCGCCAATCTTTGGTTGATGTGGGAAACACTGCGGATCTCGCCGGTAAGACCCACCTCACCGATGGCCGCCATATCGCTCGGAAGTGCCTTATCCATATAAGAAGATGCGATCGCCAGCACTACCGGCAGGTCGGCACCCGGCTCATCGATTTGCAGGCCGCCGATTACGTTGATATAGGCATCCAGCATACTGAGCTTCATTCCTGCCTTTTTCTCTGCTACAGCCAACAGCAGTGCAGCGCGGTTAAAGTTAAAGCCGTCTGCAGTGCGGCGCGGAACATTTGCAAAGGTTTTTGACACCAACGCCTGCACCTCTGCAAGCACAGGCCGAGAGCCCTCCATCAGACAGGCAACACAAGTGCCGGATGCGCCGGCTGGCCGTCCTGCAAGAAGCATTTGAGAAGGGTTCGGCACCTCCACAAGGCCGTTTTCCACCATTTCAAAAACACCAATCTCATTTGTAGAGCCAAAGCGGTTTTTAGCCGCCCGGAGGATCCGGTAAGAGGTATTTGCGTCGCCCTCAAAGTAGAGCACGCAGTCAACCATATGCTCCAGTACCTTTGGTCCGGCAATGGCGCCATCTTTATTGATATGTCCTACTACAAAGACGGTAATGCCCTGTGATTTTGCGATCTGCATCATCGCCATAGTGCAGTCCTTCACCTGAGAGACAGAGCCGGGGGCTGAGTCATTATTTTCGTTATAAAGGGTCTGGACGGAGTCAACGATCAAAATGTCCGGCGTGAGCTTCTCAGCCGCATCCATAATGTCTGAAAGCCGGGTCTCAGCTAAAATATAGAGATCTTCTGCATCCACGCCAAGGCGTTCCGCCCGCATTTTCAGCTGCTGCTCGCTTTCCTCACCGGAAACATATAATACGGAGCGACCGTCACAAAGGCTATTACAGATCTGTAGCAGCAGTGTAGACTTGCCGATACCGGGCGCACCGCCGATCAGTACCAGAGAGCCGCTGACAGCCCCGCCGCCCAGTACCCGGTCAAGTTCACCAAGACCGGTAGAAAATCGGGCTCTGTGCTCACTGGTGACCTCAGACAGCCGTTTTGCATCGGCAGGCATAAAACTGCTTCTGCTTTTTCCCACAGGTGTGGGCTTTTCCGTATGCTCCACCATTGTATTCCACGCGCCGCACACAGGACATTTTCCCTGCCATTTGAGAGATTCACTGCCACATTCGGTGCAGAAATAGATCACTTTGCTTTTTGCCATAATGTACACCTCTTTCTTTACTGCATTATAGCAAATTTTTTACTTTGTTGTCAATTGCCGTGCAGAAAGGTACTGCAGGTCGCAGCGATCACAGCCGCAACTTGCTTTTGGTACTTGTCGTCCCGGAGGTTTGCCTCCTCCTGATAGTTTGAAAGAAAACCGCACTCCACCAAAACTGCCGGAAGCGTTACTTTCTCCATTAGATATATACCGTCTGCCTTTTTGGACTTTCGGTTACTGCCGTGATTGATGGTCTGCACAAAGGCGGTTTGAAGCCGGGCTGCCAGCTCGGCACTTTCATTATCTGCCTTATAAAATACCTGTGCGCCGCTGTAGCGGCTGTCAGGAAAGTGATTTTGGTGGATACTGACAAGGATTGCATTTTCTACACCGTTTGTAAGCTTTACACGTTCTTTTAGATCTGATACCTTCCGGGCGGCAATAGTCTCTCCCTGGGTATGAATAGAGCGGTCTGTGTCCCGGGTCATCACAGTATCAATGCCCAAAAGGTGCATCAGATCATTGAGCCGCAGTGCAATATCTAAATTAAAGGAACTTTCTGTTACGCCGGTGCAAGAGACCGCGCCGCCGTCCTCACCGCCGTGTCCCGGGTCGATCACCACGCATTTTCTGCCGGTAACCGGCGTATTTTCGGCAATAACTGTAATGGCGCGGCTGCCGCCAATGGCGGCAAACAGAAAGCAAAGAACGATCAGCACATATACAGGCGCAAGAGAGCGCAACAGCTTCGTTTCTTTCATACAATCACCTCAAAAAAGCATATGCCCTCTCCCCTGCTATATGAACATCTGTCAATGCTGCGTCATAGAATGACCCGGAACGACAAGTTTCAAATCATAATAGGAGGAATTGCTGTGGAAATGAAAAACCACCGAAAAGGCTGCAACGGTGTGCTGCCGGCATCTGCACCGCTTGCAAACCCCTATGTGCCTTTTCAGCAGGAAAATCCACCCACTTACGCGCCCAGTAAGGCATTTGTCCGCGGTACGCTCTTCCCCGGATTAGATCTGCCTTATCTCGGTATGGTCAATAACAAAGAAAAACAGATGACACCCCTTGTAGAGCTGCAAACCATCGCCTTTGTACTGCAGGAACTGGCTCTCTATTTGGACACCCACCGGGACGACAAGGAAGCCTATGAGCTCTACTGCGAGTATAAACGGCTTTTAGAGGACGGAAAAAAGCGCTATGAGGCCCAATATCGTCCTTTGGTGCGGGATACGTCCTGCTGCGGCAAGGAGTACCGCTGGCTGGATGATCCGTGGCCTTGGGAATATGCGGCAAATCGGGGGGTATAAGTATGTTTATTTATGATAAAAAGCTGCAATATCCTGTGAAAATCGACCGCCCAAATCCCCGCCTTGCATCCATTATCATCAGCCAGTACGGCGGCCCGGACGGGGAGCTTGGCGCATCGCTGCGATATCTTTCTCAGCGATATTCTATGCCCTTTGACGAATTAAAGGGTCTTCTTACAGACATCGGCGTGGAGGAATTAGGGCATCTGGAAATGGTGGGGGCTATGGTCCATCAGCTGACCCGCAACCTAAAAGATAGCCAAATTCAGGACTCTGCTTTTGCACCCTATTTTGTTGATCACACCACCGGTGTCTATCCCCAGTTCGCATCCGGCACGCCGTGGACAGCTGCAACCATCGCCGTCAAGGGCGATCCCATTGCCGATTTGACGGAGGATATGGGCGCAGAGCAAAAAGCCCGTGTCACCTATGACAACATTCTCCGACTTTCCGATGACCCGGACGTGAATAATGTCATCAAGTTCCTCCGGGAGCGGGAGGTCGTCCACTTCCAGCGTTTCGGTGAGGCGATGGAACTGCTTCGTCAGAAACTCAACAAAAAGAATGTCTACTATATGAATCCTGCCCTCGATATGTGAGAAAACGCAGACCCAGATGGGTCTGCGTTACATATTTCCCGGGGAATTAGTTGGTGCGGTCAGTAAGGCTTTGGGTAAGGGATAGCATATACTCGTTATCCTTAAAGAAATAAAGGCAATCCATTGCGGCGGCGGTTTGGGATCTCACCATTCCCTTGCAGCTGTCAAGGCCGTGAAGGCTGACAAAGGTATTTTTGCCTGCGTCTGTGCCAACAGCTTTACCCATTTCCTCCTTGGTGCCGATCACATCCAAAATATCGTCCCGAATTTGGAAGGCAAGGCCCAAGTGACGGGCAAATTTTCCAGCCCAGACGATTTGTTCTTCTGTTCCACCACCGGCAAGAACGCCCAAGACACAGGCAGCTTTGATCAGCGCGCCGGTCTTTCGTTCCTGAATATTCAGTACTTCCTGCTCGGTACATTCTCTTGTTTCGCTTTGGATATCCAGCACCTGGCCGCCTACCATACCAAGTGCGCCTGCATATTCTGCGAGCACCTGTACGGCACGAATGCGTGTCTCGGCGCTGTAAGGCGCAGTGGCCACCATCGTAAAGGCTTCCGTCAGCAGCGCGTCGCCGGCAAGGACGGCAATGGCCTCACCGTAGACCTTATGATTGGTGGGCTTGCCCCGACGAAGGTCGTCGTTGTCCATACAGGGCAGGTCATCGTGGATAAGGCTGTATGTATGGATCATCTCCAGCGCGGCCGCAAAGGGCGCGGCATTTTGCCACGCTCCCCCGCACATCCGGCAAAAGTCCAGCACGAAAATGGGGCGCAGTCGCTTTCCACCGGCCAAGAGGCTGTAGCGCATAGCATCGATTAGGGCCTTTTGGGGTACTTTAGGGTAATTTACACAGCATTCCTGCAGATAATTTTCAATAAATGCGGTATATTCCGCGGTACGCTTACTCGGCATGGTCGAAGGCCTCCTCTGTCGGCGCGCCGTCCGCGCCAGGGACGATTTTCTTCACGGTAAGTTCAGCTTCGTCCAGCAGCTTTCCACAGCTGGCAACAAGTGCTGTGCCCTCCTGAAAGAGCTTAAGAGACTCCTCCAGCGGCGCGTCGCCCCGTTCTAAGGTGCGAACGATCTGCTCAAGGCGCATCATATTTTCTTCAAAGCTTTTCTTAGCCATTTTCATTCTCCTTTACATCTTCCACAAACGCGGCAATTCTACCATCCGCTAAGGTGATCGCAATGCGTTCTCCTGCTTTTGTATCCGCGACGGAACGCAGGACTGTGCCGTCTTCCTTTTGGGTAATGGCATAGCCACGGGACAGCACTTTAAGTGGGCTGAGGGCGTCTAATTTTGCGGTACAGGCAGAGAACTGCATCCGTTTTCTGCTTGTGATCCGATCTTCTGCGGCAAGCAGCCGCTGAGACAAGTGCCCTAAATTATTGCGGCGGATGGTGATCGCTGCCTCTGGTCCTTTCATTGCGTTGCTTTCGAGCAACACCTGCAAATGGCGGCGGGCAGCTGTAAGCCGCTTTGACATCACGCTTTGCATTGAGGAGAGCATACTGTCTAAATTCTGCTGAAGCGCATCCCGATCAGGCACAGCCAATTCTGCGCCGTTGGAGGGCGTTGCTGCCCGAAGGTCAGCAACAAAATCAGAGATGGTCACATCCGGCTCGTGACCCACTGCGGAGATCACCGGGATAACAGAATCATAGATCGCTCTTGCCACGCGCTCATCGTTAAATGCCCAAAGATCCTCCATAGAGCCGCCGCCGCGACCCACGATCAATAGATCGCCTAATTTATAATAATTGGCATAGCGGATAGCTGATGCGATCTCCTCGGGGGCTTCTGCGCCCTGTACCCGAACAGGCAGCAGCCGCACCTTCGTCAAGGGATAGCGTTTATTGAGAACCCGAAGCATATCGTGGACTGCTGCGCCGGCTTCACTGGTGATGATACAGATGCATTCCGGGTATTTGGGAATAGGCTTCTTATGAGCAGAGTCAAAAAGTCCTTGCTCCTGCAGCTTCTTTTTCATCTGCTCAAAGGCAATATATAAGTCCCCTACCCCATCCGGGATCATCCCGGTGCAGTAAAGCTGGTACGCGCCATCCCGGGGAAAGACTGTAATGCGGCCCATTGCCACCACTTTTATGCCGTTTTCCGGGCGGAATTTGAGTGCGACTGCGCTGCCCCGGAACATTACGCATTTTAGGCTTCCGGTCTCGTCCTTCAGGGTAAAGTAATGGTGACCGGAGGGATAGACCTTATAGTTACTGATCTCGCCCCGAATGGCAAGGGAGGCGAGGTTGGGATCCCGATCCATAACTGTACGCAGATATTCATTGATCTGCCCAACGGAAATCACTTGGCGGCTCATAGGGCTTCCTCCATATGACGCTGCGTCAAAATGGCGACGCCCATGGCGTTGTCGGTCGAAAACCGCGGCTCGGCAAATACCGGGTGCAAATCAGCGGTTTCGCTCCTGAGTAAGCTATTGGAAGCCACACCGCCGGAGAAGACCAGCGGCAGTCCCGGATATGCCTTTTGGGCTTGCCGGGTTGCTTGCAGGACTGCTGAAATTACGCTTCGAAGCGCGTAAGCAGCGGTGTCCGCAGGCGCATTGCCGGGAGAATAATACTGCTGCACCTTGTTCTGTACGCCTGAGAGCGAAAAGTGCATATCCAGGCATTTTACCCGAAAAAAATCAGGTTTTTCCGCATTTTGGCTGAGCAAATCTAAGCTTTTTCCTGCAGGGAAAGGAAGTTTAAGCATCACGCCGGTGCGGTCGATGAGCTGCCCGGCGGAAATGTCCGTTGTTCCGCCAATGACCTGACATTCCACATTTTTGCCATTGGGTGTTACTAACAGTAATTCTGTCGTACCGCCGGATAAGTGCCACGCAAGATGGGGCGTATCCATTAAATCCATTCGGCCTGCGCTCCAGAGAGCGGCGGCAACGTGGCCTTGCTGATGGGAACAGGTAAAGAGCGGTACGCCCAAAGCACCGGATAGCACCTTAGCGTGGGAGTAGCCAACCATAAAGCAGGGCATATAGCTACCCTCCACCGCTCTGGGTTGGGTGCTGACACCCACTGCGCGAATATCCTTGGTTTCTAAACGCGAAAACAGCCTGTCAGACAATTCCGGCAGGCTTTTCGTATGGTGAAACACGGCATCGCTTTGGCGAAGGCCCAACTCCCCTTCCTTTACGGGAAGAAGCTGGGACACATTTTCGCCCTGAACGCCGTCAAAGTATGCAATTGACGTTGTGTAATTACTGGTATCAAAGCCGATGACACCCATGGTTATACCTCAGTATTTAATCCTCTGGCGAACGAGCCCAAAATACCGTTGACAAAGGCACCGGTATCGTCACCGTCATATTTTTTCGCGATACGTACTGCTTCGGAAATTGCCACACCGGTCGGAACGTCCTCCATATGCAGCACTTCATAAATAGCAAGCTGCATAACCGCCCGGGCAAGCCGGGAGATGCGGGAAATATCCCAACCGATGGAGTACTTGGCAATGCAATCGTTGAGGGCATCCACTTCCTGCGCTACACCAGCAACCACCGCATCGATATAGCTTCGCAGACCCTTGCCGGGACGGTCAGAGTAGATCTCGTTATCCGCAGAAAGACCTTGATAGTAGGCCTTCTCCAGTCGGGTGCGGATCAGCTCCTCGGGAGTCTCACCGGTAAATTCCCGGGCGTAGATCAAATGTACAGCCAGCTCTCTGGCGTCACCTCTTGTCATTTTCTACCTCACTGACGGATAATGCCACAGACGTTGACATTGACAGCGCTGACTTTAATGTTTGCCATAGACTCCAGCGCGTTACTGACAGCGCTCTGGGCAGCAGAAGCAACGGTGACAACATTCTGACCGTAACCGATCACAACATTGCAGTCCACAGTGAGCTTATTGTCACTGATAGAGATCTTCATACCCTTGCCCCAGTTCTTCTTACCGATGATCTCGGCAATATCCGCGCCGGGCTTGGCGCTGAGACCGATCACACCGTCCACCTCGGAAATGGCCTGAGAAACGATGGTTGCGATCACATCCTCGGAAATCATAACGGTGCCGTTCTCTTGGTTCTGTTCAATATACTGCTTGGTATCTGCCATAGCGGTATCCTCCTAATTCATTGGTTTCATATGTTTTTATTATTCTACCACCTAATTTCAAAAATTACAACTATTTTCTTCATAAAAGAAGCTCCCACAACGGATTTTTCCGCTGCAGGAGCTTAATTTACGGAACCTCTACGACACGAATATCCTGCACAGTAAATGCAGACTGAGACAAAATAATATCCGTAATAACGGCCACATCACTCTGTTGGATGCCGGCCTCCGGCGATGCCACTGCCACCGAAATGCCGCCGTCACTGATATAGGCGACGCAATCGGCATAGCCCTTGGCGATCACGAGGCTTTCTATCTGGGCTTCACAAAGAGCAGACTGAACGATCTCCTCCAATTGCTTACTGGTCTGAGCAGCTTCTACGTCATCTCCGTAAGCCATTGCCTCCTGTAAAAGGCTCACGGCGCTGTCCCGCGCCTGCTGGCGGGAGAGACGGACAGCCGCAAAGTAATTGGTCAGCGTAGTGTCGCTATCCCCTGTTCCATCGCCCATAACGAGGTCGGAGCTAAGCAGCTTGTCGCTGTCCAAAGTGTCTGTGAGATCTGCCACAGCCTGATCCTCACCGTAAAGCCAATTTACGTAAATGCCACCGCAAACAGCAAGCAATACTGCTGCGGCGATCAAGTTTTTCTTCCAAATTTTCATAAGCAATGCCTCCTCTTATTTCATTTTTGCAATGGTTATTTTATCCATTCCCAAGCCTGTAAGACCTGAAACTGCTTCAGCAATGGCAAGACGCACAGATGCATCGTCTGCACCCTGGCAGACGATCAGCGCGCCCTGATATTTGGGTGGATTTATTTGGGTGACAAGGCCGCTTTGCCCCCGATCTTTGTCTGTTACCGTCACCGTATCCTTTTGGCTGGCGCTGCCGTTTCCGTCTGTGGATAGATTTTGATCGAACTGGTAGATCGTTTCCTCCCCACTTGCCACGGTAAGCATTACCTGCACCCGTCCTGCGCCCCGGATCTGCGCTAAAATGTCTCCCAAGCGTTCCTCGATGGAAAGGGTTTCTTTTTCTTCCTGCTTATCGACATGCGGCTGTGTTTGTTTTCCGCCTACAGGAAGAAGCATCAGCAGTACGCCTACGATTATGACAATGCAGGCGTATCTGTATTTCTTAAGTAAATCTCCTATTTTTGTTAAGCTGCGCTTTGTTTCCAAGTTTGCGCCCCCTCTGGTATCCCTAATTGCTCTTCAATGTACCTGCTCAGCACCTTTTTCACATACGGAGATACCGCCCCCTTTACAGTTATTTGGCTGGGTGTGGGCGGTGTGCTTCCGGTAAGGGAGATCTCAACGGACACATCTGCGCCTAAGCTGACCGCTTTGTCTAAGATATATGCTTCCGTCTCCTCCTTTATGCGCTTTGAAAGCTCTTGGAGGGCTATATTTTCTCCATCTTCCACTGCCGCCTGCGCATCCTCCATAATGCCGGAAAAATAATCCGTATAGATAGAGAAATCAATATCCTTTAGCGGTGCGACCAAGACGAATGCCATATAGATGCCGCAGATGGTCTGCAGCAGTGCGGCAGTGCTGCCTTTGCCGCCGAAGACTGCCCTCAGGCCGCTGCAAATAATGGCAGAGGCAACCACAGATAGAATATATTCCTCCATTAGCTCACCCCTTTCATAAAGCAGACAATGCTTATGAGCAGCATTAAACAGACTGCCCCTGTCATAGCCAGCAAAAAGCCCATAGCGCTGCAAAAATCCTTAAGCAACCCTGCGCCGCCCTTGCCGCCAACCACGCTTCCAGCGGCTGCTGTGAGCTTTAAAAGCACGTACTGTGTGCCGATCTGCAGAAATGGACCGATCCATACAGCAGTGACAGCCAAAAGACCGTAAATGCCCACGGTGTTTTTCATAAGTCCTGCGCTAACCAAAATCGTTTCCGACGCATCGGATATAATGCCGCCAACCACAGGCACGAAACCGGAAATGGCGATCTTTGCCGCTTTGACCGCCGCCGCGTCCGCAGTGCCGCTGACCACGCCGGTAATAGCAATATAGCCGGTAAAGACATAGATGATTATTTTCAGCACCCAAGTCATCAACCATTTTACAAAGCCTTTTCCCTCTTTTAACGCCTCGCTTTCGAAGCTCCCAGAGGCAACTGTCAGTGCGATAAAAATATAGACCATTGGGATCAGCAGCTTTGTGATGGCAGATGTTAGCACGGTATCGAATAGCAGCGTTCCGCCGTAGATCCCCGCCGCGCCGGTGACACCGCCTTGTGCGGCTAAGGATGCGGCCATAACCGGAAGGAGCAGCTTTCCGTAATTGCTGATCTCATAGATCACGTCCCGGCTTAACTGGAAGAAAATTTGTGAGTTTTGCAGAAACAGACAGGTGATCATCAATGTCTCCACCAACCGTATGGTTTTTTCCTGTCCGTTTGAGATGCCGTGCACCAGCCCCGAAAGCAAAAGGACTGCCATAATGGAAAGGCAGGTACCGCAGGCGGTTTTAAAGCCTGGCTGCAGTGCGCCAAGGGCTGTTCGGATTACATACCATAGCCCTTCTCCAAAGCTGTCGTAGGCTGGTGGCATTACATCTTCCCCGATCTCGGGCACCTCCGGGGCAGTAAATTCCATTGCTGAAACAGGAATCGCTACAAGCAGTAGAAATGTTAGCAAAATGACGAGTTTTCTCATATTCCCTTCAGTAATTCCTCAATAATGTTTAGCATTTGGGTATACAGCGGCAGCGCGATCCAGAGAATGACCGCTGCAGTCAGTATCTGCACCGCTTTCCCAAGGGCTGCCTGTCCGGAATCAGCACAGATCATTCCTGCAATCTCACCAATAAGTCCAACACCTACCGCCTTTAAAAGGATACCAAGCAGATCATTTCCCAAACCGATCATATCCTGCAGCCGGGAAAAGAACTTAATGACTGACCCGAGATAGGACATCCCCACACCGACTACCATTGCGCACACAAGCAGAGCAAGTATGATGCTTGTCTCCTTTCCACGGCTGCCCAAGGTCAGGCACAGAAGCAGGGTGATCAGTGTTCCGGCAATTGCTTTTAAGTACAGTTCCATCAGAAATGAAATAAGGTTTTGACCAGGTCAAACAGCTCTGCGATCTCCCGCGCCACCATCATCAGCACCACCACAAGGCCGGCAAGGGTGGTCATTGTGGCCTGCTCGTCCCGTCCTGAGCGGCTGAGTACCTGATTGAGCACTGAAACGATAATGCCGATGGCGGCAATTTTGAAAATTAAATCAATATCCATATTACAGCAGTAAAATTGCAAGGGCGATCCCGGCACAGACACCTAATGTCCGATAGCTGCGGAGACGTTCCTTTTTGTCCTTCGCAAGCCGTTCCAAGTTCTCCCTACAAGCATCCTTTACAAAATTGATCCCGGAAATTTGCCCCGCAAGGTCAAATTTTCCAAGGTTTCGTCCTAACATTCGCAGCACCCGCCCGGTTAAGACCGGCACACCCTCCGTTTTTTCCAATACGGAGCGGAGACAAGCCTCCGCATTGGGTGCGATTTGGGTCGTCAGCTCTCGGTCAAGTGCCGAAAATACCTGCCATAGTGTCCCAGAGGTATGAGCAGATGCTTTATTTATGAGTTCGGGCAGTGAGGTCATACGGTATTTAAGCTCTGATGTCATAAATTCCATCGCTTCCAAAAGCTCCCGTAAGTACCGTTCTTCCCTTTTGACCCCGGCGGCGATCAAAAAGCCGAAACCGCCGCAACCGGTGATCACCAGTATTGCGCCAATAAGTTTCCACATCATATGGGCAGCTTTTCCTCCTTCCACCGCTTATCCGGCTGCATAACAAGGACCGTAGAGAACACTCGGCTCTCGATAAGCGGCTTGTACACCGGGCGCTTTATAAATTCGGAAATACTTCCCGCGTGGGCGGTGGCAAGCAGATCCACACCGCACCAAAGGGCGTTAAGCAGTCCGCGGCAGTCATCCTCGGCAGTGATTTCGTCGACTGCAATGGTTCCCGGGCCCATTGCGCGGAGAAGCATCTCTATTCCCTGCCGTTTGGGACAGCCTGACAGAATGTCCGTTCTACGTCCGGGTAAAAAGCAAGCGTTTCCCTGATAGAATGGAAACAGCTCTCCACGCTCGTCTACCACCGCTACACTCCCCTTCCCGCTGTCCGATCGCATACGGATAAGGTCACGCAGCAGTGTGGTTTTTCCGCTGCCAGGTCTGCCGATAATCAGCAGCGGACCTGTTTTGGGTGCGCAGTCAGCAATACCGGGAAAATCTCGGGCTACGCGGATACATAGGGACGTAATTCGGTTTACATCTGCCATTGTACCGCTCTTAACTGTGACTTCCCCGCACAGACCGATCCGGTGCCCGCCCTTTGCAGTTATGTAACCGTCTGCGGCTGTGGTTGCTGTCCACGGAGAATAGCGACAAGCTGCATTGACAACGAGTTGGAGCGTCTCGTGATTTACGATGCCGGGCAGGTACTTTGTCCCGTCCTGCATTACCATTTCTGGCTGCATACCGAGCCGAAGCCGCAGCTCCTGCAGCTTGTCACGACCAAATCGGTCTACTTCTCCCCGAAGCTGCGGCGGCAATATACTGAGCAGTGGCTGCCAAGCACAAGTCATAACCATCCCTCCCGGTTAAGATTATGTGTACCAAGCTCAATTATGCATAGAAAAAGAGCCCACGGAGATGCCGTAGGCTCATCAGACATAATACTATTAATTTATTGCCCGCAAGATACGTTGACCGGCAGGGCTGAATACAATGTTGATTCCCAACTCCGGCAGGAAGTTCAGCAGGATCAGTCCCGAGAGGACATAACCTACCACATCGCTGCCGCCGGCCCACACCTTCAGTACGTCCATAAAGAAAAGGAACATACCGGTCAGGAATACGCCGGTATTTACCACCGGGCAGATAATTGCGGCGCAGAGCATAGCGGCGTAACCGTTTTTGTTACGCAGGAGACGGTACACTGCACCGGATGCCAGTCCGCAAAGGATTCCCTTTGCCATAACCACAAGGAAACACAGGATGGGACTTGCCTGAAATACCACATGTCCGCCGCCATCCATACCATTGACGCAGAAGATGTACGTCAGTACACCAAATGCGCCACCCAAAATGCCGCCAGCTGCCACACCGTAGGTTGCGGCGCCCAACACAATGGGGATCAGCACCAAGGATAGAGACACAGGGCCGATCTTGATAGGAAATACCGACGCCAAGAATTGCAGTACGATCATAACTGCAATCAGCAGCGAAATGCCTACCATTCGTTCGATTTTTTTGTTTTTCATAATATTCCTCCTTGCTGTCGCTCCGAATAACGGATGCGATGCATATTTATATCCAGCCCCAAGGGGCTAAATACCGTTAAATGAGAGAATCCTCGTCCTCCTCGAATTCCTCTTCGCTCTCCATATCGTCAAAGCCCATTTGGGCATTGCCGCCGGTGCGCATAGCTTCCCATTGTTCTTTCGTGATGAGAATGGTACGAGGCTTACTGCCGCTAAACGGCCCGACAATGCCACGCTCTTCCATCTCGTCCACGATGCGGGCCGCACGGGCGTAGCCCAGTTTCAGCCGTCGCTGGAGCATAGAGACAGATGCCTGACCGGTTTCTAAGATCACATCCACAGCCGCCGGGAGCATTTCGTCCCCGTCCATCTCCTCTGCGGTGGGCTCGGGCTCGGGAGCAGGCGCGGATTTACTGTTGCCGGTTTGGGCTGCCTTCTTTTCAATCTCATCCATAATATCTTCATCATAGGTGGCATTGAAGTTTTCTTTTACAAAGGTTGCAACCGCTTCAACCTCACCGTCACTTACGAAACAACCCTGTACGCGTCGGGGTTTGCCGCTGCCGATGGGAGAGTACAGCATATCGCCACGGCCAACCAGCTTTTCAGCGCCCTGACTATCGAGAATGATGCGCGATTCCATTGCGGACGAAACCGCAAAAGCGATTCGGGAAGGAATGTTGGCTTTCATAAGACCGGTGATAACTTCAGCGGAGGGACGCTGGGTGGCGATAATCAGGTGGATACCGGCTGCACGGCCCATCTGGGCGATGCGGCAAATAGATTCCTCCACCTCTTTGGCTGCAACCAGCATCAGGTCAGCCAGCTCGTCGATGATAACGACCCCTTGTGGCAGCTTCTGCGGACCGCCCTCCTGCTTTTCTACGATGCTGTTGTAGGATTCCAAGTCACGGACACCTACATCGCTCATCGCCTTATAACGGCGCATCATCTCCGTAACTGCCCATTGCAGTGAGCCAGCCGCCTTTTTGGGGTCGGTAACTACGGGAATGAGCAAATGAGGAATGCCGTTGTATATGCCAAGCTCCACCATCTTGGGGTCGATCATAATGAGCTTCACTTCATCCGGACTTGCCTTATACAGCAGCGAAATGATGATGGAGTTCATACAAACAGACTTACCGGAGCCGGTAGTACCCGCAATCAGCATATGGGGCAGCTTTGCAATGTTTCCAACAATGGCCGCGCCGCCGATGTCCTTACCTACCGCAAAAGAGGATTTGCTCTTTGCTGCGTTAAAGGTATTGGATTCGATGACCTCCCGGAGAGATACGGTATTGACCGACTGGTTAGGCACTTCAATGCCCACAATGGAGATCTTACCGGGCACAGCTGCAATGCGGACACCACTGACACCCAAGCTCAGGGCAATATCCACAGCCGAGTTGGTCAGCTTGCTCAGCCGCACGCCCTTTTCCAGCTCCACCTCATAGCGGGTGACGCTGGGTCCGCGGGTGACGTTAATAATATGGGCTTCGATCCGGAAGCTCGCCAGGGTTTCGTTAAGCCGCTGGGAATTTTCCCGCATTTCGCTGATGCCGTCACCGGCAGTATCGGCGGCGTGCTTCAAAAGATTTATAGGCGGGAATACATAAGTGGGCTTTACCTCCTCAGCCGCTTCGGCGATCTCGGAAGCAACCTTTGAGGCAGATGCGGCGGCTTCCTTGGCAGTTACCTTTTCCTTAGCTGGCGTAACTTTGACAGGCGTTACTTTCTTTACAGGCGCGACAGGTAATTCTTCTTCCATATCGTCCGCAAGGTCACTGTCAAGCTCCAAAAGAGGCATCCGGGAAACGGGATCTAACTTGCTATCCTCAGAGCCGACGGCAGCTGCCACAGGACTTTCAATATCGCTCTCAATCTGTCGCAAAATATCGTTTGCCCGACTGACAGGCTCTCTCTTAGGCACAGAGGGAGTCGTTTGCACGGGAAGCTCCGAAATATGAAGCTGCGCGTGGTGCTTGACTTCTTTTCTTTCCTCTTCCTCTGCCTCAAGCTCGGCTGCAATACGACGGTTTTTGATATGCTCGATGCGCTTATTGGCAATGTGATTGACCACGATCGCCGCAGGCTCAGGTTTTGTCTCCTCCTCATCCTCCCAGTCTGCTCTGGGGCGGTTTCGGACAGCGCGGATGATACTGGGTATGGTGATCTGCATACCGGCAAGCAGGGTCAGCAGCGCTGCAGGGATCAGGAATACCAGTGTTGCTTTATCAAAGAAGAATGCAATCAGCTGGGTGATAATGCCGCAGATAAGTCCGCCGGATGCACCGACGAGACCGTTTTCGTAGAGCTTACCGAAGCTCTCAAAGCTGTAGATCTGCTGGACTTCGCCAGCAAAAACGTGACCGATGCAGCCGCAGATGATCGTAAATACAATAAGGCAAACGGTACGCATCCGGACAGGTCGCTTTGCGGAAAAGGCGTGGATGAAGAACAGGTACAGGGATACCGGGATGGATACCAGGAAGCCAACCTTGCCGAAAAGGCCAAGGAAGACATTCTCAAGGGTCACAAAGAACATGCCACCGGGGGTTAAAAACGTAATCAGCAGCAGTACAAAGCCGATAAAGAAGAACGCTGCGGTAAAAAAACGAAACGGAATCCCCCACCGATCCAGCAGCTTCTGAACTGGGTTCCTCGGTGTTGTTTGAGACTCTGCTTTGGCAGACTTTTGGGTTGTCTTCTTTTTATTTTTGGAAGATGCGACCTTTTCGGCCGTAGACTTTGTTTTCTTATTAGCCATATGTCCTCCTATGTGATTAAAAACAAAATAAACGTAAGAATTGCCGCGCCCCATACGTAGTAGGCAAATCCGGAAAGACCGGAGCGGCCGATGATAAAACGGACAAACCGGATAGAGATACGTCCGCCGATAAAGGCACACACAGCACCGCCCAGGCAACATAAAAATCCGGTAAAGGAAAGCGCAGTCCCGCCGATCAGGACGAAGAGCAGATCGATGGCCATCCGAATGATCAGTGCAGGCGCGCAGATGGTCAGTGCCCAGTTAAGGGCTGATTGCCGCTGGGCTCCTCTGGCTACAGCCACTGAAGAAACGCACCCAAGAAGGGAGATGCCGGCTATTGCCGATGTACCGCCCAAAAGACCCATTAGGGTGCTGTCCAGACTGGTCATACGGCGGGAATCTTTATTGCCCTGCCGTATATTCCCCGTCACAAACAGCAAGATACCGTTAAGCAGAAATGTCAGCGCCAGTCCCGGAAGGCTTATGGAGATGCGAAACAAGGTGCAGACCGTATATACAATGGCCAGCGGACAAATTGCGCCTTTTACAATCCGATAATCGTAGTAACGGGCGCTGTATGTTCTATGCTTTCTCTTGCGATGGGCAATGGCCCGCTCTGCAAGCAGACGGCGAAATAGACCGCTGCAGGAGGTTAACACCGCCAAAAGCGTACCAAGGGTAATAATCAAACGGCAAAGTGGATCCATTTGGGTCTTTCCAAACAAGTGGAGCATAAGCCTTTGGTGGCCGCCGGAGGATATGGGGACGAACTCGGAAAGGCCGGAAACGAGCCCAAGGAGTAATATTTCAATCCAATTCACTTCGTGCCCCACCTCCAGCGTATATTTTCAGTATTATAACATAGTTATCCGAAAATTTCCAGTGGAGAATTCGTATTTTTAAGACTTCTTATCACGCTTTTTGTTCTTTTCGATCATTTTGTGCAGTGCAGAGAGTGCATCGCTGAGACTGCCCAAGCGGTCAATCAGGCCGGATGCCACCGCTTCTTTGCCATAGAGGATTGTGCCAACATCGGAGGCCATCTCCCCTGTGGCCATCATATAGCCTTCAAACTGTTCCCGTGAGATTCCGGAATTGGCAGTGACAAAGTCTGCGATCTGCTCCTGAATGCGCTGAAAATAGCGGAAGGTCTGGGGCGCACCGATCACAAGGCCGGTCATTCGTACAGGGTGGACGGTCATACTGGCCGTAGGGGTAATAAAGGATTTCTTAGTGCATACAGCCAGCGGAATACCAATGGAGTGTCCCCCGCCTAAGACCAAAGATACGGTTGGCTTTTTCATACCGGATATCATTTCCGCAATGGCAAGGCCTGCCTCAATGTCACCACCAACGGTATTAAGAAGCAGCAACAGGCCGTCGATCTCGTCACTTTCCTCAATGCCGGCCAGCAGTGGCAAGACGTGCTCATATTTTGTGGTCTTTACATTTTCCGGTGCGGCCTGATGTCCTTCGATCTGGCCAATGATGGTCAAGGTATAAATATTGCCCTTACTGGTTTTGGAAATATCCGCGCCAAGGTCGGTCAGCTCATTTTGCTGGTTTTCATCTTTTTGATTTTGATTTGTATCCATATAGGCATCTCCTCCGTTTTTTACATAGGATAACCAACTACAGCGCAATAAATTCCTACTTGAAACTTTTGCGTAACTGTCGTATAATCAAAGAAAAAACGAAAGGAAAACAGATATGCAGTTTGAATATAAATGCAGCGGCACCTGCTCCCAGTACATCCAGTTCACCGTTGAGGACGGCAAGGTACATAACGTGGTCTACCTTGGCGGCTGTAACGGCAATCTTAAGGGCATTGGCGCCCTCGTGGAGGGAATGGATGTTGATGAGGTCATCGCCCGTTTAGAGGGCACCACCTGCGGCTCCAAGAGCACTTCCTGCCCCGATCAACTCTCCCGCGCCCTGAAAGAAGCAAAGAAGAATATCTAAGTCATAACCCCCGGCTAAGCCGGGGG
>JAZSDE010000055.1:0-13938 GCA_045531015.1 Faecousia sp.
ACACCTGCATCCTGTGCCAGAGCTTTGCACCTGCTCACTGCTGCGTGGTTACTCCCGAGCGCCTGGGCCTGTGTGGTGCCGTTTCCTGGCTGGATGCCAAGGCAACCAACGAGCTGGATCCCAACGGTCCTTGCCAGCCCATCTTCAAGGAAGGGTGCTTAGACGAGCGCACCGGCCGCTTCGAGTCCGTCAATAAGGCAATTGCCGACGCAACCCACGGCGCAGTAGAGAATGTTACCCTCTACTCCATTTTGGAAGATCCTATGACCTCCTGCGGCTGCTTCGAGTGCATCTGCGGCATCGAGCCCGTCAGCAACGGTGTTATCGTTGTCAACCGGGAATATAAGGGTATGACCCCTGCCGGTATGACCTTCGGTGAGCTGGCATCCTGCACCGGCGGCGGTGTACAGACCCCCGGCTTTATGGGTCACGGCCGTCACTTCATCTCCTCCAAGAAGTTCCTCTACGCAGAGGGTGGCATCGAGCGTATCGTTTGGATGCCCAAGGAGCTGAAGGATGATGTGGCAGAGCGCCTGAATAAGACCGCTATGGAACTCTACGGCATCGAGAATTTCGCGGATATGGTGGCTGATGAGACCGTCACCTGCGATGCGGAAGAGCTGATCGCATGGCTGACTGAGAAGGGTCACCCCGTTCTCGGTATGGAGCCTTTGGCATAAGTGAAATCAAAAAGAGCGTGTCCGAAAGGGCACGCTCTTTTTAGTTGACAATTGACAGTTGATAATTGACAGTTATGGTGGGAGATTGACAAAAAATTGAAAAGGAATTACAACAATTATAGGAGGGGAATTATTATGAGCAGAAAGTTAAAGTATTTTGGAGTTATTCCTCTTTATGGTGCAATTATTGTGTGGTTTTCGTTGTTTATCAAAGTGCTAAAGCAAGAAGTAGACAAAAAGAAATTTTCTAAGTATTTTTGGCGTTGCGGATTGCTTGGTGGTTTCTCATTTTTTGCTCTTATGCTTGGGATGGTTGCGATTAGTAATTTGGCTGATATAAAAGACTATATCATCTACGGGGTTTTAATTGTTGTAATCATAGGTGGATACTTGTTTAATCTGATTACATTCAAAACACTAAGTAAACATTGGGATGAATTCGTTGAGTGCCAGTAAATTTATTTGATAAGCAGAACAATGAAAATAACTCGTAGGGCGGGGGCTTGCTCCCGCCGCTTTTTTGTGCTTTTTTGCAGAGGGAATGCGTTTATGCGTTCCCTCTGCTATGCACCGTCGTGGAACGGATAAATCCGTTCCCTACAGCGCTTCCGATAGAAGTCGTAGGGACACCCCTCCCGGGGTGTCCGTCAACAGTCGGCAACAGCGGACACCCGAGGACGGGTGTCCCTACATTGTTATACGATAGTGCGGTTTTGTCGGTAGACAAGCGGGGAGACTTGTGCTATAATGTTATGCAGGAAAATGTGGAATTGCGAGGTTTTTTCTGTATGCCGAATGTGGTTTTTCAAATTGAAGGCGGGAATGAGGTCTCTATCGCCTGCCAAAGCGGTGATAACCTTTTAGAATTAGCACGGAGAGCTAACGTTGCCATCGATGCCCCTTGTTCCGGTAACGGTTCTTGCGGCAAGTGCCGCGTGAAGCTCATTTCCGGTGAGGTAGAAACTTTCCCCTCCCGGCATATTAGTGAGGAGGAGTATGAGGCCGGCTGGCGGCTGTCCTGTAATTGCAAGGTACTGACCGACTGCACCGTTTTTGTGCCGGATATTGCCAGCGCATATCAGTCCCGGATGAAGACCGCGGACCTCAGCAGCCCTCAGGAAATTGCCATCTTTGAGGATGCCAAGGCGCAGATGATGGATGGCGGCATTGCCTTTGAGAATAACTTTGTCTCTGTGGTCGTGGAGATGGCAGAGCCTACCCTCGATGATACAATGCCTGATGTGGAGCGCTTCCAGTGGGCGGTGCAGGCGCAGTTGGGTGTAGAGAAGGTAGATGTACCTTTCTTCGTAATGAAGAAGCTGGCAACCGTCCTCCGGGAAAACAACTTTGCCGTCTGCGTTAAGGGTGAGAAAAAGGGCGATACATTCCTTTGTATGGATGTGTGCGCTCCGACAGATGCCGCTATCGTCGGCTGCGCCATTGATATCGGCACGACCACCGTTACAATGGTGCTTGTAGACCTGACAAGCGGCAAAATTTTGGCAAAGGGTTCTTCCGGCAACGGTCAAATTCGCTACGGCGCGGATGTCATTAACCGCATCATTCAGCAGGGGCGCCCCGGTGGCAAGAAGAATTTGCAGGATGCTATTATTAAGGAGACCCTGAACCCCATCATTGCAAATCTTTGCAAGGCTTCAGGTATGTCTGCCAATGCCATCCTGCGGCTGTGCGTGGCGGCGAACACCACCATGAACCACCTTTTTGTGGGTGTGGATGCAGAGCCGGTGCGTATGGAGCCTTATATCCCCAGCTTCTTCTCTTGGGAGGGACTGAAAGCGGGCGATTTGAAGTTACCTGCAAATCCTCTTGCAGACGTGCTAATTGCCCCCAATATCGGTTCTTATGTGGGCGGTGACATTACTGCCGGTACACTGGCTTCGATGATTTGGGACAAGGACGAAATGAGCCTATTTATTGACCTTGGCACCAACGGCGAGATCGTGTTCGGTAACCGGGATTTCCTGATGAGCTGCGCGTGCTCTGCGGGACCTGCCTTTGAGGGCGGTGATATTTCCTGCGGTATGCGTGCCACCGACGGCGCGGTGGAGGCCTGCACTATCGATAAAGACACAATGACTCCCACTCTCACCGTTGTTGGTGATCCGGGACAAAAACCTGTTGGCATCTGTGGCTCGGGTATTATCGATATGATTGCGGAGCTGTTCCGCTGCGGTATTATTAACGCGAAGGGCCTCTTTATCCGTGAGGGCGACCGGGTACGGCGAGACGAGCACGGTATGGGCCGTTATGTTTTGGCCTACGAAAATGAGAGCGAGACCGGTCGGGAAATTTCCATCAATGAGGTGGATATCGACAATTTTATCCGCGCCAAGGGCGCGATCTTCTCCGCTATTGATACGCTGCTACAAAGCGTGGATATGCCGGTAGAGGTGATCGATAAGGTCTATGTTGCAGGCGGTATCGGCTCCGGTATCAATATGAAAAACGCTGTCCGCATCGGTATGCTGCCGGATGTAGATCTGGAGAAATTCCAGTATATCGGAAATTCCTCCCTTACCGGTGCTTATGCGATGGTTATGAGCGACCAGGCAAACCGGAAGTGCAGTGAGGTAGGCGCAAATATGACTTACCTTGAGCTATCTACATATCCCGGTTATATGGACGCCTTTGTGGCGGCCTGCTTCCTGCCCCATACCAACAGCTCTCTTTTCCCCAGCGCAATGGAGGAATAAAAATGGAAATTCAAAACAATAAAGAAGAAGTACCGTTTTCTTATTATGCAGAGCTTTACAGCAAGGCAGATAAGTCGGAAATTGCAAGCCGTTTGGGCGCTCCGGCAGAAAATGGCGAATTTGCCCTGACCTTGCTGGGAAAAACCTATACCGTTACGGAGACAGCGGAAATTACCGACGGGCAGGGAAGTGCGCCTGCGCTGCCTGTGCAGACCTTGTTGCTCCGGTATCTGCTGGAGGGGAAAAACATCCCCGCCATGGGTAATTGGAAGACCTTCCGGGAAATGCCTTGGGGTGAGCTTTATATCAAGCCCTATACCGGGCGGGTGCTGACCCGAGCGGCGTTCACTTTCGGCACGAGGGTGGAGGCGTTCCGCAGGGCAGCAGAGAAAATGGGTGCGATGTCTGTGCCCCACGGCGATGCAGGATATGAATTTGCTCTCATTGGGGACTATAAGATTCAGCTCCTTGTATGGGCTGGTGACGAGGAGTTCCCGCCATCGGCGCAGGTGCTGTATTCCGATAATTTTGAGGAAGGCTTTGCCCCCGAGGACCGGGTGGTGGCGGGCGATATCTTGATCACTGCCATCAAGGCAAATATGTGATATGATCCGAATTGCAAGAGAAGAGGACAGCGCCCAGCTTGCCGCAATTTACGGCTGGTATGTGGAGAATACTGCGGTGTCCTTTGAATATGAAGCCCCCACGGCGCAGGAATTTGCCGGGCGCATTCGCCAGATCCTGCAAACCCATCCTTTTTTGGTCTATGAAGAGGATGGAAACCTACTCGGCTATGCGTATGCCCATCCCTTGATCCGCAGAAAGGCCTGCGATTGGGCGGTGGAGGTCAGTATCTATATCCGCCGGGATGTCCGGGGAAGAGGCATTGGCCGGGCACTGTATGAAGCACTGGAAAAGGTTTTGCTTCTGCAAAACATCTGTACCTTAGAGGCCTGCGTGGCAAGCGCTGACCGGGAGGATAAGTATTTGACGGACAGCTCTGTCCGCTTTCACACCCGGATGGGCTATCAGACGGTAGGAAAGATGAGCGACTGCGGCTATAAGTTTGGGGCGTGGTATCACCTTTTGTGGATGGAAAAGCACATTGCTCCGCGAAAGGCAGAGACAAGCACAATGATCCCATTCCCGAAGCTGTGTTTTTTTCAGCAGAAAAAAGGGGTTTATTTTGACATAAACGGCCTTTTTTGACCGTTATTTTCACCCTGGAATTGCCCTTGACACCTCTATGTGCCTATGGTATACTTTCTATATGTGCGATATTTATCCCCAATCTGTTGAAAAGGGAGAAAGATGATGATTAGAAGTGAGGATTTTCTGCTGCGGGAAGTGGCCGGCAGTCAGGTGCTTGTGCCCGTCGGCGCAGCAACGCGCAGCTTTGCGGGCATTGTGACGCTCAACAGTGTGGGCGTCCAGCTTTGGAATGCGCTGGAGACCGAGCAGACGAAGGAAAGCTTAACGCAGGTGCTGACAGCGCGCTATGACGTGTCTGAAGAGCAGGCGATGGCAGATGTGGAGAAGTTTCTGCAGAATTTGCAGAATGTAGGCGCAGTAAAGTAAGTACCGCTTACGGGCGGATAATTGGGAGGATCGCAATGGCACGGTATCGGATCGCTGACCTAATCGTGGATATGTCGCTTTCCGGTCGGACAAGCCAGCAGGCACTTCCTTATCTTACTGAGGAAGCAGGAGAGGCAGATATTTTCCTTTCCTGTGACTGCGAAAAGGTGCTCCAAAAATATCCCCATTTTGGGGATTTGGATATGGCGGAGTATATGACGACCGGATCGCTGTTTGCTGTGGAGGTATTGCGATTCCACGGCTTTCAGCTCCACGCTTCGGCAGTTATGCTGGATGGAAAGGCCTATCTCTTTTCTGCACCCTCCGGCACGGGAAAATCCACCCATACGGAAAAGTGGTGCCGCTTATTCGGGGCGCAAATTATCAATGACGATAAGCCGGTCCTGCGCCGGGTAGACGGTGTGTGGACGGTTTACGGTACACCTTGGTCGGGAAAGAACGATTTGTCCTGCCCGGTGGGTGTTCCACTCGGCGGCGTGGCTTTTTTGGCTCGGGGAGAAGTCAATGAGATCTTCCCGATGACACCCATAAAGGCTGTACCGGCAATTCTAAGTCAGTGTATGCAGTTTTCTCACAAGGGCTGCACAAAGCGGCAGCTGGAGCTTGTGGATCTTCTGCTGCGGGAAACACCGATATGGCAGCTTTTCTGCCGGAACGATGATGAAGCGGCAATGGTATCCTATGGGGCAATGAAAAATGGAAGCAAATAAGAAAACGGTGAAGCTGCCTATGGAGCAGCTGATCGGTGTGGTGCAGCTTCAGCTTGCAGAGAGTGGTACCGCCAGCTTGGTGGTGACCGGTAACAGTATGTGGCCGCTGTTTCGGCATATGCGGGATCGGGTGTTGCTTGCGCCCCCTGCGGCTTACGGAAAGGGGGATATTGTCCTCTATCAGCGCAGTAACGGACAGTATGTGCTCCACCGGATCGTGAAAACAGAAGAGGAAATAAGTATCTGTTGTGGCGACAACCAATGCGAAAAGGAACGCATCCAGAATGCTTGGATATTGGCAGTCGTAACAGATTTTTATAGAAAAGGTAAATTATACAGCGTTACTTCAAAGGGGTACCGACTGTACAAATGGGCTTGGATGAGGCTTTTTCCGGTACGGAAAGGAATTCTTTTTCTGGCAAGAGTCTACAGCCGACTCAAAAATATAATCTTAGGAGGAAAACAATGAAAAAGCAAACTATGTTCCTGCGTCTGCTGTGCGTTTTGTGCGCCACGCTGATGCTCGTTGGCGTGCTCAGCGCCTGCGGCAACAACAATAGCACTGATCCCACCAACCCACCTGCGGGACCTACCAATCCTCAGAATCCTACGGACGGTCCCACGGACGGCCCCACTGACGGCCCCACGGACGGCCCCACTGACGGCCCTACTGATGGCCCTACTGATGGCTCCGGCGGTAATGTGGATGATCCTGATTCTCCGATTATGGACGGCGACGGCCATATCGAGATTCCGTGGTAAATATAAATTCCATATCGTTATCAGCACCCGGATACTTCCGGGTGCTGATTTTTTAAGATTTGGTTAAGAAACGGGCGAAAATCACAGATTGATTATTTAACATTTTTCCAGTAGCATAGTAAAATAAGCACTATGTGCGTGGAAATGTTTTGAGGAAGGTGTGTTCTGTGGCTTATTTGCTTGCTGCGCTGATTGGCGGTTTGCATTGGCTGTGTTGGCAGTTGTTGTGCTGGTGACAGTGATCTTTAACTACTTAACCATTGGTACCACCATCACTGTGCTGTCACTGCCAGTGTATTTGAGCGTTTTCTTTGCCGGGTGGATCGCGCTGACGGCAGCTTGTGTTGCTACCGCTGCGGTGATCTGGAATCACAGAGAGAACTATGCCAAGATCCGAAAGGGAAACGAGATCGGCCTTCGCAGTGCGATAAATAAGGAACATAGAGTGTCATAAAAAGCGGACTGTCCATTTGGGCAGTCCGTTTTTGCGAAAGGGAAAATATTTTTATAGTATAGAACATAGGAATGTGTTATAGATAATTCCTGCTTGCAAATGAAAGGATTTTGCGGTATGATGGTGCCATCTAAAATTGGAGGGATATTATGAAACGAAAGATCGATGCGTTTTCTTATGCCAATGAAATTCTGCAGGCTGTGGGTAAGGGTGTGCTGATGACCACAAAAGCAGACGGTCAAGTAGATACGATGACCATCGGCTGGGGTACAATGGGCATCCAGTGGGGAAAGCCTATTTTTATTGCCTATGTCCGGGAAAGCCGGTACACCAAAGCTTTGGTGGACAAAAATCCGGAGTTTACCATCAATGTGCCCTACGGTGAATATGACAAAAGCATTCTCGGCTTCTGCGGTACAAAGTCCGGCAGAGATACCGATAAGATAGGTGAACTGAATTTGCATTTGGAAGAAGGGGAGACAGTGTCTGTCCCTGCTATCCGGGAGCTGCCTCTGACACTGGAGTGTAAGGTTATTTACAAGCAAGAGCAGGTTAAGGAAGCTATCACCCCCGATGCGTTGGAGCGGTACTATCCCGACGGCGATTTCCATACGGCTTATTATGGGCAGATCACAGATGCCTATATCGTGGAGTAAAAGATGGGCTTTTTTGAACTGACGATACTGGCCGTTGGCCTGAGTATGGATGCTTTTGCGGTGTCTATTTGCAAGGGGCTTTCTATGAAAAAGGCGGGTCTTCGGGAGGGTGCGATCTGCGGCGTATGGTTTGGCGGTTTTCAGGCGCTGATGCCGGTGATCGGTTTTTTCCTGGGCACACTTTTCGCTAAGCAGATCGAAGCTTTTGACCATTGGGTAGCGTTTATTCTGCTGGCACTGATCGGTGGCAATATGCTCAAAGAGGCATTTTCGGGGTGCGACTGCTGTGAGGAGCACGATGCGGATCTGTCGGTCAAGACGATGTTCGTAATGGCGGTTGCCACCAGCATCGATGCGCTGGCGGTGGGTATTTCGCTGGCAATGGCAGGCAATGTCAATATTTGGCTGGCGATGCTGCTCATCGGCGTTGTGACATTTGGTATGTGTACTGCGGGCGTTAAGATCGGCAATATCTTTGGCAGCCGATACGAAAAGAAGGCAGAGGCCGCCGGCGGTATCATTTTGATCCTGTTGGGACTGAAAATTCTATTGGAGCATCTGCATATTTTATGAAAATATAAACAGCCGAAACGTTTTATGCGTTTCGGCTGTTTTATACGGAAAAGTGCTTGACATTCCTCGCCGGCAAAGGTAAAATATAGATGGTACTTTGTATGCTGGGCTAATTTAGGCAGCATTTCATAGATAACCTGATGGATATTCGGGGTCGCGCATTGCGCCTCGTAACGTTTATGCTTGGATATTGGCCGCAGGTGCGGCATTTTACCAATTGAACAACACGAGGTTCATCGTGCAGCCTCCCTTTCATCGCTATTTTATTGAAGGAGGTGCAAAGAGAAATTATGGGACCTGTTGAAATTATTATTTCCGTCCTTGCAGCGGCAGTGCTGGGTGTTGTAGGCTTTTTTGCTGGCGTCGGCTACCGCAAGCGAGTAAGCGAACGGGAGATCGGCTCTGCGGAGCAGGAAGCTACCCGCCTTATCAACGAAGCCATCCGCAGCGGTGAGAGCCGCAAGAAGGAGCTGCTTTTAGAAGCAAAGGACGAGATCCATAAATCTCGCACAGAACACGAAAGAGACGTCAAAGAGCGCCGTGCTGAGCTGAGTAAGCAAGAGCGTCGGCTGCAGCAGAAGGAAGAGACCCTCGACAAGAAGGCGGAAGCCTTTGAACGCAAGGAGGAGGAGTACGCCCGCCGTATGGCGGAGGTGGCGGATGCCAAGGCAGAGGCTGAGGCTATTCGCAAGCAGCATATCGCTACATTGGAAAAGCTCTCCGGCCTTACCCAGGAGCAGGCAAAGAACTATTTGCTGCAGACTGTGGAGACAGAGGTTCGTCACGAGACCGCTATGAAGATCAAGGAGATCGAGCAGCAGCTCAAGGACGAGGCGGACGAGAAAGCAAGAGATATTCTCTCCATCGCCATTCAGCGTTGCGCCGCTGACCATGCTGCAGAGGCTACTGTTTCCGTAGTGCCCCTGCCCACCGACGAAATGAAGGGCCGCATCATTGGCCGTGAGGGTCGGAATATCCGCACCCTGGAGACCATTACCGGTGTTGATCTGATCATCGATGATACACCCGAGGCCATTACCGTCAGCAGCTTTGACCCCGTCCGCCGTGAGATCGCAAGGCTGGCATTGGAGAAGCTGATCGTGGACGGCCGTATCCATCCTACTCGCATTGAGGATATGGTGGAGAAGGCTCGTAAGGATGTGGACCGCACTATCCGCGAAGAAGGCGAGCGTGCCTGCTTTGAGACCGGTGTACACGGTGTCAATCCCGAGCTTATCAAGATCTTGGGTCGTCAGAAGTACCGTACTTCCTACGGTCAGAACGTACTGAACCACTCTATCGAGGTTGCCCACATTGCAGGCCTAATGGCTGCGGAGCTGGGTGTAGACGTAGCCCTTGCCAAGCGCGCAGGATTGCTCCACGACTTGGGTAAGTCCATCGACCACGAGGTCGAAGGCAGCCACGTACAGCTGGGCGCAGATCTCGCCCGGAAGTACAAGGAAAATCCCGTTGTGGTCAATGCCATCGAGGCGCACCACGGCGATGTGGAGCCTAAGACGGTAATTGCCGTTTTAGTGCAGGCGGCGGATGCTGTATCTGCTGCCCGTCCCGGCGCCCGCCGTGAGAATGTGGAAAATTACATCCGCAGACTGCAAAAGCTGGAAGAGCTGACCGGCAGCTACCCCGGTGTTGAGAAAGCATATGCCATTCAGGCAGGCCGTGAGGTTCGTATTATGGTCAAACCCGAGGAGGTTTCCGAGGACAATATGATCCTGCTTGCCCGGGATGTGGCTAAGAAGATCGAGGCAGAGCTGGAGTACCCCGGCCAGATCAAGGTCAATGTGATCCGTGAAACCAAGGCAGTGGAATTTGCAAAATAAGCTTTGAAAGAGACTATCTTCGGATAGTCTCTTTTTTTGCTTATAATTGCTTGTCGCAGCTTGTTATTTCAGAATCACATTGCAGGGTCATTGATGGGTCATACTTTCTCTCCGGCGAGAAAGTATGCAAAGAGCCGCTGGGAACCTCCCGTATGGTTCCCGGACCCTCCAGACGGCTTAAGGGGTGTTCCCCTTAAGAATCCCCGGTGCGGATGGGAATGGAAGCGTCTTTTGTAGGCTTGCATTTGTTCGCGTGGCGTGATATAATAACAAAAATAATGATGATGAGGAGGTATTGCTATGAAGAAAAGGCGTGTGTTATCCTTTCTAATGACCCTCTGCCTGATGGCGCTGATCTTTGCCGGATGCGCAGGAGCGAATAACATTGAATTACCTATGGGACATCGGTACGGCAATCCCGAGGTCACTTATGCAGACGGAGTGGCTACGGTCAAGTATATTTGTGTGGATTGCGATTATACGGCGACGGAAACACGGGTGGTTTCTACTCAGGTTGCGGATGCAGCGGCGTGGAGTGAAGCCTTCGGCAAGCTCAACAAGTCCAACTATTCCTTATTTATGGAAAAGACCGAGGGCGAAAAAGTGACTGAGACTCAGCACTGTGCGGTTACCGAGGACCGAGGCTATTTTGCTTATACTGAACAGGGTGTGTATGAATATAACTTTGCATACTACACCCTGAAAAAGAATGACGAAAGTTTCCTCACTTATGAGATCAACTACGAGGAAGATACCTATCTTGCTCACGAGACCGATGACAGCTACTGGCTGCAGATCAAAAAGGTAACATCTCTGTTTCTCAGCTTAGCGGATAAATTCGATCGGTTCGCCTATGATGCGGAAAGTGGCAGTTATGTCAGCACTGCGCCTATGGAGGTGGAGGTGTTTGGTTATGAGGGAGAAGCCTTACTTGTAATGCCTTTCCAAAGCATTTCTGTCAACATCGCAGACGGAAATGTTTGCCGCATCGATGCCGGCTATACCGAGGTTGATGAATATCAGCAGGAAATACAGATCGAGCTGTGTTTCTACAATATCGGTTTTTCTGAGGTGAAGGTGCCCCAAGCGATCATCGATGTGGTTGCAGGCACGAATAGTCCCAAGGATTCCGTTGATTACTTTACATATGAGATCAAAAACGGCGCAGCCACGATTACGGCTGTAGATCCTGTCATCAGCGGTGACGTAACGATCCCTGCCGCAGTGGGGGAATACCCGGTGGTTGCCATTGGGGAAAATGCGTTCCGGGACTGCAAAGCATTGACCGGTATTACTATCCCTGCCGGTATTACAGTTGTTGGAGACTATGCGTTTTTCGGCTGTGAAAAGCTGGCAAATGTTATTTATGCCGGAACTGAGACCCAGTGGGCGGAAGTTGCCGTCGGGCAGACTGGAAATGAACCGCTCTTGGGCGCAACCATTCAGTTTTATACAGAATGTGTACATAGCTATGATGAAGGAACGGTGACCAAGGAGCCTACCTGCGGCACGGCGGGCATAAAGATCTATGTTTGTGCTTTGTGCGGCAACGAAAAGACGGAAGTGATTACAGCTACTTTGGGACATAACTATGATGAAGGCATAATTGTTGAGGATGCTACCTGTACCGATGCGGGCATCAAAGTTTATACCTGCACTGTCTGCGGGAAGAATAAGACAGAGTATGTTCCGAAGCTCACCATCCATAACTACACAAACGGCACGTGCATACACTGCGGTGCAGACGATCCGCAATATGCTCCCGATACAGGCGGGGAGGCAGGCGGCATTTGGGGCGCAATTGTGAGCTTATTCAAGTCCCTATTCGAGATCATCGACTTTTTTAAGTAAATAGCGGGCCGCACCACAGGAAAACGTGGTGCGGCCGTCTGCTTGTATAAAAGAATTGTATTTACATTTTTGAGGAATTGGTGTAGTATATAAGGGTAAGTTTTGAAAGGTGGGATACAATGTATACCGTAAATGACCTTTACGATCTCGGCCATTCCAAGGCTGGGGAGTATCTAAAGCAGTTCACGTACCCGTGGGAGGCGCTGGGCGGCATTAAAGCCCTGATCCTCGAACTGGGAAAGGATTTAGGAGAAGAATACGAGGAAGTGGCGCCTACAGTTTGGGTGCATAAGACTGCAAAGGTTGCCTCAACGGCTTATTTAGGCGCGCCCTGCATCATCGGTGAGAATACCGAGGTGCGCCACGGCGCATTCATCCGGGGCAGCGCGCTGGTTGGTGACGGCTGTGTGGTCGGCAATTCTGTGGAGCTGAAGAATGTAATTCTTTTTGACAGCGTGCAGGTGCCGCACTATAATTATGTAGGCGACAGCATTTTGGGCTACAAAGCCCATATGGGCGCCGGCTCTATTACCTCCAATGTAAAATCTGATAAGTCTTTGGTGGTGATCCATACCGAGCCGGAGATCCCTACCGGCATAAAGAAGGTGGGCGCTATGCTGGGCGATTTTGTGGAGGTTGGCTGTAACAGCGTTCTTAATCCAGGTACGGTTATCGGCAGAAATTCCAATGTCTATCCGCTGTCCTGTGTCCGGGGTGTGATTCCTGCAAACAGCATTTATAAGACCGGTGGCATCACCGTGACCAAAAATAAGGAGTAATGTATGGGTAAATATTTCGGAACAGACGGCTTCCGGGGTGAGGCCAATAATAATTTGACTGCTGACCACGCTTATAAGGTCGGCCGCTTTTTGGGTTGGTATTACGGTGAGCTGAAGCGCCGGGCAGGGGACGAAGAGCCTGCGAAAATCGTTATCGGCAAGGATACACGCCGCTCAAGCTATATGTTTGAGTACACTTTGGCGGCCGGTATCACTGCTTCCGGTGCCGATGCTTATTTGATGCACGTTACTACCACACCCTCCGTTGCCTATATTGCGAAAGTAGACAGCTTTGATTGCGGCATTATGATCTCCGCCAGCCATAACCCCTACTATGACAACGGCATCAAGCTTATTAACGGACAGGGCGAGAAGATGGATGAAGAGACTATCGCCCTTGTGGAGGCTTACATTGACGGAGAGCTGGAGCTCTTTGGGAAAAAATGGGATACGCTGCCTTTTGGACAAAAGGAGAAGGTAGGTATTTCTGTGGACTACGCATCCGGTAGAAACCGCTATATCGGTTATCTTATCAGCCTCGGTATGTACTCCTTTAAGGATATGAAGGTGGGTTTGGACTGCGCCAACGGCGCGGCTTGGAATATTGCCAAGTCTGTATTTGATGCGCTGGGTGCAAAGACATACGTCATTAATGCAGACCCTAATGGCGTGAATATCAACGCAGGTGCCGGTTCTACCCATATTGAAGTGCTGCAAAAATTCGTGGTGGATAACGGGTTGGATGTGGGCTTTGCCTTTGACGGCGATGCAGACCGTTGCTTGTGCGTGGACGAAAAGGGCAATATCATTACCGGCGACCATATCCTCTATGCTCTCGGCTGCTATATGCAGGAGAAGGGACAACTGGATAATAACACGGTCGTTACCACCGTTATGTCCAATTTCGGTCTTTACAAAGCGCTGGACGAGAAGGGGATTGGCTATGCCAAGACCAAGGTGGGTGACAAGTATGTCTATGAATATATGGTACAAAACAGTTGCCGCCTTGGCGGTGAGCAGTCCGGTCATATCATCATTTCCAAGTACGCCACCACCGGCGACGGTATCCTCACAAGTCTTAAAATGATGGAAGTGATGCGCGCTAAGAAAAAGAAAATGAGCCAGCTGTTTGAGGGCCTGACTATCTATCCCCAGGTGCTGAAAAATGTCCGGGTGAAATCTAAGCCCGATGCCCAGAACGATCCTGCGGTACAGGCGGCGGTACAGGCGGTGGCAGACCGCTTGGGCGGTACGGGACGGATCCTCGTCCGGGAGTCCGGCACGGAGCCGGTGATCCGGGTTATGGTGGGGGGTGCCAC
>JAZSDE010000124.1:0-2394 GCA_045531015.1 Faecousia sp.
ATCTTCATAACACGCTCCAGCTCCGCAGGGAACTCGGGCTTGCTTTCGAAGTTCATGAGGACGTAGTAACCTTCAGCCAGGTCGTTGATGGGGTATGCAAGACGACGCTTGCCCCACTCGTCAACGTTGGACACGGTACCCTCCGCCTCCACCATTGCCTTGAACTTTTCCACAAGTGCGGCGATGCCCTCCTCGCCCTGAGCGGGATCGATGATGTAGAGCACCTCGTACTTACCGGTAATCTTAGCCATGTTGATTGCACCTCCTTCTGGACTTTTGGCCCCCGGTCTCGCCGGGAGCAAGGATATGTCCACATACGTAGACTAGGATATTATAATGACTTATCCCCCATTTGTCAACTATTTTTTATAATTGCCTCTTGTTTTCCGCCGTCATTGCGAGGAGGGCTTTGCCCGACGCGGCAATCAGTCCTGAAAATAGCCGCCCTTTCGGGCGGCTGATCTCTTCTGCAATTTCACTTGCCCATAAGGGCAGAAGCTACGCTTCCTTAGCAGCAGCCGCAGCCGGTGTCGCAGCCGCAGTTATTGCCGCAGCCGTTGCCACAGCCGCTACCGGTCATCAGGCCGTTCCCATTGCCGCAGCAGCAGAACAGCAGAACCAGAATGATAATCCACCAACAGCTATTGTTACACATAAACGTTACCTCCAAAAAAATCTCAAGCAGTTAACCTGCTCATTCCAAGATATTCCGGAGCCTGAAAAATGTGCAAATTGACACCGGCAGGAAAATGCCGTATAATGTTCCTATAATGCAGATTAGAGGTAAATTTATGGAACTTTTGGAAGACAAGCAGAAGCTGACCGCCCTGTGGCAGACCCAAAATCCCGCCCAAAAAGTCTTTGACTATCTGGGTCTGAAGCTGGCATTTTTATCCTGCAAGGTGTTCTCCCCCCGGAAAGGCAGCATCTGCGCCTTTTATGACTGCGGCGCAGAAAACGCTGTGGCATACCCTGTTGCTGTCGCCCCGGAAACCACCGATTACATATCGGCACTTCTGTCCCACGCCCGGGCCTCCAAGGGCAAAAAATTTCCCAACAATATTTTATTTCTCTTTTATCCTCCCGGCGATGCCAAAGAGGTCTGCCTTACCGGAATTTTCCGGCAGTACCGGGTTTCCAAAGTCATTGCGCTGCGGTTCTGGGAGAAAAGCGAACCGGGCATCCTTGCCGCCCGAAAAAACGAAATGCTGGCCCGCTCCTGTGATTTGCGTTTTTGTGTAGAAGGTGGAGCCGCCTTGGACACCGCCGTTGCCTTTTACAACCGGGCAACCGCTTTGGAGCAAGCCCTGCCGGAGGAGGTTTTCCGGCTTCTTAGGTTCACAAAGCTTGCCGGCAACGAGGAAACCGCCCGGATTGAGGGCATTTTACGTGTCTTCCAGGACGATATTTATAATGATATGCGCGCCGGGCTGACTACCATCGCCCGGGAGCTGCAGGAACAGACCGGCTGCTCCGTTTCCCTATCCATGTCTGACGGCTACCCGGCAGTGCTGAACCCGGCAGAGCTTTTCGAGAAGGTGGAAAAAATCGCGCCGCTTAAGACCCTGAAAACCCCGGAAATGGACACCGACGAATTTTCCGTCTTCCAACGCTACGCCCCCGGAATGCTCTTATTTCTCGGCGCCGGCGACGAAGCCCCTAAAAAAGCTCTGGAATTTCTGCAAACCCTCACCGAAAAACTTCCCTGATCATAACGACAAAACTCCCTTGCTTACCAAGGGAGTTTTGTCATATCGAAACCGCCCTTGGGCGGTTATATCGAATTTGCCGTAAGGCAAATATATCGCACCGAGCAAAGCGAGGTATATCGCTAAAAAAGGACCTTCCGAAGAAGGTCCTTTTTTATAGATAAGTAGATTACATATCGAAAGGTTCCATGCCCAGCACAGGGTGACCCACAGTGCCCAGGTACTCCAGCAGCTGCTCGGGATCTTCCTCACAGATGGTCTCATCTGCGATCATATCGGTGAAGTTCTCAACACCGTACATTTCCAGAACAGTCTTATCCAGACGCTCGCGCATCTGATCCTTCAGCATCTTGGGCATCCAGACGATACGGCCGGGGCCGCCTTCGGCTGCGATGAACTTCTTGGAAGAGATGAAGTGCTTGCCGTGACCCATAAAGCCGGGTGTCTGAACACCGCCGCCGGTCATGGAAGCCATTTCGGAGAAGCTCATACCCAGAGGTGTGATACCGGCATGCTCACGGCAGGTGATAACCACGCCCATGGAGCAGGGCTCGACGCCGCAGATACACTCGAAGCAACCACAGGAAGTCATGGGATCCTGGAACAGGGAGTACAGCGTGATCTTCTCAACAGCGCCCTGAGAGTACTTGTTGACAGCCTCGTCCATAGAGTCGTAACGACCCAG
>JAZSDE010000035.1:0-5756 GCA_045531015.1 Faecousia sp.
GCCGGAAGGTCCGGACGATGGAGAAATTGTGGTGGATCATCAGGTCGTAGACCTTCTTCACGGAGCCTGCGGTGGAATTTTCGATGGGCAGGACGCCGTATTGGCACAGACCCTGCTCAATGGCGTGGAAAACGCCCTCGAAATTCTTAAAATACATAATGGAGGGGGATTTGAAGATCTTCTCGCAGGCGATCTGGGAATAGGCGCCCTCCACGCCCTGACAGGCGACCATCGGTGCCTGAGGGAAGAGCTTAGGGGTAGATTCGATAGAAGCGGTAATGGATTCGTTGAGTTGTGTTGTATGGACGGTTGTACGGCTCTGATGTCCGCGGCTCAGTTCAAATAGCATTGCGTACAGCACCCTTGTATACTGCGCCATTTCTGGGCCTGCCTTTTCTGCCACATCCTGAAGCTTTGCCCGCTCCCGACCCGGATCAAAGACAGGGAGATGATTTAGCTTTTTGTAGGCACCGATCTTCTCAGCCACGTCCATCCGTGCAATAAACAGTTTAACAAGCTGGTCATCGATGTTGTCGATTTGGCTTCGTAATTCGTGTATATCCATATTTAAGCGTCCTTTCTACTTGAAAGATAGGCATCATAGATGGCAATGGCTGCGACTGCTTCGATGACGGGGACAGCCCGGGGTACGATGCAGGGATCGTGCCGTCCGTGGACTTGCAGCTGCTGCACTTCATTCTTGGAGATGGAAACACTCTGCTGCAGCTTCGCAATAGAGGCCGTGGGCTTGATGGCAGCGGTGAATACAAGGGGCATTCCGTTTGTGATACCGCCAAGGATGCCGCCTGCGTTATTTGTTTCTGTAACGATCTTTCCGTCCATAACCGTAAATGCATCGTTATTTTCACTGCCTCGCATATAGCTGCCGGTAAAACCGGAGCCAAAGTCAACGCCTTTTACGGCAGGAACGCCGTAAACGATGGAGGCAATACGGCTTTCCATACCGCCAAACATCGGGTCGCCCCAACCGGCGGGCAATCCTGTGGCGATACACTCGATGATGCCGCCCAAGCTGTCGCCGTCTGCTTTTGCTTCGGCAATGGCCTGCTTCATACGTTCGCCGGCATCCTTATTCAGTACAGGAAAATCCTCGCAAATTGTCATAGGTGTTTGGCTTGTCCAATCTTGGAAGAGGGGCTCGTCGGCAATGCCGCCGAGCACGGAGATATGCGCCCGAACAGAAATTCCCATAGTCTCCAGCCATTGCTTGCAAAGACCGCCGGCTATGCAAAGGGGCGCAGTTAGCCGCCCGGAGAAATGGCCGCCGCCGGCAATGTCCTGAAAGCCTTTGTATTTCATCTGCGCAGTGTAATCCGCGTGTCCGGGTCTTGGGCAGTCCATAAGGTTACTATAGTCGCAAGAGCGGGTGTTCTCATTGCGGATCATAGCAGCAATGGGTGCGCCGCAGGTATGACCGTTTACGATACCGGAAAGAAATACGGGTGCATCGGTTTCCTTACGGGTAGTTGCATATGCACCCTGACCGGGCGCGCGGCGTGCCAGGAATGCAGTCAGCACGTCAAAATCTACAGGGAGACCGGCAGGAATCCCGTCCAGGGTCATACCGATGGCCGTGCCGTGGGACTGACCGAAGATAGAGAGCTTTAAATTTTCACCGTATGTGCTGCTCATAATTACCTCCTAAGTGCTTATATACATCCCAGAATGTGGGATAGGATTTTGAAACACACTGGGCGTCAAGTATGGTTACCGGACCATCGGCTACCGTTGCGGCGATGGCCGCCGACATAGCGATCCGGTGATCCTTTTCGGACTGAATGGTGCAGCCGTGAAATTGACCCGGGTGAACGGTTAAGGTGTCAGTATCTGCTTCTGCCTGCACACCCAATGCAGTGAGCATTGCAATGGTGGATGCAACACGGTCAGATTCCTTTAAGCGAAGTCTTTGGATGCCGGTAAATCTGCCACCTTGCTTGGCGGCAGCGGCCACGCTAAGGATCGGCACTAAGTCCGGGATGTCAGTTACATCTACACACATTGGTCCATCGAAAGCGAGAATATCCTTGCAGACCCTATCACCTTGGGCGGAGTCATCACGCAGACCATCTAAATGGATATTGCTTCCAAGGGCATTGGCAGCATAAAAGAACGCCGCATTGCTCCAATCACCCTCCACTGTCAGCTTTCCCGGGGACTTTAAGGGCAGGGAAGGCAAAACAGTCTCTCCGCAAATAATTGCACCGAATTGCCGAAGTGCATCTAATGTCAGACGGATATAAGGCTGTGATTCTACCTTTCCCGTAACCGTAAGGCTACAGTTATCATTGAGAAGCACCAGCGCAAACAGCAGCCCGGAAATAAACTGACTGGAAACACTGCCGTCAATTTGATACGCACCGACCTTAAGCTTCCCGGTACAGCTGAGGACGCCTCTTTCGGGAACAGCCAGTACGCAGCCCATCCGTTCCATTTCTTCCTTTAGAGGGGAGAGTGGGCGGTCAGGGAGACGCCCGGCCATATGAAAGGTTGTATCCACACCAAGCGCACCGACGATGGGAAGCAGAAAGCGCAGCGTAGAGCCGCTCTCGCGGCAATTGAGATCAGCCTGCACCGGAACAGAAGATGCTGGAATAACATAGTAGCCAAGCTCTGTTCGCGTAATCTCTGCGCCTAATGCATTCAGGCAATCTGCAGTCGCAGAAATATCCTCGTTAGTTTCAGGGCAGATAAGCTCTGTTTCCTTGTCTGCAAATGCCGCGCAGATCAGCAGTCGATGTGCTTGGGATTTGGAGGGGATGATCCGCACAGTACCGCTAAGATTCCCCGGCTCGATGGTAATATCCATATTACAGGCCTTTCTCAATAAAGGATGTTAAATCATTGACGTTTATGGGGTGCAGAAAGCAGCTTCCGATAGTTTGCGGCAGAACAAGGTAAACGGTATCTCCCAATCGCTTCTTGTCGGAAAGCGCACCGTCTGCAAGCTGCAGTGCAGGAAGATCGGTGAAAATGGGGAGGGAGAATTTTTGCAGTAAGGAAGCAATCGCTTCATATGTGTCTGCATTGCAGAAACCGCAATGGGTACTTATCTTTGCAATCACTGCCATACCGATGGCAACTGCCTTGCCGTGGGAAACGGCAAAATTGCTGTTTTTCTCAATGCTGTGGCCTATGGTGTGTCCTAAATTTAATTGCTGGCGCAGTCCCTTGTCAAATTCGTCTGCACACACCACCTGAGCCTTTAGTTCCACACAGCGGGAAATAACATATTCCCGGTCAAAATTCAGACCATTTTCCGCCAAATGATGAAACAGAACGGTGTCAAACAGGATGCCGTATTTAATGACCTCCGCACAGCCGTCAATAAAAATCTCATCAGGAAGCGTCTGGAGCACAGAAACGTCGCAAAGTACCATATCCGGCTGATAAAAGGCGCCTACAAGGTTTTTGCCGGCTGGAAGATCAATGGCGGTTTTGCCTCCTACGGATGAGTCCACCATCGCAAGAAGCGAAGTAGGCACTTGCACATAGGAAATGCCGCGCAAATAGGTGGCAGCCGCAAAGCCGGTAATGTCACCCACAACGCCACCGCCAAGGGCAATCAGCAGATCACCGCGTGTTACGGCATTTTCGACAAGAAAGTTTAGAATAGAAAGATACTGCTGCGTATTTTTGCTCCCCTCACCGGCTGGGAGGATATAATGCACGGCTTCATAGCCTGCTTTACGCACGGCGCGGAGCGCACCATCACCGTAGATCGGCCAGACATTGCTGTCGCTGATGATGGCAATCTTGCAAGGGGGATGGATCGTGCGGATATATTCGCCCAGCTGCGACAGGAGGTCATTTCCAATATGAACCTGATAGCTTTTGGAAGCATTCACTGTAATGGTGTTCATCCGTCTACCTCCTCCTTTTTCCTACGGCCTTCGTCTAAGAGAGAGATCAGCATAGCTTCGTCGTTTTGGGCGATGGCATTGCGGTACTTTGTCAGGCTTTCAATATAAATATCCAATTCGGAGAGTACATTGGCCCGGTTTGATAAAAACAGTTCTGCCCACATATGGGGATTGAGCCAGGCTACCCGCGTCAAGTCCTTATAACTGCCGGCGGAAAAGCCTTTGTGTCCGGATGCTGTCGGTGATTTGATAAAGGCGTTGCTTACAATATGAGGCATTTGCGAGGTGAACGCGATCGTCCGGTCGTGTTCCTTTGCGGTAGTGACCGAGAAACTTCCGAAGCCGCAAGGGGAGAGGGCGTCTTTGACCCGGCTAAGGAGCACGGGATCGTCATAACGGGGTGGTACAAGCACCATAGGTGCGCCTTGGAAAAGATTTGACCGACTGTATTTAAAACTGGAGAAGTGGGAACCGGCCATCGGATGACCGCCCACAAAGGTAAAGCCGTATTGCTCGGCAATTGGGAAGCACTGCGCGCAGATCACTTCCTTCACACCGCAGCAATCTATCACAAGGGTATCAGACCGAATATATCTTGCATTATTTTCTAACCAAGCTACAGAACCACGGGAGAAGATCGCAAGCAGTACGAGGTCACAGTTGCCGACTGTATCCTCGGTCAATTCGCCACTTACAACGCCTGCAAGGGTGGCAAAGTCCAAAATGGTGAGATTCTGCTCTGCGGCATAAACCGTATGACCGGCCTTTGCATACGCACGAGCGAGAGAGCCGCCGATCAGGCCAAGGCCCAAAATGCCGACGTTCATACCGTTACCTCGCGTATCTTTCGAACACAGCGGTTGACCGCATCGAACTGCTCCGGTGTCAGGGACTGCGCGCCGTCACAGAGAGCGCAGGCGGGGTTATTGTGGACTTCCACCATAATGCCGTCTGCACCGGCAGCTGCCGCAGCAGCGGCCATGGAGGGAACCAATGCTGCCCGACCGGTGGCGTGGCTGGGATCTACGATCACGGGCAGGTGGGTCAGTTCGTGCAGAACGGGGATGGCGGAGAGGTCGAGAGTGTTTCTTGTATAGGTTTCGTAGGTGCGGATACCGCGCTCGCAGAGAATGATATTCTCATTACCCTCGCTCATAATATATTCGGCGCTCATCAGCAGCTCCTGCAAGGTGTTTGCAAGACCGCGTTTGAGGAGGATCGGCTTTTTGGTTTTGCCCAATTCCTGCAAAAGGTCAAAATTCTGCATATTTCGTGCGCCAACCTGAATGATGTCCACATCCTGGAACAAGTCTAAGTTTCGTATATTCATAATTTCTGTAATGATGGGAAGGCCGGTCGCCTTTTTCGCTTCCAGGAGTAGGCGGATGCCCTCGTCCTTCAGACCTTGGAAGGCATAGGGTGAGGTGCGGGGCTTGAAGGCGCCGCCCCGGAGAATATCGGCACCGGAATTCTTCACGGCTGTGGCAACCTCAATGATCTGCTCTAAGGACTCTACAGAGCAGGGGCCTGCGATCATTGCAAAATGGCCACCGCCGATGCGTGCGTTGCCGACTTCTACGACGGTATCGTTGGGGTGGAATTTGCGGTTTGCCTGCTTAAATGGCTCAGAGATCCGTTTTACGCTGGAAACGATCTCCAAGCTGTTGAGGAGCTCAATATCTACACGGCTGGTGTCGCCCACAAGTCCAAGGATGGTGACTTCTTTACCTTCGGAAATATGGACATCCATACCCATATTCTTTAGCCAGTTTACCAGATGCTGTGTCTGCTCCTGCGTGGTGCCGTGTTTGAGTACTGCAATCATACAATCATCTCCTAAAATAAATAGAGCTGCACAGAATAGGGTCTGTGCAG
>JAZSDE010000103.1:0-27671 GCA_045531015.1 Faecousia sp.
CCCCCATTTTGCAGCTGACCTGCCGTGACCGCAACCGCATCGCGCTGCAGTCCGAGCTGCTGGGTGCCGCTATGCTGGGCATCGACAACATTCTTTGCCTCACCGGCGACCACACCAAGATGGGCGACCATCCCGGCGCAAAGCCTGTTTTTGACCTTGACTCTGTTTCCCTGCTGCACACCGCATGTCAGTTGGAAAAGGGCATCGACCTGGGCGGTCAGCCGCTGGTGGGTGAGCCTCCCAAGTTTGCCAAGGGCGCTGTTGTCTCCCCTTGCTCTGACTCTGTAGACGCCCAGCTTGCCAAGATGGAGCGCAAGGTTATGGCCGGTGCTGAGTATTTCCAAACACAGGCCGTCTTTGATTCTGAGAAATTCATCCAGTTTATGGAAAAGGCGAAGCAGTTTGGAAAGCCTGTACAGTTGGGTGTCATCATTCCCAAATCTGCCGGTATGGCCAAGTTTATGAACAATAACGTGGCCGGTGTTCACGTCCCTCAGCATATGATCGATGCGCTGGCCGCTGACAAGGAACGGGCAAAGGCCGGTATCACTGGCGTGGAAATCGCCGCACAGATCATCCGCGAATGCAAGCCCTACTGTCAGGGTGTGCATATTATGGCGCTGGGCTGGGAAGCCAAAGTCCCTGAGCTGCTAAAGCTGGCAGGTATCTAAATATAAAAAAGGATGTGCCAATCGGCACATCCTTTTTTATATCTCTTTGTACATCATTCCGGCATCGTCCTTGCGGACATTGTCGGCCACCTGAACGACCTCCACAGATACCGTCCGGGGACCCATAGAGATCTCCAGCTTGTCGCCCACCTTCACTTCATAGCTGGCCTTGACCACTTTGCCGTTGACGCTGATACGACCGTTGTCGCAGGCTTCGTTGGCAATGGTGCGCCGCTTGATGAGGCGGGAGACCTTCAGGTACTTGTCAAGGCGCATTACTTTGCGATCAGATCCTTCAGGGTCTTGCTGGCCTTGAAAGCGGGCTGCTTGGAAGCGGGGATCTGGATAGCTTCCTTGGTGCGGGGGTTGTGGCCGGTGCGAGCTTCGCGCTTCTTGACATCGAAAATGCCAAAGCCGGAAACCTGAACCTTATCGCCCTGGGCCATAGCCTGTGCGATGGTCTCAAAAGTAGCAGCTACGACGCGGTCAGCGTCCTTCTTGGTCAGGCCGGTCTTTTCAGCAACGGCTGCAATGAGTTCGGTTTTATTCATAATAAAGTACCTCTCTTTTATTTTTGGTGATTCGCTGTTAACAAATTACCACATTTTTGTATAAAATGCAAGGGTTTTTTTAGTATAAGCGTAGTATTTTGGCAATTTTATCTCCTTTGGGCAATAATACACAGTCTTCTGCCCTAATTGCCCGGGTGACGATTACCATAATGAGATATACCACTATACCAACACACACCGGGATGCCGCAAAGAATAATACGGCTGGAAATATGCAAAACATCACGCAGCAGACACAGCGCGCCGTAAACTGCCACACCCATAGTAGCCGAAGCAAATACGGGACGCAGTAAATTTCGCACCAGTTTCGGTTTCTGCGGCACACAGCGGCGGATCGATGCCAAATTCATCAGAGCAATAGAGGTATAGCAAAGGATCGTGCCGATGGGAACGCCCAAAATGCCGATATTGGGATTGCCAGCAAGGAAATAAACCGCTACCAGCTTTACGATACCGCTCAGCAGCATATTGACCACCGGCACGTGGGCATAGCCGTGGGACTGGAGCACCGCATTGGTGTACTGGATGACCGTATAGGCAAAAATGCAGAAGCCCAGCAGTGCCATCAGCTGACCGGCAAGGGTGAGCTTCAGCCCCGCATAGCCGCCCAGCAGTGCCATAACCGGCTCCGCAAGGATCACAAGGCCTACCGCACAGGGCATAGAGATGAGGCCGGTGATCCGGGCGGCAGATTCCTCAGTAGACCGCACCTGCTGATCCCGGCGGAGGGTCAAATGCTCGGTGATGGCCGGAATGACGCTTGTGCCGATGGGGATGATGAACGCGCAGGGCATATTGAAGATGGTCTGCGCAAAATTGTAAATGCCCTTTAGATTTACCGCCACCTGAGAGCTGATCTGCTGTGCAGTCAAATTGGGTGTAGCCTCCGTCACCTGCTGGCGAAGCAGGTCGATGAGCGGACCGGTATACCGGTTTGTGTTGAGTAAGTCCACGATTCGATCCATATAAAGACCGGTTTCTACCACGGTCAAAAGCTGCAAGCCCGCAGATCCGATGGTGATGGGAACTGCCACTTTTAAGAGCTCCTTTGCAGTTTTGGAGAAGGTCTCCGGGGACTCACCACTCTCCGGCAAGGCTTTATATGCCTTTTGGAGCTTGGTGACGAGATAAGCCGCAGAAACGGCGCAGCTGACCGTCACGCCCAAGATCGCACCCGCTGCTGCCAAGTGGACCTTAGAAGTGATCTGCATAATGCAAAATGCCAAAGCGAGTCCAACGATCAGCTTAATGACTGCCTCCAGCATTTGGGAGCGGGAGGTAGGGCGCATATTGCCCTGTCCTTGGAAAAAGCCCCGGCTGGGGGACATAATGCCCATAAAGAGGGCGCAGGGCGCAAGGCACAAAATCGCCGCCCACGCGTCCGGCTGCTCCATCACGTTCGCCAACCAATGGCAGCCCAGCACCATAACTAAGGTGCTGAAAATGCCGAGGCACAAAAAGACCGTCCGGGAAACTTGATAGATCTTGCGAACCTGGTTGTAGTGCCCTAAGGAATTTGCCTCGCTGATGAGGCGGCTGGTAGCGATAGGCAGGCCTGCTGTGGAGATCATCAGAAGCACCGAGTAAATATCGTAAGCTGTGGTAAAGTAGCCGTAGCCCTGGTCACCGATGATGCCCTTTAGGGGAATTTTATACAGCGCGCCAATGACCTTTACCACCGCCACCGCGATGGCAAGGAGTGCTGCGCCGTGGAGGAAGCTCTGCTTATTGTTATTCTTTTCCATTTTGCCCCCCTTTATTCCGCTTCCCGGAACAGTGTGGGAATGGCATATTCGGTAAGGGTCTGTACAACGCTGGGAAGATCAATGGTGGGGAATTGACCGTTTTGGTAGAGCACTTTGCCTCTTACCATCGTCAGCGCCACGTCACCGCCCTTGGCGGAAAACACAAGGCTGCTCAGTACATTGTGGCAGGGCATCAGGTGCGGCGCGGAGAAGTCCACAAGGACGACGTCTGCGTCCATCCCCTCCTTCAGCATGCCGGTGCTTTCTGCCCGGCCTTGGGCTCTTGCGCCGCATACCGTTGCCATCATCAGCACCGCAGGAGCAGGCATAGCAGAGGCATCACCGCCGGATGCCCGGGCAGTCATCGCCGTCTGGCGCATTACTTCGAACATATCGAGGTTGCCACACTCTACCGCGCCGCCGGTACCAAGTGCTACATTCATTCCGGCTTTGACACAGTCAGAGATCGGCGTGGTCTTTTGCCCCATTTTGCCGTATGCGATGGAGGTCGCCACAGCAGAAACGCCCTTTTTGCCTAAAAGCTTTCGGTCTTCCTCGGTCATTGCCACGCAGCCGGTAACCGTTGCGGGCACGCTAAAAAGCCTATGGGCAGACAGAAGCTCCGCCTGAGAAAGGCCAGTTCTTTCTAAGCAGGACTCCCTTTCTTCCTCAGTCTCAGCAAGGTGAAGCTGAAGGCGCAGCCCCTCCTCCAAGGCATAAGCACCCAATGCCTCCCACAGCTTATAGTTACTGGTATATTCGCTGTGGATGCCGCAATCAACCATAATTCTGCCGTCATCGTAGCCGTGCCATTTTTCTACCACACGGCAAATTTCCCGGCATTGTGCATCGGTCTCAAAGTCAAATTCTTCGTTTTCATCAATAAACCGGTTGGCAGAGAGCGCCACATTTGCCTTGATGCCTGCCTCTGCAGCCGCTTCTGCGGTAGCCGCCGGGAAATAGTATAGGTCAGATACAGAGGTGATACCGAAGCGCAGACATTCCGCAATGCCAAGGAGTGCGGAAGCCTTTGCGGCTTTGCTGTCCATTTTCGCTTCCTTTTGGAGAAGCTGGGTAAGCATTTCTCTGTTTTCCGCATCATCCAAATAACTTCGCAAGGCGGTGGTCGCCAAATGGGTATGGGCGTTTACGAGGCCGGGAATGGCCACCATACCGGTGCCGTCAATGATCTTTTCCGGGGTCTCCTTCGGGGCAGATGCGCCTATGTAGGTGATCTTTCCGTCTGAAATGCCGATGAAGCTGCCAAAGAGCACCTCCATTTTCTCATTCATTGTTACGACCGTTACATTAGAGATCAGCGTATCCACTCAAACACTTCCTTTCATCAGGGCAAACAGTTCTTCTTTTTGACGCAGCACATCGTCTAATTGCCCAATATACTGCTCTGGGAATTTGGGGTTATGGAAGCGCTGTAGGGCGCCGCCCGGCAAATTCACCTTATTCATGCCACCGCCACCTAAGGACAGGATGGGGTGCAATTCTTCCATCATATAGATATTATACAGGCAGTCCTGTCCATTTTTACTCCAGCCTACGTTTTCAAAGCTTCCGGACATATATTTCTGCCGGTAGAGATAGTAGGGCTTATAGAAACAAACAGAAAGCTGCCGGTTGGCGTAGGCCACCATTTGGGAGACTTCCCCGTAAGTGGGAAGATTTGCCCGCTTCTCAAAGAGGTCTGCGCCCTTTTTCAGTGCCAAGGTATGCACCGTTATATTGGCGGGGTCTAATGCCGCCACCCGGTCAAGGGAACGGCAGAAGCCATCCAAGCTGTCTTGGGGCAGGCCGGCAATGAGATCCATATTGATGGCTGTAAAGCCTGCATCCACCGCCATACAGTACGCCTTTTCCACATCAGCAGCCGTATGCGGTCTGCCGCAGGCGCGTAGCACGTGGTCTTCCATGGTTTGAGGGTTAATACTGATGCGGTCTGCGCCGCACTCGTGAATAATGCGGAGTTTTTCCTCATCCAGCGTATCCGGTCTGCCGCCCTCCACTGTAAATTCTATGCAGCGGTCAAGGCTTAAATTGTCCGAAATACCTCTAAGCAGCCGCTCCGTTTGGGGAGCAGATAGGGTCGTAGGTGTGCCGCCGCCGATATAGATGGTGCGCACTGTGTGTCCGGAGTCGCGCAGTAGCTTTCCGGTATGGGTAAGTTCTGTAAGGAGTGCCTCCAGATAGGGGTCTAAAAGGGACATATTTTTGCCAACGGTGCGGCTGACAAAGCTGCAATAGGTACAGCGGGTAGGACAAAAAGGAATGCCCACATAAAGTGAAACATCCTTTTGCTCCATCTTCTCCACAGCCGCTACCGTGGAAAGGGAGCAATCGAGAGCCAATTTTCGCCGCGCATCGCTTACATAATAGGTGTCCCGCAAAAGGCGGTCAGCACTTTTCGGTGTGCCGCCCTCCAAAAGGTGCTTGGTTGTAAGCTTGGTAGGCCGCACACCAGCCAGTGCGCCCCAGGCAGGGGCTTCAGGCAGATGGGGAAGCGCAGCGTTATAAAAGCTCTGCTGTAAAATACGGCGACGCATACGGACATCTTCTTTTTCTGCCAGCATTTTCTTTACTGCCCGCGTCTTTCGGTCCCCAACACAAATTTCTGTCACAGCCGTCAGCCATTTTTCTCCCCGGCATAGGCGGGAGACAGCCTGCCCCTCCGTTACACTGGGAAACAGCGCCATTTGCAGCTGAGAAACTGCATATTCTTCTGTATGGCCAATCAGCTCTAATTTCATAAAACGCCTCTCATATAAGGGTTATTTTCTCTCTCGTAGGACAAGGTGGTGTCCTCTGCGTGGCCGGGATATACCCGATAGTCTCCGGGGAGTTCTCTGAGTTTTTGCAGCGATAAAACCATCTCACCCGGATCGCTGCCGGGGAAATCTGTTCTGCCGCAGGAGCCGGCAAAGAGTGTATCTCCTGAAAACATCACATTTTCGCAAATTAAGCACACCGAGCCGGGCGTATGTCCCGGCGTGTGGAGAATTTGAAAATCCAGTCCAGCAACGGAAAGGGCATTTCCATAGCCATCCGTACTGTACAGGGGCCCAGCAGTCATAAAAAAGGGCAATTTCTTTTCTGCCCGGTGGAGATAGACCGGGCAATGCGCTTTCTTCGCGATCTTTCGGACAGCACCCACGTGATCAAAGTGGCCGTGGGTTAGTAGGATTGCAGCGATTCGCTTCCCCTGCTGCTCTACTGCTTCCAGTATTTTCTTTGACTCATCACCGGGGTCAATGAGAACGCAGTCCTCCCTGCCCCCCTGCCACACAATGTAGCAGTTGGTCTGGTAAGAACCCACCGGTATTACAAGTATTTCCATACGATCACTTCCTGCGGGGTGTATCTAAAAGTACATCTGTATCCAATAGCAAGGTTACCGGGCCGTCATTGACGGAGGCCACCTGCATATCCGCGCCGAAAACGCCGTGCTGAGGCGCATAACCCAAGTCGGCGCAATCTGCAAGGAATTTCTCATACAGGCGGTTTCCCAATTCCGGGTCTGCCGCTTCCGTAAAGCTGGGACGGCGGCCCTTGCGGCAATTGCCGTACAGGGTAAACTGGCTCACTACCAACACCTGCCCGCCTACATCCCCGAGGCCCAAATTCATCTTCCCGTTTTCATCTTCGAAAACACGAAGAGAAAGGGCTTTTTCTGCCAGATACCGGCACTTTTCCTCGTTATCCTCCGGGCCTACACCCAAAAGGATCAAAAAGCCCTTGCCGATTTCTCCGACAACGCATCCGTCAATGGTGACGGATGCGGATTTTACTCTTGTCAGTACTGCACGCATAGGAAACCTCTCAATTCTGACCCCGGCGGGCACCCACCACGTCCGGGATATTCAGCAGTTTGTTACGGACGGCTTCCAGCTCTGTCACATTCTTGACCTCAAAACGGACTGTAAAGACACTGTGACCGCCGGGCAGATCCTTGCCGTTTAGCTCCTTTACGCGGACGCGGGCAGTGGTCATCGTGGTTGCCACGTCCAAAAGCAGGCCATCCCGGGTAATGCAGTCCAGCTCCAAGGTGGTGTCAAAGGGCTGCTCTTCCTGATTGGCCCAACGGACAGGCACCCAACGGGCTGCGATTTCCGGACTGTTCCGGTTCGCAGTATTGGGGCAGTCCATCCGGTGAACAGAAACACCAAAGCCCCGGGTAATGAAGCCAATAATGGGGTCTCCCGGCACAGGGGTACAGCACTTGGAGAATTTGATCATACAGGAGTCGATATCCTCCACGATCACACCGTTTGCGCTGTGACGGCTGTGCTTTGCACTCTCACTCTCCGGGGTAATACGCAGAGGGCCGGTACGCTCCGGCTGGGGGCGGGAAGCCTTATTAATATCGTCACGGATCCGCCCCACCGCCTTGGTGGCGGTCAAGCCGCCGTAGCCGATGGCGGCATACATATCGTCCCAAGAGTCAAAGGCCAATTTTTTCAGCAGTGCCGACTCTAATTCGGGATCGGTCAAGGCAGAAAGCGGCAGCATCAACCGGCGCATTTCTGTTTCAAAGCTGCTGCGGCCATGGAGGATATTCTCCTCCCGCTTTTCCTTTTTAAACCACTGCTTAATTTTCGTCCGTGCTTGATTGGACTGACAGATATTGAGCCAGTCACGGCTGGGGCCTTTTGCGGTTTTAGAGGTGATGACCTCTACGATATCGCCGTTTTTCAGGGGCGTATCGATGTTACTGATTCGGTTATTGACCTTTGCGCCCACCATAGAGTTGCCAACACCAGAGTGGATAAAGTAGGCAAAATCTATGGGCGTAGAGCCGGCAGGCAGAGATACGATCTTACCCTTGGGGGTAAAGACGAAGACCTCATCATCGAACATATCGATCTTAAAGGAGCTGACATAGTCCTCCGCATCCGTATCCTGCTGGCTTTCCAGCAGCCGTCGGATCCACTCGAAGTCCTTCTCATCGCCCCCGCCCTGCTTATATTTCCAGTGGGCAGCAACACCGTACTCTGCAGTCTCGTGCATTTCCCAAGTACGGATCTGCACCTCAAAGGGAATACCCTGTACACCGATAACGGTGGTATGCAAACTCTGGTACATATTGGGCTTGGGGGTGGAAATATAGTCCTTAAAGCGGCCGGGCACCAGATTAAACAGGTCGTGGATATGCCCCAGCACGTTATAGCAGTCTGGAATAGAGTCTACCACCACACGGAAGGCATAAATGTCATACAGCTCGTCCATAGTCTTATCCTGGGCGTTCATCTTCCGGTAGATGGAGTAGACGTGCTTAATGCGGCCATAGGTAGAGTTGTGGATACCCACCTCTGCAAGGCGCAGGCGAATCTTCTCCTGAATGACCCGCATAAAGGCCTCATCCTTTTCCTTGTGGGCCTGTAAATGATCCATGATCTCCTGATAGGCGGTGGGATCAATATACCGAAGGGCAATATCTTCCAGTTCCCACTTGATCTTCTGCATACCAAGGCGGTAAGCCAGAGGAGCGTAGATGTCCATAGTCTCCCGGCACTTTATAAGCTGCTTGGCGGGCGACTGGTATTGCATCGTGCGCATATTGTGGAGCCGGTCGGCGATCTTAATGAGCACCACCCGGATATCCTTAGACATCGCCATAAACATCTTGCGCAGATTTTCCATCTGCTCCTGCTCACTGCTGGTAAAGTTGGCCCGGGTCAATTTCGTAACGCCCTCCACCAGTTCCGCGCAGGTCTTGCCGAAAAGCTTTACGATCTCGTCATAGGAAGCATCGGTATCCTCGATACAGTCATGGAGCAACGCGCCCAAAAGTGCTTCTTCGTCCAGGCCCAACTCGGCTACGATCTCCGCCACGGCCAGCGGGTGGATCACATAGGGAGAGCCATCCTTGCGCTTTTGGTCTTTATGCTTTACCCGAGCATATTCCACCGCCCGGTCAATACGCTCCATATCTGCCGCCGGCATATGCCGGGCAATGGCAGTACAAAGGGACGCATAATGGTTTTCAAAGGTTTCCAAAGCTATGTTTCAACTCTCTTTCGCGCGCAGCAAAAGCTGCATCGTGGTGCTTAAATTCAGATCGGTTTTTTCTGCGCCCGTGTGGGCACGAAGCAGAATGTACTTATGCTGGTGGCTCATTTCGATCAAACCTACATCTGCAAAAATATCCAAAGTGACCAACAGCTTTTGCAGACTCAGTGCCTTGCCTGACCAGCGGACGATCTTTCGGCAAAGGCTCATCGGAGTCTCTTTGATAGGACCGCCCCGTGACGCCAAATAACGCCAAATGCGCCCTTGGATCTCCCGGTCAGGCAGCAGCCTCTGCGCCTCCTGGGCGGTAAGCATACCGCTGTGCAGTGCCCGGTAACACGCCATCTCCGGGCAGCATTCCGCCTTACAACTGGGGCGGATGTCCACCACATTCATCTGCACAGAACGTTCTCCCCGGTACTCGTTAATTTGCGCTGTGAAAGCAACATCTACCGTTTCCCCCGCACAAATGCACGCCGTTTCTGGGGTGGCGGAAAAATAGATGGCTTGGAAGGCATATCGGCCGTTTCGGACGCGCAGCCGCATATGCTTGCCGCTGCCCACCTGACTGATTTTTTCCACTGTCAGATTTTCCATTACGAAAAGCGGCTTGGGGCAGCCGGAGCCGCAAGGCTCCAGCACCTTCAAATCATCGATATTGGAAATGGTCAAAAGCTCCGGTGGGATCACGCAGTCACCGCTCAGTGCAGCCATCTCTCCTGTCTGCGCATAATAACGCTCCGCTGTACGGCACAACGCCTCCCGGAACGCGCCGATCTTTTCACGGCGGATGGTAAAACCGGCTGCCAGTTCGTGGCCGCCATAGCTTTCCAGCAAATGGGCATTCTCCTTTAGGGCAGAAAACAGGTTAAAGCCGCCGTAGCTCCGGGAGCTGGCTTTGCCGTGTTCCCCATCCAAACAGATTAGCACCGCAGGACAGCAGCATTCCTCGGCAATTCGGCTGGCAACGATGCCAACCACGCCTTGATGCCAGGTGTCGTCTGCCAATACGACTGCTTCCGGCAGCTTTTCAGAGGGAAGCATCTCGATGGCCTGCTCATAAATGGCGGTTTCCACCGCCTGTCGCTGACGGTTTAATTCGCAAAGGCTCGCTGCTAAGCTCTCTGCCTGATGCTTATCCTTTGTAAGAAACAGCTCTACTGCCAAATGGATCTCGCCCATTCTGCCTGCCGCATTAATGCGGGGTGCCAATGTATAGCCCACAGAAGAAGCACTTAAGTCCTGCACATTGCAGCCGCAGACCTTCATCAGTGCGGCAATACCTGTCCGGGGCGCCGACTTCATTTGCGCAAGGCCTTCTTGCACAAAACGGCGGTTTTCTCCTTGCAGCAGCATCACATCCGCCACCGTACCAAGACAGACCAAATCACCGTACTTCTCCAGCACCTGCTGCTGATTGCCGCAAAGTGCAGCCGCCAATTTAAATGCCACACCAACGCCGGACAAATTCTTATGGGGATAACCGCCATCCGGACGGTGCGGATCGATCACCGCCAGCGCATCCGGCAAGGTCTCTTTGCATTCGTGATGGTCGGTCACAACCAGGTCAATACCCTTTTCCCGGCACAGACGGGCTTCCTCCACAGCAGTAATGCCGCAGTCCACCGTAACGATCAGCTCCACCCCGTTTTGAGCAAGCTGATTAATTGCCAAGCTATTGAGGCCGTAGCCTTCCTCCAGGCGGGCAGGAATATAGGGCACACAGTCCGCCCCCTGCTCCCGCAAAAAGTCCGTAAGCAGACAGGTTGCCGTAATACCGTCCACATCGTAATCACCGAAAACTGCAATCCGCTGCCCCTGGTCGATAGCAGTACGAAGCCGTTCTACTGCCGGCACCATATCCGTCAGTAAAAAAGGGTCAGACAGAAAGTCACCGCAGTCCAAATATTGCTGCGCCTGCTGTCCGTCGGCAATTCCCCGGGAGGAGAGCACCATCGCTGTCAGGGGAGCATACCCGGCGCGCACTAGCGCGTTTACATTTTCCGCCTCAATCTTCGCCACATTCCAGATTCCGTATTTCAAAGCATAACACATCCATTATATCATTTTCTTTGTATTATAACAAAAATGTCCGGAATGCACAATAGATTTCTACATTTTTTCCGCACTGAAAATTTGTAAAAGTGCAGCTGCTGTCATCGGCGCAAGTATAAGTCCCAAAAAGCCCCAAAATCGGTATCCGGCATAAATGGCAAACAAGGTCACCAGCGGGTCAAGCCCCAGATTCCTTCCCACCAGCCGCGGCTCCAACACAGCACGGGCACCGGCTGACAGTCCGTAAATAATGAGATACGAAAGCGCCCGGCTCCCCTCCCCCTGCAAAATGCTCACGATGGCACAGGGTACCAAAACCGTTCCCGTGCCCAAAAGGGGTACTGCATCCACGATTGCTACCAATACCGCCCAAGCAGGCGCAAAGGGGATCCTCATAAACAGGAAACCCACCGTTACGATACCATAAGTCACCAGACACAAAAGAAGCTGCGCTTTAAGCCAACCCCAAAGGGCGCTGCGGACTCGTTTTATTGCAGGAAAATAGGTGCTTTTCCACTTTTCCGGGATGTGCCGGGCGAGTATGTTTCGCAGTTCCGGTAACCGGCTAGAAAACATAAAGGCCGCCAGTATCCCCGTGCCGATCATAAGAGCACTGTCCGGCACTGCTCCAAGCACTGCCCCCAGCGCACCAGGCAAACGGTCTGTTACCATATCCATCACTGCCGTCCCATCGCTAAAAAACCGCTCCACCAACCCGGAAAGCAGCGGCTGTAGCCCGGCAGGCGCCTGTCCTGCCGCCCTGAGCAGTTGCGTCTGTGCCAAACGGATGCCATCCCGGGCAGTCTGCTGCAGATCCGGCAGTGCTCCCATCAAAACGCCGATCTCTCGGACGACTACCGCCCCCAGCAGAGACAATAGCACTGTCAGTGACAAAAGCACGCTCCCCACACCGATCCCAGAAGATATCGCCCTGGGCAAACCGCCCCTTTTCGCACAAAGGGACGTTACTGGCTCAGCCGCGAGTGCAAGTAGCAATCCCAGCAAAAACGGGAGTGCCACCGGCAGCACATAGCGAAGTCCTACCCACAGCACCCCAAAGCCCAATAGCGCCCAAATCAGCCATTTCATATAATTCTTCGGCACATTTCTCTCCCCTTCTGACCATAAAGGCACTTGCATTTTATAAAATATATGCTACAATAGCTGTAATCCAGACAAAGAAAATTGTCGTTTATACAGAGACAGGAGGCCCTATTATGGCAAATTCCCCCAAATATTACATTGTAGAGGCATCTGCACTGCCGGAAATTTTTCTTAAGGTTGCAGAAGCAAAGCATTTACTGGCCACTGGTCAGGCGGCCACTGTCAACGATGCCGCCAAAATAACCGGTATCAGCCGCAGCGCATTTTATAAATATCGGGACGCACTGCTTCCCTTTCAGAATATGACTTCCGGACGGATCATCACATTCCAACTGCTGCTCCACGACAAGCCCGGTATGCTGCAGAGCATTTTGGGTATTTTTTCCGAGCACAATGCCAATATCATCACCATTAACTCCATTGTGCCGACGGACGGCTGTGCGGTTGTGACAATCTCTGCGGAGACCATACATATCGATGCAGACTTGGAAGACTTGCTGTTGGCCCTGCGAGAAACCCCTGGTGTGATCAAGGCAGAAATACTTGCGGGTTAACCTGAGCAAAATTAACGGGTGTATAAACAGAATACGCCCGTTTTTTTGCACCTTCTTACCCTTTTTCCATAGAATGACACAGAGGTGATTCCTATGCGTATCGTGCAAAAATACGGCGGTTCCTCCCTTAGCGATGTTAAAAAGCTGCAAGCAGCTGCCCAGCGGGTCAGTCAGCTTGCCCGGCAGGGAGTGCAGGTCATCGTCGTGGTATCCGCCCAAGGGGACACCACCGACGAACTGATCGAGAAAGCCCGCCTTGTAAATTCCCGGGGCTCTGCCCGAGAAATGGATGCCTATCTTGCTGCCGGTGAGCAGCTTTCTGCTTCGCTTTTAGCAATGGCATTGGGGGCATTGGGCATTCCCGCTGTCAGTCTTTGCGGCTGGCAGGCAGGTCTCCTTACAGATGATGTTCACGGCAACGCCCGGATCTTAGGGCTCAGCAATGATCGCATTTTACAGGAACTGAAAAAGGAAAACGTGGTGATTGTAGCTGGGTTTCAAGGCATCAGTCAGCAAGGCGACATCACCACCTTGGGTCGGGGTGGCTCCGACACCACCGCTGTTGCCTTGGCAGCCTTTTTAAAGGCAGACCTTTGCCAGATTTACACGGATGTGGACGGCGTTTATGACCGCGATCCCCGCCGCTATCCCGACGCACAACGTTTTTCGGAAATCAGTTACGAGAAAATGCTCCGCCTTATCCAAAACGGTGCACAGGTGCTCCACGACCGCAGTGTAGAGCTGGCCCGCGCCTATGACCTAAAAATTGAAGTTCTTTCTTCCATGACCGGAGCTCCGGGCACTATTGTTGGTTAAATCTTAGCCCAAAGATATATTTCTTATACTGGCGCAAAAAATATCCACCAACTTCACTGCAGTTGGTGGATATTTTTATTCATCTTTAAACATTTTCGCAAAGATGCTGTTCTCCAAGAACAGCACATTGAGGTCCGCGTAACCTTGGATGCCGTCCACACGACCCTTGGCAGTATATTGCCACAAATCAACACGAGAATCCGTGCTCAAATAATTACGGTAATCGGCATACCAAATGCCATAAGCTGCCAGCTCATCAATATAAAGCTTATATTTCACGAGGTAGTCGGCAGTATAGAACATCGGCGTGTAGCCGGCATTTTGAATGGTATCGCAGAATGCCTTTACGCTGTCTGTAGCATTGCGGCGGGACACATTCTCCACACGGGAAGCGCCACTGGTGTATTCCCAGTCGCAGACCAAGGGCAGATCCACATCCCAGTCCTTCACCATCTCCAGCAGATAATTCGCCTCTTCCCGGGCTTCTTTTGCCGTTCTTGCCTGAGAGTAAAAATAGAAGCCCACTTTCAGTCCCGCGGCTTTTGCGCCGTGGTAGTTTTGCTCCACATATTTGTCTTTGTTGAGTTTTCCTGACCAAGCGGTGCTGCGGAAGCCTGCCCGGATCATTACATAATCCACACCGGCAGCTTTCAGCTTTTCAAAATCCACATCTTCCTGCCAGCTGGAAATGTCCACACCGATAGCGGTCTTTTCTTTTTTGCAGGAAATGAACTGGCCGTTCTTCTCAAAGTCATCCATATCGAAGGGATTGGGCTTTCGTGTGGGAGGTTCTGTGGGTTCAGGAGGCTCTGTAGGCGCTTCCGTGGGGAGCTCGGTAGGTGGCTCCGTGGGAGGCAAGCTGTCTCCAATGTGGACATAGGATAGACTGATCCAACCCTCATCTGTTCTGCCCCACCGAACACCGCTGACAGTCTTTTCTTCCAAAATGAATATCTCTGCACCATAGGTGTACACACCCACACTTTTGCTGGAGGTACTGGCGCTCTTGCGGATATTCAGCTTTGCCACCACAACAAACGCCTGCTGGGGCGGCTCAGTGACAAGTGGCTCAGTGGGAGGCGGTTCGGTGGGCGGTATGCTGTCTCCGATATGTACATAAGAAAGGCAGACCCACCCCTTGTCCGTTCTGCCCCAGGAGACGCCATCGACATTCGTTTCCTCTAAAATAGAAATCTCTGTGCCGTAGTTATAGGCATCCACGCTTTGGCTCGAAGTGCTTGCGTGTTTACGGACATTCAGCTTCGATGTTACAACGAAAGCCCGTTTTGGCGGCTCGGTAGGCGCATCTGTTGGCACTTCCGTAGGTGCTTCGGTGGGTGCATCTGTTGGTGCTTCCGTAGGTGCTTCGGTGGGTGTCATCATTTGGGGCGGCTCAGTAGGTGCCGTCCCGCTGTCATCCGGCAGGAATATAAGCAGCAGCGAAAGTGCAACGATCACCGCTATGCCGATTACAGGAACATAGAGATATGGCTTTTGAAAAGTCAATTTCATCGTGTTTTTTTCTCCTGATTTTTTCGCATTTCTAAGTAATTATACCATACGGGGTGCTTGAATGCAATCCCTACGTTTTCGATGAAAATCGACGCAAATAGACCGCTGACTTTCGGTCAGCGGTCCTCTCCAGTTGCTTACTTGATGACCTTCAGGAAGGACAGAACAGAAAGGACAATACCCACTGTGGTATAGATACCCACAACGGTGCCGATCACCCAAGCAGCAATACCGCCCAGCAGGGGGATAATGCCCAAAACTGCGCAGACAACACCACAAAGAACATCCACAAGGATGTAGATCAGGATGGAAATCACCAGCGCCTTTACGTCTTCCAGCCCAAAGGACTTAGGAAAATACTTCTTTACCATATCCATAAGTAGCACCTCCAAATAATGATCGCTTTCGCTGCACTTATTATGCATAACAAAAGTCAAAATGTCAAGAAAAACATATTCATCCAGTCAACGTGGAATACCGCTACTCTATGCTTGCTTTATGTCAAAATTTCCCGTAATTTGTCAAGAAATGCTTCCTCGCCGAACGTATTTACCTTGAAGAACATTGCCTGACTGCCACCGGAGGTGATAGCAGAAATCTTTACCGGCTCTGTGCCGTTTTGAAAGACTGTCACGCTGAGGCTGACCCGATTAGAGCCCATATAGCTATACCGCTCAAAAACGCGGACACTGCACCGGGCATCACCGCTGCGAAAATCACTGCTGTCCTCCAAGGATGCCGTAACACTGCCGTTTAGTATCCCATCTGTGATTTTATGAAGAACCTGCGAAAAGTCCCCACGGACAGACGTTTCATATTTTGCCATACTGACACCTCATTTTTTCTTCTTTTCCATTTTGATGAGGAAGAAAGGAAAGACCAGCAGCAGGACGATGGCGGCCGCGAGGAAGATATTGGCATTAGGAACAAAGGAGGTCGTACCATCGCTGTTTGTAATCACTTCGGCATTTTCCAGCACCTTTTTGCCGATGGCAGGGCCTACGATACCGGGCACAAAGACTTGAGAGAAAATACGTACGCCCTGGAGTCTGCCGGCTTTGCCCACAGGCGTATAATCTCGGATCACCGCGCCAAAGACTGCCATACCGGCAAGGTAGCCGCTCATCATAAAGAGGGAACCGATAAAGACCGGCACAGTGGTTCTCGTCAAATACAGCACTATGAAACCTACAAGCAACGCAGAAACCGCCAAGAGGCCGGAAAAACGGAAGCCTTTTTTATCGTACACTCTGCCCCAAAATGCGGTAACTGCAGATGCTACAATGATGGCAGGCGCCATAATCAGCACATAGTCTGTCATTTGCAGCGACACCTCATAGTAAATAATGAGATACGGCATATAAATTTGAATGGCAATATTAAAGAGGATGTACCCGATCATAGCAAGGTACAGCTTCTTATTTTCTCCAATAGTCTTAGGGCGGAAGCCGTAAAGAATGCCCCCCAAGTAGGAACTCTTAACCGGCGCAATCGGCGGCTCTTCAATCAGGAAAAAGCCCAAAATGCCCACCGCAGTCACCAACGTACCGATAACAGCAAAGATAATGCTCCAACTGCTGGACTGCTCCAAATCGAAGAACATAAAGCCGCCAAACACAACGAGGATACTGACCAGAGGCATCATCGCATTAATGCCCTCTGCCGCGCCGCGGTTGCTGTCATCGGTAGAGTCAGTCAGCCACGCGTTAAAAGCTGCATCGTTGGCGGTAGAGCCGAAGAAGGTCATCACGCAGTCCAAAACAATGGTTAGGCTCACACCCACAGTGGCCGCAGAAACGGTCATACCGAGGGTCTTACTGATAATGTCCTCCCGGAGGAAGATGAAGCTGAAAATGGAAATACCCCACATCAGGTAACCGCCGCAGATAAAGAGCTTCCGCTTGCCCAATTTATCGGACAGCGGCCCCATCAGCACGGTAGTAAGAGTGGCAGTCACAGCAGAGGCCATTACCATATTGGAAATGTCCGCCGCCGAGGCATGGAACATCTTATAGATGAAGACGTTGAAATACATATTTTCAACGACCCACGCAATTTGACCCATCAAACTAAATATCGTCAGACACAGCCAAAAACGGCTGCTCAGTTTGGTTTTCATAAAAACCCCTCCTTTTTTATTCGGTATACTATGCCTTGGGACCGATCTGCAGCTCGTCGGCATACTGCTTCATTGCCTCAATGCAGATCTGCGCCACATCCCGGACTTCCATACCCAGCATTTCACAGCCCTTTGTAATGATCCCACGGTCACATTTTGCAGCAAATTTCTTATCCTTGAACTTTTTCATAAAGCTGGAGATTTCCATATCTGTGATACCCAAAGGCCGCATCCGGGCTGCCGCCTGAATGATACCCGTCAGCTCATCTATGGTATAAAGGGATTTTTCCAGCACAGTCAGCGGTTCTATGTCGTTGCAATGACCAAAACCGTGGGCAAGGATTGCCCGCACCTCTTCTACCGTCACACCAGCTGACAAGAGAGGCGCTTCGGTATGCTGCAGGTGTTCTTCCGGGTACTGCTCATAGTCATAGTCGTGGAGGTAGCCAATGGCCATCCAGTGCTGCTCGTCTTCACCAAAGTACCTCGCAAGGCCGCCCATAGCCACCGAAACATTCTTTGCGTGGAGGAACAAATGCCCCTCGGTGGTGGTAGTGGCCAGTAATTCTTTTGCTCTTTCTAAGGTCAACATCATTCTCTCTCCTTATTGTTTTTCATAAAGCTTAGGGAAAGACCGTTTATCCGGGCGGTATAGCAGTCCGTAAAGGCATACCGCCACAAGACCGCAGAGAATAAACACCGTCCAGATCAGCCGGTAATTGCTTCCGGTCAGGATCAGCATAAAGCTGATAATATACTGGGTGGCAGAGGAGCACACCGAGTGCACCACCGTGGACAGGCCGCCAATACGCCCTCTGTGAGAGGCGGGAACACGGCGGGAATTATAGGGATTATGTCCCAGCACTGTAATGACCTCACCCAGAGTAAACACAAACATTCCCACAAACAAGACCACTACCGCGGTGCCTAAAGAGAAGAATCCCACACCTGCCACGAAGAGTAAAAGTCCAATGATTGTCTTAGGAATTTCCGTAAATTTCCGCAGTAAGACGGTGAAAATAGGCGTAAATACGATAACAACAAAGCCGTTAAGGGAGTTTAAGTAGCCGTAGACCGTTGCACCTGCCTCTCCCATAGCATCCTTTAATTGGAGCGGCAGCAAAATACCTGCCAAGTTAGAGGGCATTGAAGCAATACAGCCCACCAGCATCATATAAAGAAGCACCGGACGCTGTCGCAAAATAGCGAAAATAGAAATCTTCTCGTCCAACGGCATCTCATACTCAGTGTAATTCTCCGCCATCTGCGCTGTATCATTGGAAACCGCGTTTTGGGTGTGGACAAAGAGGGCGATGAGCATGGTGGATATGCCAACAGCAAGGCCATTGAGGCAAAATGCCAGCCGGACAAACTTCTCAAAGAGCAAACCGGACACACTGGCGCCTACAACAAAGCCCAAATTAAATCCCAAGTAAGAAAGGGAGTAAGCCTTAACCCGCTGCTGCGATGTAGAAAAGTCTGCGTTCAAGGCATCGTAAGCGGGAGACTCGATGGTCTGAAACAGGCTGGCCAAAAACAGCAGTGCCGCTGTGCCGATGGTGAGTGGCAGGATTGCTGCCAAAAGATAAAAGCTGATGGTGAGAATATCAAAGACAATAATAATCCTTTTCCGGCTGAACCGGTCTGCCAGCTTGCCGCCCAAGAGCGCCGCCGGGAAAGAAAGGACAGAGGCGGTGGCGATCAAAAGCGTGGCCGTACCGTCGTCGAGACTCAGCTTTGTTGTTAGGAAAAAGGTCAGCATAGGCCACACAAACGAGCCCATTGCCGTCACCAGCTTGCCGATAAAGAGAATATAAACCTCCCTTTTTAGCCCGGCATACTGGGTAAACAGTTGTTTCATAGTATAACTCCCGAAAAACTTTTTTGTCAAAGCGCACTAATAATCAGTATAGCACAATCTTTTCCGTATTGCAACTTTCCCGACAAAAAGACTGCTATCCGGAAGGACAGCAGTCTTGGCGGTTTGTAAAAATCAAAAGACGTATTCGTCCAGAGTCTTAAAGGTGTAGCCTTGCTTGTGGGCTTCGTCAATGATTCTGCCAAGTCCCTCCGCATTGTCCCGGGATATGGCATGGAGCAGCAGCACCGCACCGGGATGGAAGCGTTTGGTCACGGTGGCTACCGCCCGGTCTGCGCCCTTTTGGTTGTCTGTATCCCAGTCGTCATAAGCAAAGGACCAGAAGATAGACTTAAAGCCAAGGGACGTTACCAACTCCAGCGAGCAGGTAGAGCTTTCCCCCTCCGGGAAACGGAAATAGGGACTTGTGTAATCAAAATTCTCCCGGAGATAGTTGTCAAGCCGCCCAATCTCCCTGGCCATCTGCACCCGGGTAAGACCCGGGAATTTGGGATGGGTGGAGCTATGGTTGCCTACAATATGTCCTTCTTCGATCATCCGCCGCACCAGCTGGGGATTCTTCTTCGCATAGTTCAAGGTAACAAAAAAGGCAGCCTTTACATTTTTCTCTTTCAGGGTGTCCAGTATCTTTGCTGTTAAGTTTTCGTGTTCGTACCCGTTGTCAAAGGTCAGGTACATTATTTTTTCGGTGGTCTTGGTATCTATCGCCAACGCCTGCACGCCGGTAAGCCTGTCAAATCTCTTTTGATTGTCGATGGACATTTGCGGGCGCTGACCGTTCAGGGCAAGACCAAAACCGTGACCGAAGCCCTTTGTGGAAAGACCCCGGGCATTATCCGGATCGGTCACAAGATACGTATGTTGGGACATCTCCAAGAGTACCGACCCACGAGGTTCTGTTGGTGGCTCCGTTGGTGGCTCGGTGGGAGGTTCGGTAGGTGGTTCGGTAGGTGGTTCTGTTGGTGGTTCTGTTGGTGGTTCCGTCGGAGGGTCAGTAGGCGGATCCGTTGGCGGGTCAGTAGGTGGATCTGTTACCGCAGACGGCTCTGTTGGAACTTCAGGTCTGTCTCCAATGAAACAGCACAAAACGAGAAGCAATACGGCCCCAAGGATGCAGCCCATCAAAATCATTCTCTTTTTCATACAAAGAACCTCCTTTCTCTCTTGCACTCTTTGTACTTATATTTATTATAACATATTTCTACCCATTACGCAATAAAAGCACCGCCTGCAAAAGTCTCCCTATCGTAGGGAATGGATCTATCCGTTCCGTAACGCGGAATGCATAAATGCATTCCCTACGTTGGCGTGCCGTAGGGGACGGGTTCCCTGCTACGCTACTTTAGGACGCATTGTCCTAAAAGTCAATAGGACTCTTTGTCCTATTGTATCTTAAAGTGGGTGATAAAAATGAAACTTCGTATCCGCGATTTACGGGAAGACAACGATTTAAAGCAAAAAGAAATTGCAGACTACCTGATGTGTGATCAATCTCTATATTCCAAATATGAGCGGGGCGAGCGAGACCTGCCACTGCAGTATGCCGTAAAGCTGGCAGACTACTACGGTGTTAGTATAGACTATCTTCTCTGCCGCACCAACACAAAAATGCCTTATCCTAAGAAATAACAGTAAAACGCCGCCCGGATTGGCGGCGTTTTGTATTACATATTACGGATTACGGTCTTTTCGGACGACCATTTCGTGGGTAAGGAACATAACGGCTAAAAGCATAAGCTGAAAGACCGGCAGAAGCGAAATCGAGATATATTCTGCGATCACGCCGAACAGAGGCGGCATAATCAAAAAACCTGTGTAGGCGAAAGCCATTTGCACACCGATCATTGCCTGGGATTTGTCTTTCCCAAACACATCCGGCGTCATATGGATAATGCAAGGATAGATCGGCGCGCAGCCAAGGCCAACGACAGCAAAGCCAACAAGGGTAAATACGGAACCAAACGGCACGAACAAAAGCCCAATTCCCACGGTAATAAGAACAACACCTATGCGAATCAGGAAATGATCTCCCAGCTTCATAGCAAAAAAGCCGTTTACAAACCTGCCAAAAGTGACACCGATATAGAACATGCTGGCAAAGCCTGCAGCGGCTTCCGGTGAAAAACCACATTTTTCCGCAAGATAGCTGCTTGCCCACAGAGAGGTAGTCAGCTCCAAGGAACAGTAGCAGAAAAAGGTCAAAAAACAAGGCAATGCGCCCTTTATTGCGAAGATTTCCTTAAAAGAAAGTGCCGCAGGCAGAATTTCTTCCTGACTGCCGTCACTTTTCTCCACACCCCTTTTCCAGATAGGCACACTTAGAAAAATCACAACCGTCAATGCTGCCTGAATCACCGCCACAAACAGATAGCCGTAATTCCAGCTATCCAAATTTATGAGCGAAAAGCGCATAATATAGGGGCTTATAGACGCGCCTACGCCCCACATACAATGCAGCCAGCTCATATGCTGGGCTTTATAATGGAGTGCTACATAGTTATTGAGGATAGCATCCACTCCGCCTGCACCCAATCCGTAAGGAATGGCCCACAGCATCAGCACCCAAAATTGATTGCTTGCAGAAAAGCCGAAAAGCCCAATCGCGGTCAGCGCGATGCTGACAGCCGTCACCTTCCCCGCCCCAAATCTGTGCAGAAGCTTATCGCTATGCAGACTGGAGAGGATCGTTCCCGCACAGATGGTCGCTGACAGAATTCCGGCAAAAAATACCGGCACATTGATTTCCTGATGTAAAACCGGCCACGCAGAGCCCAGCAGCGAATCCGGTAGTCCTAAGCTGATAAAGCACACATAAATAAGTGCCAACAACAAACTTCCCATAATAATCTATCTTTTTCTTTCTTATTCCTTTAGTTCATCCACAAAATAAGCATTGGTGTTGGCAGGCTTCCCGTTTTCGTCTGTCACCGTCACCCGCACATAAATGCAGTTATCCGCCACGGGTGCTTCTGCCTCAGTCAGGTACTCCCCTTTCGGTGCGTGAATGGCATACGCCCGACGGGTACCGCAAGAAAATACAATACTTTTCACCGGCTCACATTCAATATGCAGCTTTCCGTCCTCGTACCAAAGACTCTTGATCTGCGGCCCTTGGGAGGCGTAAAAATGCCCCTTTTCCAGCGCAGCAGTAATGGTGCGGTAGTCCAGTTTATCGGCTTTAATCATCGTAAAGCCACCAAAGGAGTCGCAATTTGGACCGCTAACGCCACCGCGATTATGATTGTCATCGGTCGCGATACAATAGATCCGCTTGCCTGCACGCAGCATCTCATCGTAAATGGCCGGTACATACTCGTCATAACCCGCCTGCAGACAGTCGTAATTACAGATTTCCATTGCGTGCATATTATGATAGTTTATGTATTGATCACGATCCTCCATAGACCAAACCGGATGATTATAGGTAACAAAAAAGCCCTTTTCCCGTCCTTTTTGCATCATATCGCTAATGCATTCCGGAGTATAAGCACGGACATAGTCTGGCTCTTCTTCATAAAACTGCGCCATTTCCCGGTATTTAGGCGCATTACCAAATAGATAATTCTCTCTGTGCCAGCAGACATGCTTTAGATTGTCAGGATCCAGCGCAATCAGGCACATATGGCAGGTCTTGGTGAGACTAAATTCTCCCCCCATCACTGCATTGATCTCCATTTCATAGCCGTGAAGGGGCAGGAAGTTTTCCTCTGCCAACTCATCGTGAGGAATCATAACATCGTGATCGGTGTATGCGACTACAGAGTAGCCATGGGCCATATAGTGCTCTTTGATCTCCTCCGGGGTCAGCCGGCCATCAGAAACAGTGCTGTGGCAATGGAGATTGGCTTTATAAAACTGTCCGTTTTCAGGCAACAAGTACTTTTTCATAAAAATTCTCCTAAAATACCTCTCACGAAGACACTTCTTCTCTTATTTGACAGCAATTGCTTCGATCTCGCACAGCACTCCCTTAGGGAGTGTCTTGACTGCCACGCAGCTACGGGCAGGCTTAGAGATAAAATACTTTGCGTAGACCTCATTAAATGCGGCAAAATTGCCCATATCCGCCAAAAAACAAGTGGTTTTGAAAACCCTCTCAAAGCCAATGCCGGCTGCCTCCAAGATTGCGCCCACATTCTTGCAGCTTTGCTCTGCCTGGGCGGAAATGCCCGCAGGCACTTCCCCGGTGACGGGATTTACCGGGATCTGACCGGAGGTATAGACAAAACCGTTTACTTCAAAGCCCTGGCTATACGGGCCAATAGCGCCGGGTGCATTTTTTGTTTCCAATACTTTCATTATCTTTTCTCCTATTCACTCAGCGTTAAAAACATATTTATCCAGTCTTCCAAAGGCTTCTTTTACCCGGGAAAGGGGCAGCGCCAGATTCATTCGGATATGGCAAGGCCCGTGGAACATCCGGCCATCCTGCACTGCAACGCCCACATCCCAAGCCGCCTTTTCCACATTCTCGATGGTCTTGCCGTGCTTTTTGCACCAAGCCGTGCAGTCAACAAAGAGCATATACGTACCCTCAGGACGGGAAACCTCCACGCCATCGAAATGGGTGTGGATATAATCCACCGCATAGTCTATATTGTCTGTGATAACCTGACACAGCTCGTCCGTCCACTGGTAGCCCTCAGGCTTGTATGCGCCGATCAGCGCGTGCATAGACAGCACATTCATACTGTTATAGTGGCACAGCGAGGATTCCTTTTCGATGCGCTGGCGCAGATACTTATTGTAGATGATATGATAGCTGCCGATAAGACCTGCCAAATTAAAAGTCTTAGAGGGCGCATAGACCGCAACCGTGCGGTTTTTTGCATCCTCGCTGACACTTTGGGTGGGCGTATGCTTATACCCGGCGAGAATAATGTCCGACCAGATCTCATCGGAAACCACGAAAACATCGTGCTTTTTGTATAGCTCCATTGCCTTTTCGATTTCCCATTTTTCCCAAACGCGGCCGCAGGGATTGTGGGGCGAGCAGAAAATCGTCGCGTGAATTTTATTTGCCACGATCTTCTTCTCCATATCCTCGAAATCCATCCGCCAAATGCCCTGTTCGTCCTTCCGGAGGGGAGAATGGACAATATGGTAGCCATTATCCGTAAGGCTTCTTGTAAAGCCGATGTAGGTAGGGCTGTGGACAAGGACATTGTCACCTCTGGAGCAAAGAGCGTTCAGCGCGCTGACCACACCGCCCAAAACACCGTTTTCATAGCCGATATGTTCTTTCCTGAGTCCTGTTACGCCGTTGCGCGTTTCCTGCCAGCGGATGATGGAATCAAAGTATTCCTCTGTGGGAGAAAAATAGCCGTAGGCTGTATGCTGGGCACGGGCGATGATTGCCTCCGAGACAGTAGGCACTGTGGGGAAATTCATATCCGCGACCCACATCGGGATCAAATCAAAGCCCTCTTTGGGCGCATCGGGCGCAAAACCGGGCATCTTGCCCACATCGTCCACCGCAATGGCATCCTTGCCCCGGCGATCCATAATGGAAGTAAAATCGTATTTCATATTGTATGTCCTTTCTACAGGCATTTTGTCATATTGCTGCTTTCTATTATAGCACCCCACTACATTTGTGCAAGTGTAATTTCTCCTTGTCATTGCAACAATTCTACGAAATAAGGGGACGGCAACCGTCCCCTTATTATTTATTGTTTATTTCTCTGTTTTTCCCTTAGAATTATGATGACCGCTGCACCCATACTGACAAAAACGACGGCAATTACGAGTATCGAAGCATTACTGTCATTGTTCCTCGTCGGCTCAGAAGGGCCATCCGGTGTCGTTTCCTCTGTAGGTGCAACAGTTCCTTCCGGTACGGTAGGCGTTTCATCCGGAATTGTAGTATCTGGAACCGTATCTTCCGGAATTGTGTCATTCGGAAGCATTTCAGAGGGATCATCGCTGCGTTCCGCTTGCTCCAAATTATCATTGCCGAGTCCTTTTTGTATCCTCTCCCAATCCGTCGGTGTACCCGTATAAAACACCTTTTCCAATCCGGAACATCCCTCAAAGGCCTTAAGCCCAATTTTCTTTAATCCTTCAGGAAGGGTGATCTGTTTCAGATTACTACAGTCCTGAAACGCATAACTGTCGATCTCAGTGACGCTGTCACCAACTGTCACATTTTCCAAAGCAAGACACTCAGAAAACGCGTTCTTCCCAATACTGGTAACCTTGTTGCCAATAGTTACGTTTCTCAAACCGATGCACTGGCAGAATGCATACGCGCCCATACTTGTAACGCTATCAGGAATCGTAACGGTTGTTAAGCCCTTACAAAAATGAAACGCCCCTTCATCAATATGGGTAACACTATTCGGAATAGTAATCTCAGTAAGCCCCCAGCATCCTCCAAATGCGTTCTCTCCGATTCTTGTAATACTGCTTGGAATCGTCACATCTTTTAGTTTGCTGCACAGATTAAAGGCTTCATCGCTGATGGCAGTCATTTTGTTACTGAGTGTCACACCGGTCATGCTGGAGCAACCAATGAAGGCCGCCTTGCCTATCTTCTTGACACTGTTAGGAATCACTACATTGGTTAACCCCTCGCAGCCGCAAAATGCATAATCTCCAATTTCAGTCACGCTATTCGGAATGGTCACATCCGTCATACGCACATATCCGACAAAAGCATAGCTGCCAATCTTGGAAACGTCGTCAGGAATCGTAACACTCGTTATCGCATTCCCGTTTAGATAAAGCTTTGTATTGGAGAAAAACGGCAATGCATTCGTATCCCCAAAGGTGATCTTGCACCAAGCAGCAAGATTGGAAATATGTACCTGTGTAATGTTTACACAATCCCAAAACGCAGATGCTCCCATATAGGTAATACTGTCCGGGATTGTGACACTGGTCAAACCGTCACATAAAGAGAATGCATAGTCACCAATAGTCACAACACCATCCGGGATCGTAATCTCGGTTAGACTCTTACAGCAAAAAAAAGCATTTCTGGCAATTACCTTTGTGTCCGGGTGTATTTGGCACTGGGTGATATCTCTTGAGGTAGGCATAACCAGCACTGTATAAGGATTCTTTTCATCTCCCAAATACATCGCATTTTCATATATGTTATAGGAAAACCTGCCGCATTCGAAAAATACATCGTCGCCAAAACTAGTGACCGTGTTGGGGATGTTAACATCCTTGAGGTTATAACAAAAGCTAAATGCCGTTCTTTCGATCGTTGTAACGCTGTCTGGAATGACAACAGAAGTCAGCTGCTTGCATTCATAGAACGCACTCTCACCAATGCAGGTAACCGGCAAACCGTTATGCTTCGAGGGAATCACCACTTCGCCACTGACAGAACGGTCGCAGGCTTTTACAGTGTATTCTTTGCCGGATTCACTTAGTTCGAAAGTCAGCACACTTTCATTTTCTGCGCGCACCGGTGTGGGTAGCACAACCGCGCAAACAATCGTCAATACCACGACCGCAAAAATCACACTTCTATTTTTCATCATCCTACGCCTTCCTTTCTGCTTTGTTAATCTGTCTTTACTATTATACTCCCTATTGGGGGAAACGCCTGTCAAATAACTGAGACCACCTTGTTTAAATATTATAACATACTATGGGAATTTTGTCCATATTCCCATAGCATCTGCCGATTATCCTCTTGGCATAAAATAAATCCTCCCGAAAACTCAGGAGGATTTTTATTAACAATTAGCCCTTGATGGGGAGAAATGTGCTTCGTCACCGAGGACATTCGCTGAGCATCGCAGCAGGACGCCTGCAGCGCAATACGCAAAAGGGATGCAGTTCAAATTGCCTTGGACATTCTTTATTCTTCTATTCTTCGATTATTTTAACAAGCTCGGTTATATCCTTGCGTTTCTTTGCGCGAAGTTTATCCTCTACCGAAGCATAGCCGAGGGTAATAACCAGTCTTACCGCACCGTCTAAACCGCAAATTTCGCGGATTTCCTGATCCTCTAACCAACCGAGGATACAAGTGCCGAGTCCCTGCGCGGTGGCTTCTGCGGTAATATACGCTGCCAATATGCCGATATCAATGGAGCGGTAATCGTTCTTTTTAACCCTGGCGCCAAGTGCTGCGCTTGCAACATACGGCATTTCCGACAACACGATCAAAACGGGAGCATCCGTTGCGAATTTATTCATTCCCATTCCCTGGGTGGCTTTTGCCACTTTTTTTGCAGTTTCACCCTTACAAACGGTTATTTGATAGGGTTGACCGTTGCAAGCAGAGGGCGAAAGCTTTGCGCTCGCTAAAATACGGTCTAATTTTTCTTTTTCAATCATTCGCGTGGAATCATATTTGCGGCAGGATTGTCTGTTTTCTGCAATTTCTGTAAAATTCATACTGCTTTGCGCCTCTTTTCTTTTATTACTATTTCCGACTTCCTCGCAAGGAAAATCAGCTCCTTTGTACATATAAGATTATATCACAAATATATTTTGTTTTCAACAGTCATAACCCCCGGCTTAGCCGGGGGCTTGATTTAGCCCTAGAAGGGCTTTTTACAGACGATTGCCCCTAAAGGGGCCCCGAATGGTTTGCCGACCGCATTTCATTTACGGGCTACCCCTTAAGGGGTTTTCTTTATGCCTTCTTGTTCTCGCGACCC
>JAZSDE010000119.1:0-22488 GCA_045531015.1 Faecousia sp.
AGAAAAGCCACCCTGTTGGGTGGCTTTTCTTATTGGCAGAGGATGAGGGATTCGAACCCCCGCGAACGGAGTCAGAGTCCGGTGTGCTACCGTTACACTAATCCTCTATCGGGACCTTGTTTATTATACGCAAAAATTACCAAATGTCAAGACTTTTTCTAAAAAAGTTTTGCCTTTCTTATTCTTCCCAAGGGAAGGGCTTTCCATTCAGCACATTTTGGCGAATGTATCGAAAAGTCTCCTTCTCGCCCTGCTCCTTCAGCATCAGCAGCAGATAGTCCAGCTCCCGGGCAGTCTTGGGGTGCATCCGCTGTTTTTCAATACTGCCGGTAAAATAGGCCAGCGCAGAGCCGTCGGTATATTTATCGCCCTGATAAACTTTGCAGGCCGCCCGGCGATCCATTACCATTTCTATGAGGTACTTTCTCGGCATAGGCACCGGCTCGTACTGACGGGTCTGCATATTCATATCTGTCCAGTACTCATAATGGTGGCGGTTTCTGCCCTTATGGTGCATCCAGGCATCGCTATATCCTTTGTCCTCACGCTCTGCGGCATTAGGGCTGCGGTTGCCCTGATAGTAGCGCATACCGCTTCCAAATTCCGTAGGAGAATACTTTGATAAATCGTGGGTAATGCCCTGCCAAATGAGACCTACCCGGAAACAACCGTCCATTACCAGAAGCTTATGCTTGGTAATGGTGCAAAAATGGCGAAAAGCCTTCATTTTCTCACTTCCATTTCTATTTTCTATTATATGCCCGTTTTATGCAAAAAGCAACCCCCGGAGCATCGCTCCGGGGGGAAGTTTTTACTGTACGCCTTCAAAGGCTTTAAGTGCATTGGCAATCTTCTGTAAATGGGGTACGATCTGGGAGCGGGTTGCCGTCGGATTTACCGTAATATTGCCGTTGGCATCCACCGTATACAGCTTGGAGGCTTCTGAATAAGCAAAGAATGTGTCTTCCAGCTTTTCCATACCAGTGCCGGCATAGATATTCTCGTCCAAGATCCGCTTTGCCTCCGTCAGCATTTCCTGCAGAACCGCAATGGCGTTGGGGTCTACCGTCTGGGTAACCTGTTGGATAGTCTGTCCCTCCGGGATGCGGTAGGAATATCCCTCGATGGGTGTATACGTCCGATCATAAGAGCGCCAAGTACCTGTATCGAAGGAACCGGTGTTCGTGCCGCCGTCATAGCTGTTAATGGTGGCTGTGCCGTAGTAGTGCTCACCTGTGAGATACCACTCACCAAGACTGCCGTCTGCTGCCTGATCGCAGGTATAGACCGCCGCATAAATCTCAGGCTCCGTCTTGCGATCCAACACATCCGTGGTCATATACAGCGTAAATTCACAGCCCCGTCCGGTGAAGGAGGTATTGCCATTGACCGCCGTATAGGTATCGCCGGTGGTTTGATCGCCGTCCACATTTTCCCGCTTGATCATAACCGTAACCGGCCTATTCTGACCGTCAATATACATTTGCAGCTGACCGGCAAACAGCTCATTGACTGTTGTGGAATCGTCACTGTAAGAGCCGGTGACATTGCCGATATAGTTGGACGACCACTCTGCGCCGTTAAACTTATCGTCGATCCGCTCGCAAAGGGTGGTATAAGTCTCCGTAGAATTTAGAATATTAAGGAATTTCTCAATAATCGCCTCTCTGGCGTCTTCCACAGATTCCACATTGATACCAAACTGGAAGTTGATCAGTGTTCGCCAGTTGGTACTGCTTCTCATACCTGATCCAACCGTGTAGATAGCGTAGAATTCCAAAGTTTCCCCGGGTGCCACCTTGATGCCGTTAGGGAATTCAGTAGTAACGCCAATCCTGCTGCGGTTGTTGGTTTTGCTGATGTAGCTTTGTCCGTTATAACCGTTAAGACTGGACTGATAATAAAGGTCACGGTAGGCATAGGTCCGTTTTGTATTATTCAATACCGTGATCTTATAGGTAACTGTACCGGTACCGGTACCGGAGCTACGGCTTAAATTGGCATCCACCGTTGTGCTAATAGGGAGATAGCTATACTGATTGTAGTCAATATTAGCAGGCGTTCCGTCAATCTCCAAATCTATAATAAAGAGGCCTTCCGGAATTGTAACACCAACCTGTCCCCAAATACCAAGGGTATCCGTTAGGGCTGCGTAGCCAAAGCAAGTAAAGAAAAACATAAAAAGAAGCGCCATACAAATAGTGGCTTTTACCCAACGCTTCATATGGCACTCTCCTTTTAATTTATTATTCTCCAATATCAGCCGAGACCGTAAATCTCGTCGTAGTTATCCACCTTGATCTCAAAAACATACAAGAGTTTTGTGTTGGTGGGGATCAGGAAAGACGTCATCGTCTCATCCCGATTCTCCGTCATAAGCACCGGTGCCTGCAGGGTATCTCGGATTCCCAGCATTTCCGTAAAGGACTTGATCATAACGATTTGATAGCCCTCGCTGTCAAACTCGCCCTCCATCCGCTGGATAAAGGAGCCGTAGCTGCTCAGCAGCTTTCGCACCTTGGCGGCATAGGTAATGTCCTCATTCCGGGTCATATGGGTATAGATCGCAAGTACCAATGCCAAAATTGCTGCAATCACAGTTGCCACAATACCAGCGATGTAGAACAGCGCACGGCTTGCAGAGCCCTTGAATGCAATGACCTTGCTCTCTCCTTCAGGAGAGCTGGATGTCGTGTAGATGCCGAAGGTCTCCTCCGCCAGAGGAATATTCAGCGCGGTGTAATAGGTATTTTCATCCTGCTGCTCAAACTGTTCGGAGGTGCTGATGACCTCCACATTCAGTTTTACGATAAGCGTAGCAGAAGCATTTTTCAGGTTATAGGCCTTAATAAAGTCCTTTGCAAAGCGGTTGTAGCCGATAAAATCAATTTCCACCGGCTCTGATACGGAAATCCCTCTTGCCTTTGCAGAGGATTTCTGTGTCATAGGTATCAGTGTATCCACCTTGCTGTAATAGGGACTGCCGGAGTCCTTGTCTGCTACCAAAAGAGTAGCCTCCACGGAATAATTGTAGTCAAAAGCAACGTTTGTCGCGCCCATATTCAGTCCGTAGGAGAACTCCGCCGTCATTCTCTCAATGAGAGCGGCAATGTACTCCTTGCCGGGGCCCATAGTATCTTCTTCGAAATAGTCGTTTTCTTTATACTGGATCTTAAAATCCGCACGGCTGCTTTCGGTGTATTCGATGTAATAAGTCCGGTTCATCCGGTCGTAGATCAGGAAGGAGCCAAGGGCGATGGCCGCGACCAAAACAATGGCGATGGTCTGAATGATCATCCATTTCTTTCTGTTTTGCTTATATTCCCGTCTTTTCTTGATTTCTAATTCACTCAACTGCGCCCCTCCTTTCTATCTTCTAAACAGGCTGCGAAGCCATAGTGTGGGATACCCGAAAAACGGCAATCGGTAGTTCACCAGTCCTACGATGTCCCCGTCAGTACGATATCCCGTATCTTCATTTTCATTGGCATCGCCCTTGGTGTAATACCGGGCGAGCCCGTTAATAATTTTAATGTCCACAATTCTGTGGATGACAGCGTTTTTTCCTTCTTTGAAAACAACAACTTGTCCTTCCACAAGTGGCTGATCCTCATATCTTTCAAAAATTGCTACATCGCCTTTGTTCAGCTCTCCGGTCATAGATCCGGTGGCAACCACATAAGCGCCGTAGGTAAAATGATTGGAGACCAGCATCACCACACCCACCATAATCAGGATCACAAGCACCGTCAGTATTCTGGACATCCACCGCCAAAAGGGCGACGGATTGCCCAGCGCATATCGCCGTCTTCTTTCATAAAGGGTATCTACGAATACATAGATACCGATATACATAAGCATTTCAAAGAAATGCAGAAGCGGCTCTGCTATGGCAGAAGTAACCGGGAAAATATATGCGTGCAGGGTAATCAGCAGCCGGAACACCAGATTCGGATACATTCCGTACCGCTTGGATAAGTAATTATAAAGCAGATTGGCAATCAGCGCCGGGAACAGCGTACCGGCAACCATCGTCATAAATCGGGCGTAGGAAGTAACCGCAGGAACTGCAGAGTAGATCAGCAAGTCTGCCGCTACGCAGGCCAGATAGCAAAGGGCGCTTGCCAGCTTATTGTCTTGCGCCACAACCACGAAACGGATGATTTCCGTAAAAACGACAATGGCAGCAACCGGTAAAGTAAACTTAAAGAAGTTGCCCGGCGTAAGGCGGTATGGATTTTGTCCAAAGCCAAAGAAAAGTCCGGTTAGGTAATAAACCATTACATAAACCAGACCCATCACCGTCATAATCAGCAGGATCTGCTTTTTGTTGATAGAGAGAATATTGCGTTTTTTGATCCAAAGGGGAAATAGCCCCGCCCCGGGGAGCAGAAGAATTGCTGCAAGGATTCTTCCGGTCTCTCCCAGCGGAACAAACAGTGCGATCAGGAGGACGGCCAGCAAAACGGCCGACATAATATGTAATCTTTTCTTGTCAGCCATGGCCGTCCTCCCTCAAATTTTAGCTTTCGGAAAATAGGAAATTATCCAATGCTGGTTACGTCGTACTCGACAACGAAGGTACCGGAGACGGTCTGGTTCTCAGCCAGAACGGGGGTCTTCTTCAGCCGAACGGTGATCACAACGTCCTTAGTAGAGTTGGCATCGATGGTAAATGCTGTGTCGCCCTTATCGGAAGAACACTCGAAATACTCAGTGTTGGTGGTGTTGGTATTTACGGGATCGATCACAACGCTGACAGCGAAGTCATTGTCGTTCTTGATGGTGTAGGTGATGCTGATGGTATCGTCTTCACCTTCCAGGCCGGTTACCTTAAAGGTACCCTTGTCGTTGTCATCGCTGGCGATGGCAGCAGTGTAGCCATCACCGGTGGAGACAGCACTGAAGTAAACATCATCATCAAATGCGTTCTCTGCGTTGGCCTGAGACACCTCGAAGTCACCCTGAATGTTCAGCGTATCGGTCAGTGCGGCGTAACCTACGCCAAGCAGCATTGCTGCGACCAGCAGAAATGCCACAACTACGGTTTTTCTGTTCTTCATAAAATTTTCTTCCTTTCTTATAATAGATGGGAAATGTTATATAAAAGGCACTGCAGCAGTGTGCCTTATATACTTACAAAAATTACAATAATATACAAAAAATATGCAAATACAGCGTCACACCTAAAATATATCATACCTTATTGGAAAATGCAAGAATAATTTGGTACTTTGTGATAGGATATACGCAGAAAAGACCCCCTTTTGAGGAGGTCCTTCTATTATTTATTCAGCAGCCAAATTGCAAGATTCAGATACCCTGCAAAGATCAGCCACAAGATATAGGGAATCTGCAAAAGTCCCGCCACGCGGTCGGTTTTCCAGAAGCAGACCGTCATCCAAATCACAAGTCCTAATAGGATTACCAGCCACAAAAAGGCAAAGCCGTAAGCTGCGGCGTTAAAGAAAATAAGGCTCCAAAAGAAATTGAATACAAGCTGGACCACATATAAGTTAAGGCAGCGGCTGTTCCCGGGCTTTGCGCCCTCCAAATAGACCCTTGCCGCGCCCACACCCATCAGGATATACAGCGCTGTCCAAACGATGGGAAAAAGGATCATTGGCGGAGAAAGCGGCGGCTGGGTCACATTTTCCTGAAAGCCCTCCATTCCATTTCGGCTGAAAAGGGCGGATAATGCACCGATAAACAGCGTTATCCCCACGAAAAGCGCATAGGTTTTCCAATTCTTTTTAATAGATTGCAGCATTTTTATCACCCCTATCAGCCTATGCCATCTGTCCTTTTGCTATTCAGAAAAATATTCCGCCAATGCTTTTTCGGTATTTTTCACAATTATTTCCAATAATTTTGGCGTTTTCGTCATAATTATATCAGTGTAATTTGTTCCTTTTGTGTATTTTAACCAAAAATTTTTCTACAAATCTATGAAAATTACCTCTTTCCTTATTGCAAAAAATGTGATATGTTAATGGTGGAATTTTATGCAGGAAAATCGGCGGCTTTCGCCCCTTTCTGCAAATAAGGAGTATAAGGAGTAATTGCTATGTTTTTCCACAAAAAGCGCTGCGTCGCTATGCTTTTGGCCGGCGGTCAAGGCAGCCGCCTGAAGGTTCTGACCGAGAACACTGCTAAGCCCGCTGTCCCCTTTGGCGGCAAGTACCGCATCATTGACTTTCCCCTTTCTAACTGTGTTAATTCCGGTATTGATACGGTGGGTATTTTGACTCAGTATCAGCCTTTAGAGCTTAATGAGTACATCGGCAACGGTCAGCCCTGGGGTCTTAACAAGTCCCACTGCTGCGCCCAAGTTTTGCCCCCCTATGCCCAAAGCAAAAAGTCCGAGTGGTATAAGGGCACTGCCGACGCCATCTATCAGAACTTGGCTTTCATCTCCCGGTTTGACCCAGAGTATGTGCTGATCCTCTCCGGTGACCACATCTATAAGATGGATTACGCCGCTATGATCGACTTCCACGAAAAGGCCGGCGCAGACTGCACCATCGCTGTGCGGAGCGTCCCTTTGGAGGAAGCCAGCCGCTTCGGTATTATGAACACCCACCCCGACGGCACCATCTACGAGTTTGAGGAAAAGCCCAAGGTTCCCAAGTCCACCAACGCATCTATGGGTATTTACGTCTTTAACTGGAAGGTTCTCCGGGATTACCTAACTGCCGACGAAAATGATCCGAACTCCGAAAACGACTTCGGTAAGAATATTATCCCCAATCTCTTGGGCGATGGCAAGAAGCTGATGGCTTACAGCTTCGAGGGTTACTGGAAGGACGTAGGCACCATCGACTCCCTTTGGGAGGCCAATATGGAGCTTTTAGGCAAAAAGCCCGAATTTGACATCCGCGGCACCGGCCGTGACCGCATTTACGCCCGTAACAGCGCTATGCCGTCCAGCTACATCGATGAGAAAGCCCGGACCGTCAACTGCTTTATCGCAGAAGGCTCTGAGATCTTCGGCACAGTAAAGCACAGCATCATCTCCACCGGCTGTTACATTGGTGAAGGTGCGACTGTGGAAGATTCTGTCCTGATGCCCGGCACAGTCATCGAGACCGGCGCTATCGTCCGTCACGCCATTTTGGGTGAGAACAGCCGTGTCTGCGCCAATGCGGTCGTAGGCGGTACTTTCGCAAAGGGCGAAAAGAAAGAAATCAGTGTCACACAAAAGAATGCAATCGTACCGAGTGGCAGCGTGCTGTTCCCCGGTGAAATGCTGTAAGGGAGGATATAATAATGAATTTGATGGGTATTATTTTCGCCAATATTTATGACAGCTCCTTGGGCGAACTGACCAACAAGCGTACTATGGCCTCCCTGCCTTACGGCGGCCGTTACCGCCAGATCGACTTTACCCTTTCCAATATGGCCGCCTGCGGCATTCGCCATATCGGCATCATCTCCCGCTACAACTATCAGTCCCTTATGAACCACGTAGGCTCCGGCGAGGAGTGGGATCTCGAGCTGCAGGAGGGTGGTCTGGAATTTTTGACGCCCTATGCCAGCAGTACCAGCAGCGGCTACCGCGGCAAGCTGGATGTGCTGAACAGTGCTATGGATTTCCTCTGTTTCGGCGATGAAGAATATGTAGTGCTCGCTGACCCCAGTCTGCTGTACAATCTGGATCTGCACAAGGTCGTGGAGGATCACATTGCCAGCGGTAAGGACATTACCATCGTTATGAAAGGCGGCATTGCCAACGGCAAAAAACGGCTGGATATGGCTATCTCCCGCAAAGACGGTGAGATCTGCGATATGGCGGTGGATTATGTAGCACCCGAAGGTTATCTTGCCTCTATGGGTCTGTTCGTAATTTCCAAGGATCTGCTGATCCACAATGTAAAGGAAGCTGTTGCCCGGAATCTCTACCGCTTTGAGCGTGATTTCGTTATGCGTCAGTATCAGGCAGGCGCCCTGTCCGTAAACATCTACGAGTACGACGGTGTAGTGCTGTACACCGAGTCCACCGAGGAATACTATGAGGCAAACCTTGCCCTCATCGATCCCAAGATCCGGGAGGATCTGTTCCGTGGCGCGCACCCCATTTACACCAAGGTTCGTGACCAGGTTCCCAGCTACTACGGCGAAAACTGCCGTCTTGACAACTGCACCTTGGCTGACGGGTGTATGTTGGAAGGCACTGTGCGTAACAGTGTTCTGTTCCGCCACGTTCACGTGGGCGAGGGCGCAGTCATTGAGGACAGTGTCATTATGAACGACACAGTAGTGGGCGAAAACTGCTACTTAAAATGTGTCATTTTGGATAAGGACGTAGTGGTCAGCCCCGGTGCACGTCTGGTTGGCACGCCGGGTAACCCTGTCATCCTGAAGCGTGGTGAGACTGTATGAGAATAGCCATTGTAGCGTCGGAGGGCGCACCCTATATTAAGTCCGGCGGTTTAGGCGACGTGATGGAGGCGCTGCCCAGCGCCCTGCAGCGGATAGACGGCAATGAAGTTGCGCTGTTTTTGCCCTACTACGGCAAGATCCGCAACAATCCCGCCATAAAGACCGAGCTGGTAAAAGCATTTTATGTGTCCCTTAGCTGGCGGCAGCAATATGCCGGTATCCTGCGGCTTTTAGATCGCAATGACGGTGTACAGGTCTATTTTATCGACAATCTTTACTATTTCGGCGGTCGGGACGGTGCGATTTACGGCCACGGCGATGACAGCGAACGCTTCGCTTTCTTCTCCAAAGCCTGCTTGGATGCAATGGTAGCGCTGGGCTTTCAGCCCGATGTGATCCAGTGCAACGACTGGCAGACGGCTCTGATCCCCACCTTCCTTTCCGCCCAGTACGCTCCCCTCTTCCCCGGCACCAAGTGTATGTTCACCATTCACAATATCGAATATCAGGGTTGGGCAGATATGGGCTTCTTTGACGATACGCTTGCCCTGCCGCAAAGCTACCGGGGCACCTTGGATATGAACGGTGCAGTAAATATGATGAAGGGCGCGATTGAAACCGCTCACCTGGTTACCACAGTTTCCGAGAGCTACGCCAAAGAACTGATGTATCCCTACTTTGCGCATGGCCTTGACAGTGTGATCGCGAAGGCGGGCTGGAAGCTCACAGGCATTACCAACGGCATCGATACAAACACCTTTAATCCCGAGACTGACCCGGCGTTGCCTGCCCATTACCATAAGAAGGCTTTTCGCCGGGGCAAAGCCCAGTGCAAGGCCGCTCTCCAAGAGGAAGTGGGTCTGCCCCAAAAGGCAAATACGCCCCTACTCGTTATGGTCACCCGTTTGGTGGGTCATAAGGGTTTGGATCTTCTTTGCTATGCCATTGAAGATCTTTTGGCGCGCAATGATTTCCAGCTTCTCATACTCGGTACCGGCGATCAGAAATTTGAGGACTTCTTCCGCGCTCTTGCTGAAAAATACCCTGACCGTGTAGCAGCGAAGATCACCTTTAACTTAGGTCTCGCCTCCCGGATCTACGCCGGCGGTGACATCTACCTGATGCCCTCTAAGAGTGAGCCTTGCGGTCTTAGCCAAATGAATGCTATGCGTTACGGCACTGTTCCCGTAGTCCATGCCACTGGCGGTCTTCGGGATACCGTTCCCGGCGTAGACGAAAACGGCCAGGGCGGTTTGGGCTTCACCTTCCAAAGCTACAACGGCGATGATTTCCGTCAGGCTGTGGAAAACTGCCTGCATCTGTACAGTGGGAAGCCAGAGGCTTTCAAGGCGCTGATCGCAAAGGATATGGCTCAGGATTTCAGCTGGGACAAGCCTGCAGAAAAATATATGGCACTGTTTACCCAGATGTGTAACAACTGATTATTATTGGAAGCGTGCTTTGCACGCTTCCAATCTTTCAAACTTCCCGAAATAGAGGTAAAGAATGCGTATTTTATATGACGCCCACAAGGAAGACTTTAAATCCCCCTTCGGTACACTGACACCCGGGGAAAACTGCACACTCCATCTGCATATTCCCACCTCTGTACCCACAACCGCTGCAGAATGTGTGATCTGCAAGGAAAATGGGGAAGAGTTCTTCTCCGTACCGATGGTACTTTCCCACCGGGAGGGGCTTTACGCCATTTATCGGGGCGAATTTTCTTTTACAGCACCCGGTCTTTTCTTCTACTTTTTCCGCATCCATAAGCCGGACAGCCACTTCCGCCTGTTTAAGCAGGGACACGACACCAATATGGAATACGGTGACTGCTGGCAAGTAAGCTGTATTCCCGAAGACTTCGTGACACCCGACTGGGCAAAGGGCGCCGTCATTTACCAAATTTTCCCCGACCGCTTTATGAAGTCCGGTGACTGTGATCTAAGCGGCAAGCTGCAGCCCTACATCCTCCACAAAAATTGGGAGGAAGAGGTTCTTTGGCAGCCCGACCCACAAGGAAAGATCCTCAATAACGATTTTTACGGCGGCAATTTCCGGGGAATCACAGAAAAAATGGACTATATTGCCTCTTTGGGCGTAAATATTCTTTATTTAAATCCCATCAGCAAGAGCTTTTCCAGCCACCGCTACGACACCGCGGACTATAAGACTCCCGATCCTATGCTTGGAACCACAGAGGACTTTGCTACCCTCTGCGATGCCGCCCACGCCCAAGGCATTCGTGTGGTGCTGGACGGTGTGTTTTCCCACACCGGCGCAAATAGCCTCTACTTTGATAAAAACGGAAATTTTGGGAAAAAGGGTGCTTATTGCACCAAAAACTCCCCTTATTATACTTGGTATCATTTTTACGATCACCCTGACCGTTACAAGAGCTGGTGGGGCTTCGACACACTGCCCACGGTCAACAAAAACGATCCGGCCTTTATGGACTATATCATCGACAGCGGCGATTCCGTTATTGCCCACTGGCTAAGACTGGGCGCAGACGGTTTTCGGCTGGATGTGGCGGATGAGCTGCCGGACAGCTTTATCCTCCGCCTCAAAAAACGCCTTCGCGAGATAAAGCCCGATGCCCTGCTCATTGGCGAGGTGTGGGAGGATGCCTCCTATAAGATCGCCTACAATGTCCGCAGACGTTATTTTGTGGACGGCGAGCTGGATAGCTGTATGAATTACCCCTTCCGCACCGCTATTTTGGAATTTATGCAGGGTATGGATGACGGACGGCGCTTCCGGGAGCGGGTGATGACTGTTTTGGAGAATTATCCGGCGCAGGTCGTTCACTGCAATATGAATTTGTTGGGCACCCACGACACACCCCGGATCCTCACCGCCCTTGTGGACAATTACGACGGCCCCCGGGAGGTGCTTTCTGAGCGTTTCCTTTCCGCACGACAAAGACAGTTAGCAGAAACGCGGCTGCTTGTGGCTTCCTTTTTGCAGTTTACCCTCCCCGGCGCACCCAGTATTTACTACGGTGATGAGGCCGGAATGGAGGGTGGAAAAGACCCCTTTAACCGCCGCACCTATCCTTGGGGTAAGGAAAATACTGCGCTGCGTGACCACTATCGTCAGTTGGGTCAGCTTCGCCGTCAGGAAGCTGCTCTTCGCACCGGTAAAACAGAATTTTGCTATGCATCCGGCGGTCTTCTCCACTTTACCCGGGAAGATAAGGACAGCAAGCTTCATATTTATGTAAACCGAAGCGATGAAAGTTGGGATATTTCCCCCGATGATGTACTCTTCGGTAAGAATATCACACACAAACACCCCGATCTGCTTCGGTTAGCACCTTTGGGCTTCTGCATTACGAAAGAGAGATAAAATGGAAAAAGAATACTTTATTCCCGGCTATTGCCGGGCAAACGACCAAAGCCGCACGGTATGTGCAGAATTTACAGACGGCAAGCTAACTTATGCAGACTGCAGCTACCCCGATTGTCCTTATACCGACAAATGCACCGTTGCCGGACAGATAAAAGAGAAAGAGGCACAATATGTTTAACGGGTTTTCACCGGAGACCGTGGATTTCCTTTGGGGAATCCGGCTCAATAATAACCGGGAATGGTTTTTGGAACATAAAAAAGACTATGTAACCTACCTTTACGAGCCTACGAAGGAATTGGGAAAAGATCTATTTGTCCCTTTTCTGGACAAACCCGGCAATCTGTTAAAGGTCAGCCGCATTTACCGGGATGCCCGGATGCACCATCCCCTCCCCTATAAGGAAAGCCTTTGGATCTGCATCCGAAAGGATGTGGAATGGTGGGCAGAAAACCCCTGCCTGTTTTTTGAGATTACCCCGGATGGGATCTCCTACGGCTTCTGCCTGTGGCGACCCAGACCGTCTACGATGGAGGAGATCCGCCGACATATTGCCGCAAACCCCAAGCCGTTTTTGAAGCTGATCCGGGACACGGAGAAAAAAGCAGGAATCCCCATCACTGCCGATCTCTACAAACGGCCTAAGCCTACGGACGAGCCTGCCCTCCTGCCCTATTTTTCTTGGAAAGGAAACATTTCCTGTATCCACAGCGAGGAATTTAACCCGGACACTTTTGGGCCTGAATTGGCAGGTCGGGTAGAGAAGCTTTTTGAAGCCCTCACACCCCTTTATGAATTTTTCAATCAATTTTGCGTATAAGCTACGGGACACCGCTAAAAAAATACGGTGTCCCAAAAATTATATATTCCCTTTTCCGTTTAGGTGTGGTAGAATAAAGAAAAAGGTGAATCCGCAAAGAGAAGGAGGAGAAACCTATGAAAAATACAGTTTTTAAGGGCATTGCCACAGCAATGGTGACACCTATGACCCCCCACGGTGTGGACTACGACAATCTTGCCCGTTTCATTGATTTCCAGATTGAAAACGGCATTAACGCTTTGGTTGCTGCCGGAACCACCGGTGAGAGCGCTACCCTTTCGCAAGCGGAGCGCAAGGAAGTGATCCGCTTTACCGTAAAACGGGTAGACGGTCGTGTGCCTGTTATTGCCGGTACCGGTACCAACAACACCGAGCATGTTTTGGACTTTACCCGCAGTGCCTGCGGTGATGGCGCAGATGCGGTACTGGTGGTTACTCCCTACTACAATAAATCCACCCAAGGCGGTCTTATCGCCCACTATACCGCTGTTGCAGATGCTTCCGACAAACCGGTCATTTTGTACAATGTCCCTTCCAGGACAGGCTGTAACCTCCTGCCGGAGACCGTATCTGTCCTTGCAGACCATCCTATGATCTGCGGTCTGAAGGAAGCCAGCGGCAATATGGCGCAGGTGGTAGATATCATCGCCCAGTGTAAGGATCGGTTGGATATTTACTCCGGTGAGGACGGCCTGACCCAGCCAATGATGGCAATGGGTGCTATGGGCTGTATCAGCGTAGTTTCCAATGTGATGCCCAAGGAGACTGTGCAGATGGCGGATATGCTTTTTGCCGGTGATCTTGCCGGTTCTGCCGAAATGCAGTGTAGGCTTTTACCGCTCATTCACAGTCTCTTTAGTGAGGTTAATCCCATTCCCGCGAAGGCCGCTGTATCGGCTATGGGATTCGGTGAGAATTACGTTCGTCTGCCCCTCGTGCCTATGACAGAAAAAAATAAAGAGATTATGTTCTCCCATATGCGGAATTTGGGGGTACTGAAATGAGAGCCATTGTTTGCGGCGCCAACGGCGCAATGGGAAGACTCATCCGGGACATTTTGGGTGCAGAGGTTATCGGCCTTGTAAGCCTCGATGGAGAAAACAACGTGCCGAAGACCTTCAAGGAATTAGGAAAGCGGTGCGGTGATGTGGTCATCGACTTTTCCCACCACAGTGCAGTTACCGACGTACTGGCCTACGCAAAAGCAAACGGCTTCGCCGCTGTCATCGGCACCACCGGTCACACCCCGGAGGAAAAGGCACTGATTTATGCGGCTGCCAAGGAAATTCCCGTGTTCTATTCCGGCAATATGAGTTTGGGTATTGCGGTGCTTTGCAAGGTGGCAAAGCAGGCTGCCGCCTTCTTCCCCGATGCGGACATTGAGATTGTGGAAACCCACCACAACCGCAAGGTAGATGCCCCCAGCGGTACAGCACTGATGCTTTTTAATGCCATCAAGGAGGTTCGTCCGGAGGCCACTGCCCACTGTGGCCGCGCCGGTGAGGGCAAGCGAACGAAAGAGGAGATCGGTATCCATTCCCTGCGGATGGGTGGCGTAGTCGGTGTCCACGAGGTGCATATCTGCACCCCCAATCAGACCCTGACGCTCCGCCATCAGGCAGAGACCCGTGGTATGCTGGCAGACGGCGCGGTAGATGCCGCTCGGTTTATGGTTGGCAAAAAGCCCGGTCTTTATAATATGGAGAATTTACTGGCTGAGGCCAAATAACAGACGCAGGTGGCCGTGATATGGCCACCTGCTTTTTTACGAGGTAATGCATGGAATACTGGCATATGAGTGGCGCAGGCAATGACTTTGCCGTGGTGGATGTTCGGGGCGAAAGCTACGATTTGCAAGCCCTTGCTATTCGGCTTTGTCGAGAGACCGGAGCGGACGGTTTTTTGGCCCTGGACTGCTCTGAAATTGCGGATTTTCGCCTGCATTTTTATAATTCCGACGGGCTACGGGGTGAGATGTGCGGCAACGGCGCCCGGTGTATCTGCCGATTTGCCTATGACAATGGCATTTGCGGAGAGAATACGGTCATCGAGACCGATGCGGGTCTTGTGCCCGGATGGCGGCTCAGAGAGGATCAGTATCGGGTACGGCTGAATCTGCCCTCGGTATTGGATTTCAAGCGGGCAGAACCTGCTATTTATGTGGAATTGGGCGATCCCGGAATTCCCCACGCCCTTTTGGAAATTTCGGACACCCCCTGCCGGGAAGCCCTTCTCCCCCAAGCACTGGAGCTGCGCCATCACGGCGCATTTCCCAAAGGGGCAAATGTGAGTTTTTTCCAAATGCTGGGCGATAATGCCCTGAATGTGCTGACCTATGAACGGGGCGTTGAGGATTACACCCTCGCCTGCGGCACCGGCTGCGGCAGCATTGCCGTCGCGCTATGGGCGGCAGGTCGATTGCCGGGAAAAGAACTGCTCTGCCACAATCCCGGCGGCGAGCTGCGCATCCACTTGGAAACAGATGGCGATGCCTTAACCGCCATCTCCCTCACCGGCCCAGCTACTATTCTTGCCAAAGGTAACATATAAGAAAACCCGATCAGCTTTCGCTGATCGGTTTTTGACTTTCCGAATTACAGGTACTTCTTGATTTCCTCGGATGCCAGAGTAGGATCGTCGGAAACAGTGATGGTGATCTCCATATTGTTGGCCTCGGCGAACTTGGCGCACCACAGAATGAATTCCTCACCTGCAGCACGGTCATTGCCGATGGTCTTATAGAGATTGTCGATGTACACATTGGTAATATCGTAGTTGCCTGCGTGCAGACCGCTGAGCAGACCCTTGAGCATGCAGGGATTGCAGATGCCGTATTCCTTAGAGTCTACCAGACGAACCTTGTAAGGCAGGTCGTATGTCAGCTTCTGGCCATACTCAACGCAAACCACATCGCCGTGGGCGCTGGCAACAGCCTCTTGAATGGAATCGATCATTTTCTTGGTCTTGCCGGAACCTTTCAGGCCCATAATCAGATGAATCATCGGAAACTCCTCCTTTGCTTGCAGCTTTATTAGCTGGTATATAGATTTTATCAGTTTTTTTACTGTATTGCAAGGGGCAATATAAAGAATTTACAAAAAATTTTGCAATTAATAACCGGGCTTGCCTAAGAGCTTAAACATATTGCGCTTGTAGAACTCAACACCGGGCTGATTGAAGGGGTTGACGCCCAAGGTGTAAGCAGAAACGCCGCAGGCAAGCTCAAAGAAATAGAACATTTCGCCCAGCTTCTTTGCATCCAGCCTGCCCATATCCATAGTGATAACGGGAACATTGCCGTCCACGTGGGCAGCCAGTGTGCCAAGGAATGCCTGCTCATCCACGAAGTCCAGCGTGCGGCCCTCCAAGTAGTTCAGACCGTCCAGATTCTTCTTGTCGCCGCCAACGGTGAAGGTCTCCTCAGGCGCATCGAAGCGGATCATTGTCTCGAAGATGTTCCGCTCGCCCTGCTGGATCATCTGACCCAAAGAGTGGAGGTCTGCGGTAAATTCTGCAGTAACAGGGAAAATACCCTTGCCGTCCTTACCCTCGCTCTCACCGAAGAGCTGCTGCCACCAGCCGCCCATCATTTTGAAGCCGGGTTCAAAGGACTCCATGATCTCAATGCACTTACCATTTCGGTACAAGAGGTTTCTTGCGGCGGTGTACAACCACACGGGGTTTTCAAAGGAACGCAGATCGTAATCCTTCTTCGCCTGCACAGCACCGGCCATAACCTCCATAGGATCGATACCGGCAACTGCCATAGGCAGCAGACCAACAGCGGTCAGGACAGAGTAGCGGCCGCCCACATTGGGGGGGATAACAAAGGTCTCCCAGCCTTCCTCCATAGCCATCTGCCGCAGAGCGCCCTTGCAGGGGTCGGTAATGGCAATGGTACGGGCGTTGGCTTCGTCGATGCCGTACTTCTCGATCAGCATAGCGCGCAGAGCACGGGTTGCGATAGCAGGCTCAGTGGTGGTGCCGGACTTAGAGATGATGGCGATAGAGAAATCCTTGCCATCAAGAAGCCGCTTCAGTTCATTCCACGCTCTGGTGGACAGGCCGTTACCGGCAAAGAAGATCTGGGGGTCACCCTTACCCTTGCCGATATTGTGGTTGGTGCCCTGCAGAAGCTCAATGGCTGCCCGGGGGCCCAAGTAGCTGCCGCCGATACCGATGACCACAAACACATCGGAATTATCCCGAATGCGCTTTGCGGCGGCGCGGATACGGATCATCTCGTCGGTCTCCTCGGTGCTGGGCAGATCCAGCCAGCCAATAAAGTCGTTGCCCTCGCCGGTGCCTTCGGTCAGGGTCTTATGAGCGGCAAACACTTCTTTCTCCAGCGCCAACAAATCCGGCAGAGAAAGGGTGCCCCAAATGTTAGATATATCTACTTTGATCATAGGTATATACCTCCTTATGTATTCTTTGCCTATCTTAACACACCCTGCGTCCGAAAACAAGGGATAAGTTTCTTATTTTTAGGTAGCTTTTTCAATTTTTTTGTTGTATGATAGATTTATTCTAAAAAAATGGAGGCGTATACTATGCGTTACGGTTTTGGCATTGATTTAGGCGGCACGACAGTAAAGTTGGCCTTTTTTGAAGAGGGCGGCGCCTGCCTTGAAAAATGGGAGATTCCCACAGTTAAAGAAAACAGCGGTGAGCAGATCCTGCCGGACATTGCCGCGGCAGTTTTAGCCTATTTGGCAGAAAAGCAGATTGCGAAGGAGAATATCCTCGGTATCGGTATCGGTGTGCCCGGCGCAGCTGACCCCAACGGCATTGTGCCCGTTTGTGTCAACTTAGGCTGGGGCAGAAAAGACGTGCCGAAAGAGCTGAGCGCACTCACCGGGCTGCCGGTGGCCTGTGGCAACGATGCCAACCTTGCCGCCCTTGGCGAGTGCTGGAAGGGCGCAGGTAACGATAATATGGTCTTTGTGACCTTAGGCACCGGTGTCGGCGGCGGCGTTATCACAGAGGGGCATGTTCTCACCGGCATTAACGGTGCCGGCGGTGAAATCGGACACATCACCTTATTCCCCGATGAAACGATCCCCTGCAACTGCGGAAAATGCGGCTGTGCAGAGCAGTACTTATCCGCCACCGGCATTGTCAGACTTGCCACAGAGGCTCTGGCGCTCCCCCACGAACCTTCTGTGTTAGACGGCGACAAGCTCACCGCAAAGGCCATTTTCGATGCAGGACGGGACGGTGACCCTGTAGCCAAAGCAGTACTAAATCGCTATTTTGACATTATGGGCTGGTTCCTCTCTATCATTTGCTGTATTGTAAATCCCGATGTCATTGTTTTGGGTGGCGGCGTCAGCAGAGCAGGACAGATGCTTATTGACGGCATCGCAGAACCTATGCGGAAGCACACCTTTGCCCCCTGCCGCAATGTCAGGCTTGCAATTGCAAGACTTGAGAATGACGCGGGCATCTACGGCGCGTTCAAGCTGGCGTTGCAGAATTATGGCTAAGCAAACACCGATCCGATAATCTTAGCAAGAAAGGAAAACTTTTTATGAAAACAAGAAAATTTGCTGCTCTATCAGTGATGTTGGCGCTCATTTTGTGCTTTACCGGATGCGAGAACAACACACCTGCTCCCACACAGCCTCCCAGCCTTCCTTGTCAGCATCGGGACGCCGATGACAACCACAAATGTGACTACTGCGGCACATTCCACATTGACGAAACCGACCTTAATCAACCAACCGGCACAGGTGAGTGTACGCACACCAGCCTCCGGAGAGAAATTGAAAATGAGAAGGATTCCTGCACTGAGCAATGCTCCTATGACGAGGTCTATTACTGCACTGCCTGTGGAGAAGAGACCAAACGAGAAACCGTATATGCAAATCCCAGAGGACACACAAGCAACACAGGTTATTGCCTTCGTTGCGGTGAATTGGACGCTGGTGTAACCATTGACCCCAATAGGGCTTATACCCGATATGAGAACTATATCTTTTTTGGTGAATATCCTCAGGCTCTGAAAAATGAGAATGTAACCGTTACCTCCACACAAGATGCCCGTGGCTATTATCTGGGCTCCGATGGCAATTACTATGCCAAGGTCACCGCTTCATTAAACGGAAACTATACTTTTCACAGCGGAGATGCCATCGAGAACGGCCAAATATATTACTTCAAGGTAGCCCCGCTGCGCTGGCGGATTTTGACGGAAAGCAACGGAAAAGCACTGCTTGTGTGTGATAGCATTATCACCAGCAAGGTCTTTCAGTCCAAATCGTATCAAAGAGGCGACTATTACTATTTAAATGCAGATAACAGCACTTTATCCAACGACTATTTGAGCAGTGAAATACGGCTATGGCTCAACCAACAACTCTACAATACTGTATTTACAAGTCTGCAACAACAGCTGATTCAAGCAGTGGACGGCGATAACCTATTACTTCTTTCCGGAGATGAGGTTTGTAACTCTGCCTACGGCTTCGCGTCATCTCATACTACCTATGATACTGCGCGCAGACCGGATGTTAGTGATTTCTGCCGCGCCTTAGGGCAAAAGGAAAGCTGGTGGCTGCGCACTGCCTTTGGGACACGCGGAGAAAAGAGTCTCTATGTTTATGAGGGAAAAATAGGAGAACGGAAAGTAACATACGAAGCAGGTATCGTTCCCGCATTATGGATTAAACTGTAAACAAAAACCCTTTTCTGACCCTCCGGCTTACTAAACCGGAGGGTCTTCTGTTTATCGCTTTCTTATTACAACCATTATTTTTTAAAAATCGATAAAAAATTATTTTTTTAGATGACAGATTCGTTTTTATATGTTATACTGAGCGGGATAGTTATTTGTTTATAACATAATTGTACTTTTGTGAGGAAGGTGAAAAGGTGGAGAACTATACGAAGTATGCGCTGAAATCTGCAGACGAGCTGTCTTCCCTATTGGAGAACAAGGACAATCTGTTCGTTATCAGCTGCAATAAGTGCTACAAAGCATTTGACACCGTAAAGGAACCGGAGTCGGAAGAATTTTTGAAGCTGGCGGAAAGCTTGGGCAAAACCGTTGTAGGTACAGCCAAAGCAGATTTTCTCTGCAATGAATGGAAAGCCAAAAACGGCCTGCCCGGTATGATCCCCGAAAACGCAGAACACGTGATCGTCATCTCCTGCGGTTTGGGTGTGCAGACAGTGGCGGCAATCGCCGATCTTCCCGTCTATACCGCGACCAATTCTATTAACTATACCGGTCATCACGGTATGGCCCTGACCAAGAAAGCCTGCGATGCCTGTGCCCAATGCTACCTCACTATGACCGGCGGTATCTGTCCTGTGGTAGACTGCTCTAAGAGTCTTCTCAACGGTCAGTGTGGCGGCGCAAAGAACGGAAAATGTGAGGTCTGCGCCGATAAAGACTGCGCTTGGGAAAAAATCCAGCAGCGCTTGGCTGCCCAAGGCCGTCTGCAGGAGCTGACTGCACAGGCCGTACAGGTTCGTGACTACTCCAAGGTCAACTTCAAGGTTATTAATGAATACGTAAAAGAGATCCGTGAAAAGCGGCTGGAAGGCTGGTACGGCGGTGTTCACCCCGTAGAGGGCAAAGAGCCCACCGAGCACAAAAAACTTGTGCGTTTCCCTGCTCCCAAGGTTGCAGTGTTTCCCCTTAGTATGCACTTGGGCGCGCCTGCAACGCCCATTGTGGCTGTTGGCGACCACGTAGACATGGGTCAGAAGATCGGCGAAGCTGCCGGCTTTATCTCCGCGCCCATCCACAGCAGTATCAGCGGTACGGTCATCGCCATTGAGGAACGTCCCCACGCCACCCGCGGTACTTGCCTGAGCATTGTGGTGGAAAATGATTTCAAAGACACCGTCCACACCTCCGTGCAGCCCGCCAAGGCTTTGGAGGAGCTGACTGCTCCCGAGATCATTGAGATCGTCAAGAATGCCGGTATTGTCGGTATGGGCGGCGCAGGCTTCCCTACTTACGTAAAGCTGAATCCCGGCAAACCCATCGATGCCGTTTTAGTGAATGCCTGCGAGTGTGAGCCGATGCTCACCGCCGACCACCGTGTTCTTTTGGAGTTTGCTGACGATATTATTTACGGTCTGCTGGCAGAAATGAAGACTGTAAATGCCCCCAAGGGTATCATCGTCATTGAAGAAAACAAGCCCGATGCCATAGCGCTGCTGCGGGAAAAGACTGCAGACATTGCCGGTATCGAGGTTCTGGAGGTTGCTACCCAGTACCCCCAGGGCGGTGAGAAAATGCTCATTAAGCGGGCGCTGGGCCGCAGTGTTCCCAGCGGCGGTCTGCCTGCGGATGTGGGTGCCTGCGTCAGCAACGTTTCCACCGTCAAGGCCATTGCCGATGCGCTGAAGACCGGTATGCCCCTTATCGAGCGCGTCACCACTGTCACCGGCAAGTATATCCTGAGTCCCGGCAATTTCATCGTCCGGATCGGCACACCCGCCTCCGAGCTGGTAGAGGCCTGCGGCGGTATTTCCGCGGAAGATGTCCTCATTAAGGCCGGCGGCCCTATGATGGGCTTCCCACAGACCACACTGAATACCCCCATTATGAAGGGCTCCAACGGCATTATTGCTATCGACAATGATGAAACAGAGCCTAATGAATGTATTAAGTGCGGCCGCTGTGTGGATGTATGTCCCATGGAGCTGAAGCCTCTGCACTACTTCAAGCTGGTAGGCGCGCAAGACTGGCAAGGTTGCAAGGTGCTCAAGATTATGGACTGTATGGAGTGCCGCTGCTGCGAATATATCTGCTCTTCCAAGCTGCCCCTCGTCACAATGATTAAAATGGGCAAGAACGGTGTAAGGGGGATGAAATAATGCTGATTACAGAACTAAAAAACAAAGACGTTATCAAAGCACAGCTGAAGGGCAAGGTCTTCATCCTCGTCTGCCACGGCTGTAAGGAGATCCGCTTCCCCGAGCAGGAAGCAGATGCGCTAATTGCCGAACTGAAAGATAGCAGTCTCGTTACCGGCACGCTGGTAACCGATTACATTTGCAATGTAGAGAATTTGAAGCTGCGTCTGCAAAAGCAGTCAGCCATTGGCGCTGCAGACACCGTTTTGGTGCTTTCCTGCGGTGTAGGCGTTCAGACCGTTGCAGAAATGTTCCCCGAAAAACGGGTCTGCGCTGGCTGCGATACCTATGCGCTGCCCGGCTTCCAGGGCGTAACGCCGCTTGCCCATAACTGTGCGCAGTGTGGCGAGTGTTTCCTCAATCTCACCGGCGGCATCTGCCCCCTGACCGCTTGCTCCAAGGGCCTTGTAAACGGTCAGTGCGGCGGTGCAAAGAACGGCAAGTGCGAGGTCGATCCCGATATGGAATGCGGCTGGGAACGGATCCAGAAGCGGCTGGAGAAAATTGGCCGTTTGGACGCGCTGAAGTGCCCTGTGCAGGTGCGAAACTACGCCACCGATGAGCAGGCTTGATCTTTTAAAATGAGGTGCTAAAAATGAGAATTACTGAACTTTTTGATAACGGTCAGTTTGTTGTGACCGCAGAGGTTGGCCCTCCCAAGGGTATTCACGTAGACCACTTGGTGGAAGAAGCCAAGGAATACTTAGGCGGCATTACTGCTGTGAACGTAACCGATAACCAGTCCTCTGTTATGCGTATGGGCAGCCTGCCTGCCTGTATCGCACTGAAGAATGCAGGTCTGACTCCCATTCTGCAGCTGACCTGCCGGGACCGCAACCGTATCGCCCTCCAGTCCGAGCTGCTGGGTGCTGCTATGCTGGGCATTGAGAATATCCTCTGCCTCACCGGCGACCACACCAAGATGGGCGACCATCCCGGTGCAAAGCCCGTATTCGACCTGGACTCCGTTTCCCTGCTGCATGCTGCATGCCAGCTGGAGAAGGGCGTAGACCTGGGCGGTACCGCTCTGGTTGGTGAGCCTCCCAAGTTTGCAAAG
>JAZSDE010000128.1:0-2645 GCA_045531015.1 Faecousia sp.
TTGCAATAGTTGCTTGTCTTCCTAAGACCGCTTGGCCTCCGACTTGAGGGGTTGACGATATACTGGCCGTTCAGGTAAGCCACGTTGGTGGTGGCAACAGGGCCGTTCCAGGGAACGTCGGAGGAAGCGATGGCGATGGAAGCGCCCAGGGAAGCAACCACTTCCACGGGATTCTCGTGATCGTTAGCGAAGACGGTGCAGGTGACGACGGTGTCGTTACGCAGCTCCTCGTCAAAGAGGGGACGCATAGGACGGTCGATGATCCGGCTGTTGAGAATGCCGCGCTCAGAGGGCTTGCCCTCACGACGGTTGAAGGAGCCAGGGATACGGCCTACGGAGTACATTCTCTCTTCAAACTCGATGGTCAGAGGGAAGTAGTCGATGCCAGCCTTGGGGATGGGGTTGCAGGTGACGGTGGTCAGCACCACAGTATCACCGTAACGGCAGATGCACTCTGCATTTGCCAGTTCAGCGACCTTACCGGTCTCTACGGTAAAGGGACGGCCGCCGATCTCGGTCTCAAAGACCTTGTGATTGGGGAAAGTCTTGCGAGTAATCATTTGTTTACCTCCTGTATTTTTGTTTGTTCGGGAGGTTTAGCACTTGAAACTATCGCTGAATGTCAGCAACACTTTCAACTGCTAAAGCTTCTCCCGATTTGGATGAAATGGTTGTAGGGCGGGGGCTTGAAAAAGGGCGATGTTGCCATCGCCCTTTTTAGGAATATCTTACTTACGGATACCCAGCTTTGCGATGATTGCACGGTAACGGTTGATGTCCTTCTTGGCCAGATAGTCCAGCAGGCTGCGGCGCTTACCAACCATCATCAGCAGGCCACGGCGGGAGTGGTTGTCGTGCTTGTGGGTGCGCAGGTGATCAGTCAGCTCGTTGATACGGGCAGTCAGGATAGCGATCTGCACCTCAGGAGAACCGGTATCGCCCTCGTGGGTAGCATTTTCCAGGATTACCTGGGTCTTTTTTTCTTTCTGGATCATTGTTTTTTCCACCTTTTACTAAATTTACCCTGCGCTAAGTAAAGGGTCGGTGTCTTCCCAAAACTGAGCAGCGGGCATAGAAATATTGTCCGGCTAAAGCCAGCCCGAATAATATATCATAGTTTTTTCCAAAAGTAAAGCATTTTTATTCGTAATTTTTGAAGAATTTCCGGGTTTCGGCTGCATTATTTTGAATTTCTGCCCGCAATTCCTCTAAGGAATCAAATTTCTGCTCCGGTCGGAGGAAGCGCCAAAACAGCAAATGGAGCCGCTTTCCGTAGATGTCCCCCGCAAAATCCAAAAGCCAAGGCTCTACGGTGATGTGTGTCCCCCCTACGGTGGGACGGGTTCCCACATTGGTCACCGCCAAATATTCCTTACCATCTACCGTTGCTGTACAGGCATACACGCCCAACTTTGGGCAGACCACACTTTCCGGCAGGGCAATATTGGCGGTGGGGATGCCGATGGTATGTCCAAGTCCTCTGCCGTGGAGCACTTCCCCGGAAAGGAGATGGGGATGCCCTAAAAACGCAACCCCTTTTTCCATTTCCCCCCCAGCGATCAGCTCACGGATATAGGTGGAACTGACCCGGACACCATCGATCTGCTGTTGCGGCACAATGGCATACGGCAGGTTCCGGGCCTTGCAAAAGCTTTCCAGCTTTTTCGCTGTGCCGCTGCCACCTGCGCCGAAACGGAAATCGCTGCCGCAGACAAAGCCTGCTGCGCCCTGCTCCACAAGGCCGCCTAAAAAAGCAGCCCAATGGGTATGCATCAGCTCTTCATCAAAGGACAGCTCCGCCACATAGTCCATCCCGCCGGTAAGTAACAATAACCGCCGATCCTCCATCGTATTAATAAGACGGGGCGTATCTCCACAGACGAGAATGTCTGGGTGGTTGGTAAAGGTAATGACACCGGCATTGCAGTTATTTTTAGCCGCCAAGCTGCGGCAAGCTGCCAGCAGTGCCTGATGTCCCAAATGCACCCCGTCAAAAAAACCGAGAGCATAGATTGTCTTTTTCCGGCAAGCACCTTTTTCGGCCCCCTCTGACGAGGGGGCTGTCAGCGAAGCTGACTGGGGGAGAGAATTCTTAACCGACATATCTATATATTCACAAACTCCACGAAAATTCTTATCTATATCCAAGTTACATATCCGCATCACTTGCAGATTCATTTTTTCTAAATAATATGTGCGCTCCGCATCCAGCTTTTCCTGCTCCGGGTCATAATGTCCTCCGCCATCCAGCTCAATCACAAGCCTTGCCTTTGCGCAGTAAAAATCGGCAATATAGTTCCCAATTGCCTTTTGTCTTTGAAACCGCACAGGATAATTTCGCAGAAACTCGTACCAAAGCTTGCGTTCCCACGGTGTCATATTTTTCCGCAATCCTTTTGCAAGAGGGATATTCGCTTTATTATAGGGTTTCATTCTCTCCCTCCGTCAAAAATCAAAGATTTTTGCCACCTCCCTCATCAGAGGGATGCTTTTTTACGTCAAACCTCAAAAAAACTCTTTATCGTAGCCATAACTCCATTTTCGACCTTGGCAAGCATCAGAAATTCACCGGTTTTGCTGTAGACCCGGTAAGTGCCGTCTGTTAAGGCAAGGGAAAAGGAATTACCGTTGCGGCAGCGTTTTTC
>JAZSDE010000111.1:0-7884 GCA_045531015.1 Faecousia sp.
CCTCCTCATTATGATAGTTGTGTGGTCGGCAAACCACTTCTACTATAATGGGGAGTTTTTTTCTTGTCTACTTTACTCCTCGCTATAAGCTATTATTTTTCCCCCGGCATAGCCGGGGGTTGTCTTTGGTACAACCAAAACAAAACTGCTCCCCGGGTTGGGGAGCAGTTTTGTGTTATTCGCTTTTCAAAACTTTTGCGCCTTCAAATTCCACGTGGAGCTTGAGAACCTCCCAATTCGCCCCTGTAAGAGCGGAAAGCTTAGACTCCAAGCGGGTTTTGAGGGTTTTGTCCCGGGTGATGCAAAGGAGGGTCGGGCCCGCGCCACTGAGGCAGAAAGCCGCGCCCATGGTACGCACCAAGGCCTCGATTTTTTCATAGTCTGCAATCATACTCTTGCGGTAAGGCTGGTGCAGGCGATCCTGCATTGCATTACGCAAAAGTTTTTCGTCACCCAGCTCCAGCGCTTTTAGCACCATCGCGCCATGGGCGATGTTATAGACCGCGTCCTCCCGGGGAAGCTGGGCGGGCAAGGCCGCGCGGGCTTTGCTGGTGGGCAGTGTAAAGTCCGGCACAAGCGCCAAGATCTCCCAATCCGGGTGGAGGGGGAAATTGACGGTGACCGGCAGGCCGTTATCCACCATAGAGGCGGTCAGCCCGCCGTAGAACGCAGGCGCAAGGTTATCCGGGTGGCCTTCCATAGCATTGGTGATGTTCAGCAGGCCTTGGGTAGACAGGCGGTTGCCCCGCAGCACGTTTGCGCCGATGGCTCCGGCAACCAGCAGTGCCGCCGAAGAGCCGAGGCCGCGGCAGATGGGGATCTGGGACTCGATATGGATCTTCACACCCCGCACCTCCTCGCTCATAGAAGCAAGGACAGCGCAGAAGGAGGTATAGGCCATATTATCCGGGCCGGTGTAGGCCTCCTCGCAGCCGGTGATCTCCAGACCGCCGTCGGTTTCCTCGAAGGTGACGTCCGTATACAGGCTGAGCGCACAGCCGAAGGCGTCAAAGCCCGGGCCTAAGTTTGCCGTAGTAGCAGGAACGCGTACAGTAACTCTTTTCATTTTTTCTCCTTTACGTAGGACAGCATTTCTGTTTTTTCGATCACATCGGTGTGCCTTTCCGGCTTTTCCTGCAGGCCGGACAGGTTTTCCGGCACAGGAACGCCGGTCAGCTTACTAAGCTGGGTCATTTGCATAAATTCGTCGGTGCTTTCCGGCTCGGCAAGTGCCTTTAGCACCGCGCCGGGGAATTTATAGGGCGAAGCAGTGGAGAGTACCACCATAGGTGCCATATCACCGGTTTTTTCCCGATATTCCTCCGCAACTGCCCAACCGGCAGCGGTATGGGGATCGCAGAGGTAGCCGGTCTGCTCCCAAGCGGATTTAATGGTTGCGGTGGCCTTTTCATCGTCACAGCAACCGGCCCAAAATTCCGCTTGGATCTTTTGAAGCAGCTCTGCGGGAACCTCATAGAAACCCTCTGTATTCAGCTTCTGCATCAGCCCAGCCACCATAGCGGTATCACCGGACATAAAGTACAGCAACCGCTCCAAGTTGGAGGACACCAAAATGTCCATAGAGGGAGAAATGGTCTTATGCAGCGGTCTGCGGCGGTCGTAGGTGCCGGTACGGATGAAATCCGTCAGCACATTATTGGCATTAGAGGCGCAGATCAGCGTTCCTACAGGGAGGCCGAGGCGTTTTGCTAAGTAACCCGCCAAAATATCGCCAAAATTGCCGGTAGGGACGGAGAAATTGACCTTATCCCCCATTTGGATCTCGCCACGGCGAAGAAGATCGCTGTAAGCCTTAAAGTAATAAGTAATTTGCGGGGCTAATCTACCGATATTGATAGAATTTGCGGTAGAAAGACTGCGGCTATCCCCCGGCAGCTTGCCGTTTTGCGCGGCAGCGAACAAATTTTTCACACCCGTTTGGGCATCGTCAAAGTTACCCCGCACCGCGCAGACTGCTACGTTGCTGCCCTCTTGGGTCACCATCTGCGCCCGCTGGACAGCACTGACGCCGCCATTAGGATAAAACACGCAAATCCCCACGCCGGGCACATCCGCAAAGCCCGCAAGTGCCGCCTTGCCGGTGTCGCCGGAGGTAGCGGTGAGGATCAGCACCTCATCGGTCATTCCCTTTTGCGTCCGGGCTTTGGTCAGAAGCTGGGGCAGCATACAAAGCGCCACATCCTTAAACGCAGAGGTGGGCCCCCGGAACAGCTCCAGCACCGTAAAGTCGCCGGCTTTGACTGTGGGCGTCAGCTCCTCGGTCTGGAATTTGCCCCGATACGCCTTTTCTACAAGCGCGGGCATCTCCTCGATCTCCGGCAGCATCGCAGAAATGATCCGGGTGGCCATCTCCATCGTGTTTTCAGCCAAACAGGCTTCTATGTTTATATGAGGTATCTTTTCGGGAACGAACAGGCCGCCGTCGGGTGCAAGCCCCTCTAAAACCGCCTGGGCGCTGTCGACCCGAGGCTCTAAAGACCGTGTGGAATGATAAAGCATAAAAACCCCCAAAAATCTTCTAAAACTGCACAAATTTTTCACCGTTTTCACGAAAATACTTGTTTATCGGCACTATTGCATTTTTAATAGGTATATGATATACTGTTTTCGGCAAAAAAGCAAGTGTTTCTCAAGGAGAAGCATTTATTTTCATATAACAGACATTTTGGAGGTTTTCCCAATGCGTTTAGGTCTGCTTGGTTTTGGTGTTGTGGGCAGAGGTGTATATGACCTCGTTCAGGATCGCACAGATATGGAAGTTGCAAAAGTCGTATGCTTGGAGGATGTCACCCTTCCGGGTGTGGAAGTCACAAAGGATTTTAAGTCTGTCTTGAATGACAGCTCTATTGACACCGTGGTGGAAGCGATGGGTGGACTCCATCCTGCTTTTGAATTTGTCCGGGACTGCATCCTTGCCGGCAAGAACGTTGTCACCTCCAACAAGGCGCTGATGGCCACTTTTTATGACGAGCTGATCCCCCTTGCCAAGGAAAAGGGTGTTCTCCTTCGCTGTACCGCAGCGGTCGGCGGCGGCATTGGCTGGCTCAGTGAGCTGGAGCGCGCCCGCCGCGTGCAGACCATTCGCCAGATTGGCGGTATTATGAACGGCACCTGTAACTATATTTTAGATGCTATGACCCGTGGCGGTATGACCTATGCTGACGCGCTGGCGCAGGCACAGAAGCTGGGTTACGCAGAGGCCAATCCTTCTACTGATGTAGAGGGCACCGACACTTGGCACAAAACCATTCTTTCGGCAAATATCGCCTTTGGTATCAGCTTGGATATGGAAACCGTTCCCGCTGCCGGTATTTCGAATATTTTGGCGGAGGACATCGCTTCCTTCCGCGCCCGGGGTCTTGTATGCAAGCTCATCGGTATGGCAAAAATGGACGGCGGCAAGCTCAGTGCCTGCGTCCAGCCCACCCTCTACCCTGCCATTTCCACAGAAGCTTCCGTTCCCACCAACTTTAACCTGATTACCCTGATTGGCAGCGCATCTGAGCGTATGAGCTTCTACGGACAAGGCGCAGGCCGCTACCCCACCGCGTATAATGTACTGCAGGACTGCGCGGATATTCTAAGCGGAAAGGGATTTTACAGTCCCTACGGTGAAAAGGTGCAAACCTGCAACGATGAAAAGCGCACCTATTATGTCCGTGGCGCATCCGATGCCTGGCTGGAAGAGAACACCCGGGAGAACTGGGGCGGTGCAGTCATCACCCTGCCCGTGGAGGTAGAAAAAATGCACACTTGGCGCAAGGCACATCCCGATGTGTTCATTGCCGCCTTTGAGAAATGAGGAAATAAAGATGCTGAAAGTAACCAAATTCGGCGGCTCTTCTATGGCCGATGCCGGTCAGTACCGGAAAGTCCGGGACATTCTGCTGGCAGACTCCGAACGCCGTGTAGTTGTTGTATCTGCCGCCGGCAAGCGGTACAGCGGCGATCATAAGATCACCGATCTGCTTTATTTGTGCCACGCCCACGCCCAGTACGGTGTGGACTGCGATCCCGTCTTTGAGCGGATCACCTCCCGGTACTTGGAGATCCGGGACGAGTTGGGTCTAAATTTAGATCTGGAGACAGAATTTGCCGCTATCAAAAAGCGTTTGGATAACAACGGCATTTCTCAGGATGAGCTGGTCAGCCGCGGCGAGTATTTCTCCGCAAAGCTGATGGCAAAGTTTTTAGACTTTAAGTTTATCGATGCTGTGGATTGGGTCAAATTCAAGATGGACGGCTCTGTGGATCAGGAGGCTTCCTACAAGGCTCTGCGTTCCTTCTCTACCGGTAAGGGCATCGTCACCCCCGGCTTCTACGGCCTGATGCCCGACGGTCACATCCGCACCTTCTCCCGGGGCGGCAGTGACATCACCGGCGCACTGGCTGCCGCTGCACTGGATGCCGATGTTTACGAAAACTGGACTGACGTTTCCGGCATCTTAATGGCAGACCCCCGGATCGTGGAAAATCCCCAGCCCATCCCCGAGGTTACTTATGACGAGCTTCGTGAGCTGAGCTACTCTGGCGCACAGGTGCTCCACGAAGGCACCATCTTCCCCGTCCGCGAGAAGAACATTCCGCTGAACATCCGCAACACCAACGCCCCCGAGGATCCCGGCACTATGATCCGGGAATCTTTCTCCACCGATGCAGACCCCAACCGCTTTATTACCGGCATTACCGGCAAAAAGGACTTCTCCATCATCTCTATGTCCAAGCGCGGTATGGGAGGTGAGGTAGGCGTTCTGCGGAAAATGCTCTCCGTTTTGGAGCGGCACAATATCTCCATCGACTATGCCCCCAACGGCATTGATAACGTCTCTGTGGTTATGCCTACTGCATCCTTAGCCCCTAAGCTGTACACCATTTTGGGTGAGATCCAGCAGGAAGTCAAGCCTGACTCTCTGGAGGTCCACGATAAGATTGCCGTGGTCGCCGCCGTTGGCCGCCGGATGGCATTCCGCCCCGGTATTTCCGGTAAGGTTTTTGCCGCGCTGGGCGATGCCGGCATCAACATCCGTATGATCAACCAAGGGCCTGACGAACTGAACATTATCTTCGGTGTGGACAATCGGGACTTTGCCGAGGCCATCCGTGTTCTGTATAACAGCTTTGTAAAGTAAGGAGTTTTAGCTATGAAAACCTATACCGTTGCCGTCCTGGGCGCCACCGGCGCTGTGGGACAGGAAATGATCTCCATTTTGCAGGAGCGAAACTTCCCCGTTGGAAAGCTCATCCCGCTGGCTTCCGCCCGGAGTGCCGGCAAGACTATGAAATTCCGTGGTGAGGACGTGGTCATTCAGGAGGCCTGCGATACCGCCTTTGAAGGTGTGGACATTGTTTTGGGTGCCGCCGAAAACGACATCGCCAAAAAATTCGCCCCCGCTATCGTAAAGGCTGGTGCCGTATTTGTGGATAACTCCTCCGCTTTCCGGATGGATCCTAACGTGCCCCTGATCGTTCCCGAGGTCAATCCCGAGGACATCGCCTGGCACAGCGGCATCATCTCTAACCCCAACTGCTCCACCATCATCACCGTCACTGCAGTCAACGCCCTGAATTCGCTCTCCCCCATCCGCACCATGACCGCGTCTACCTATCAGGCCGTTTCCGGTGCAGGTGCCGGCGGCCCCATTGAGCTGATGGCAGAGGTAGAGGCTCTTTCCAAAGGGGAAACCTATACCCCCACCGTATTCCCCTACCAGATCGCATTCAATCTGATCCCCCAGATCGGTGGCGAGCAGGTTGACGGCTACACCAGCGAGGAAATGAAGATGCAGAATGAGGGCAGAAAGATTATGCATCTGCCCGACCTGAAGGTCTCCTGTACCTGCGTCCGCGTACCCGTTGTCCGCAGCCACTCCATTTCCGTCAGCCTCCACTTTGACCGGAAAGTCACCGTTGAGGAAGTTCGGGAAGTGCTTGCCACCGCACCCGGCTGCCGCCTTGTGGATGACCTGAATGCAAAGCAGTATCCTATGCCCCTGGATACGTCCGGGCAGGACATTGTCTATGTTGGCCGTATCCGTCCCGACCTGACCGATGAGAACGGCATCTGTCTCTGGTGCTGCGGTGATCAGGTCCGCAAGGGCGCTGCCACCAACACCATTCAAATTGCGGAATTACTGCTGAAATAACCCTTTTCCCCGACACAAATCCTTGTGTCGGGGTCTTTTTTTATCTTTTTCCACAATAGAAAGATTTTTTAGATTTTTCTACTAAATATTGTGTTTGTCATTGACTTATGGCACAATATATGCTATTCTATGAGAGCACCGCGTCGCACAGAAAGGAGCTTTTTATGGATTTTGCCGGTATGCAAAGCCTGACACTATTGGACTTTCCTGGGAAAGTCTCCTGTATCCTTTTTGTCCGTGGCTGTAACCTGCGCTGTCCCTTTTGCCACAACGCATCTCTTGTCCGTCCGGGCGCTGACAACGCCTTTCTTGATGCCGATGTCCTCTCATTTTTGAAGAAGCGGCAAGGATTACTGGACGGTGTGGTCATTTCCGGCGGTGAGCCACTTATGTATCCCGATCTGCTTCCCTTTTTATATAAGGTAAGAGAAATGGGCTACGCCATCAAGGTGGACATTAACGGCACAAATCCCGACCTGCTCAGTAAGCTGGTTGCGGAAGGTCTTGCAGATTATGTAGCGATGGACATTAAAAACAGTCCTGCATTTTACAGTGCCACCTGCGGTCTTCCCAAAGCGCCCATCGGCGCCATTGAAGAAAGCCGGGAGTTTTTAATGACCAATAAAGTGGATTACGAATTTCGTACCACGGCTGTAAAGGGACTGCACACAAAGGAAAGCATCGAAGAGCTTTCCTGCTGGATTGCCGGCGCCAAGCGCTACTTCCTCCAAGGCTTCAAGGACAGCGGCGATCTTCTGTCTCCCGAAAACCTAAGTGCCTTTTCCGAAGAAGAAATGCACGCGCTTCTGGAGATCACAAAAAAACACATCCCCAACGCCCAGCTGCGGGGAATCTGAAAAAGGAGAGAAAGATATGTATCAGGTAACAAAGAGAGACGGCGCCGTCGTATCCTTCGATATGGTAAAGATCGCCAGTGCCATTCAAAAAGCATTTGACGCCACAGGAACTCCCTACACCGACAGCGTCATTGACTTTTTGGCGATCAAGGTCACCAGCGATTTCATTCCCAAGATCAAAGACGGTCTCATTTCCGTGGAAGACATTCAGGACAGTGTAGAAACTGTTCTGTCTCAGGGCGGTTATGAGTCTGTTGCCAAGGCTTATATTCTGTACCGGAAGCAGAGAGAAAAGCTGCGCAATATCAATTCCACCCTCTTAAACTACAAAGACACTGTTGACCAGTACTTAAAGGCGCTGGACTGGCGCGTGAAAGAGAACTCCACCGTCACCTATTCTGTCGGCGGTCTGATCCTCTCCAATTCCGGTGCCATCACCGCCAACTACTGGCTCTCTGAGATCTACGATGAGGAGATTGCCGCCGCTCACCGCAACTGCGATATCCATATCCACGATCTGTCTATGCTCACCGGCTACTGCGCCGGCTGGAGCTTAAAGCAGCTTATCCAGCAGGGTCTCGGCGGCATCCCCGGCAAGATCACCTCTTCCCCCGCCGCTCACCTCTCCACCCTCTGCAACCAGATGGTCAACTTCCTTGGCATTATGCAGAACGAGTGGGCAGGCGCGCAGGCCTTCTCCTCCTTCGATACCTTCCTTGCACCCTTTGTCAAGGTGGATAACCTGACCCAAAAAGAAGTCAAGCAGTGCATCCAGTCCTTTATTTACGGTGTAAACACCCCGTCCCGTTGGGGCACACAGGCACCTTTTACCAACATTACCTTGGACTGGACCGTTCCCAGAG
>JAZSDE010000024.1:0-4945 GCA_045531015.1 Faecousia sp.
TGGAGTAAATTGCTTATGCTTGCTCTCGATACCAAGCGAGCAACAATATAAATATATTGACGGGCTCCCCTGTATCACTTTTGGAGTATCTTATGAAAATGCGAATTTCAAAGGATACGATACCTTTACTCTATTTGACCATTTTTATAATACCATATTAAACGGGATGAAAAACACATACGAATCATTGAATGTCACTTTCAGCATCTGTGATATCGGGGCAGATTCGGATGGATATATAGACTTTGTTGTGAAAAATGGAATCGCATCCATCAAAGGTCAACTTGATGTGTCCTTTTCCTCTCACTCATTAAAGTTTGAGTTTCGGGCAGACCAAACCTTAATCGGACGTTTAATTCAAGCAATTGAGTTGGGATAATTGGTGTACTTTTGGTCGTTTTTACCCCAACTTATACTACTTTTAGTCGCTCTTTCGCAAAAGAAAGCCATCCCATTGGGATGGTTTTCTTTTTATAGAGGGTGGGATTCGAGCCTCATCCGTCAGCCCTTTCGGGCTGCCACGTTCCCCAAAGGGGAAGGTTAAATCCTCTGTCTGCAGAGGAGGCTTTGGGTGCGGTGGGAGAGATTGCCACACCAACGTGCGCGCTGGTTCGCAATGACAACGAGAATTGCCAACTATCAACTATCCATTAACGATGTGCAGTGACATCGTCACCGGATGCTTAGCAAGTTATACGAGAAACCACCCCATATTTTATGCATTCCGCTAAAAATTCCACAGGCTATTGTTTTTCGTTTTCCCGTCTTATATAATAAATCCATCACATACGAAAGGATGCCAAAACTATGAAAAGAAAACTTATCCGCGTTATGTCCCTGTGTCTTCTTTGCACCACTGTCTTTGGCTTTGCAGGCTGTGATCTCCCCTTTCTGTCCGAGGCACCCACAGAGCCGCCCACAGAGCCGGAGATCGAGCTGACGCAGCAGACCCTGAATATCCTGGATAACACCGATAATGTCTTTCGCACCATCGGCAGAACCTACGGCCGGGGTACCGCCCTTGCCTGCGATTTTGCCTGCACCGGTATCGAATTTACCGCCCTGTGTGAGGGCAATGTCTTCCTCAATGTGCAGGGCACAGCCCAGGCTTATCTGACGGTCTACATTGACGGTGAGCGCTCCGACAGCCGCATCAGCGTCAATGAGAACACCGCCCTTGCAAAGATCGCCTCTGATCTGGAGCGGGGCGAGCACACCATTATGGTTGTCAACCAGAGCCAGTTTACCATGGCGACCCTCGTTATGAACGAGGTCCGGATCACCGGTGAGTTTAAGGAAAAGCCTGCCGACCGGGAAAAGTTCATCGAATTCTACGGCGACAGCATCTTAAACGGCTCCAATGTATTCCTTGGCGGCACCAGTGCCGCTACCTCCGATGCTACCCAAGCTTTCGGCTGGCTGGCAGCCCAGGAGCTGGGCGCGGACTGCAATATCGTGGGTCACGGCGGTTTGGGTCTTGTAAAGGGCAGCGCCAACTACGGTATGCTGGACATTTACGATCTGTGCGGCAGCAATAAGCTGAAGAATGTTCCCAAGTACGACTTTGCCCGGAAGCCCGATGCCGTTGTGGTTGAGTTGGGCGTTAACGACTATGCAAACGGCGGTCTTAATGCTACGCCCGATGTCTTTGCCGCCGGTGTTGAGACCTTTATCGGTAACCTGCGCGAAAAGTACGGCACAGATGTTCCCATTGTCTGGATCTACGGCTACCGGGACGACGAGCTGGATTTCTGGGCAACCACCAAGGCTACCCTGGATGGTCTGAACGACAGCAACATCCACTACTGTAAGGTTTCCGTTGCTTATGTACCCAAAAATCAGGGTGGCGACGGCTGGCATCCCAACGTGAAGATGGCAAAAAACCTCGGCAGCGAGGTTGCGGCCTTCCTCGCAGATCTCCTAAAGTAACATATAGCAAAATCGGCGCACCGGAAATGGTGCGCCGATTTTTCGGTAGGATGCGATTATGAATTATGAATTCTGAATTATTTCTGATAGTACTGGCCGGGGGCGGTGGGGGCAGAGAAGGTCTGCTCCAAAAGGGTGTCGCCATTGGCATTTGCGACGGTATAGCTGCCGCCGGCGTGGAATGTTCCAAAGAACCAGGCGGTACCATTTGCATCGGTGGTAAGGGTGATATACGCGCCGTCAAGAGAGCCTTCCACACCTGCAGGGGCGAAGTGGAACAGCTCGATGTCGATTACGGTATTGGGCGCGGTGGTAACGGAAAATACGCTGTAGGAACGGACAGAGGAGGCGAAATCCACCGTCAGCAGATTGTCTGCATCGATAGCGCAGGCCGCCAGCAGGTACTCCCCTGCCCCAGCCATTGCATCGGGCTTGGGTGTAAGCACGCCCTCCTCGGAAAGGGTATAGCCGGGAGCGAACCAGGCAGTGGCAGTCACCGTCTCGCCGGGCGCCCAGAAGGCATCGCCGGTAACGACCCATGTGCCGTCTTCGTCATAAGTAACGGTCACATTCTGCACGCCGAACAGCTCGGACTCCACCGTCAGCAGCAGCTCATCGCCTGCTTTCCAACCGATAATGCTATCCGCGCCGGGAAGGTCGCTGATGCTTAGCGTATTATGGTGAGCCTGACGGATACCGCAGGTGCAGAAGCCCTCGATAAATTCGTGGCCTACCATATCCTCGATCACCACACCGCAGCAGGGGTAGCTGCCGGAATGGAGAATATTATCAAAGGTATAGCTGGGGGCCTTGTCGTGGTTTTCCGGGTCGATTTCGCCGTGGGGTGTGCCGCAATGGTCGCACAGGGCGGGAGAAAGGCAGGTGGCTGTACCGCCTTCGTGGCTCTCCCGGGCGGGGATCATTACCGTGGGACAGAACTTGCAGGTGGTATCCACGGTGCAGTCTGTTACCTCTGCGGCGGTGTGGGCACTCTGGGCTTCCTGCAAAACCTCACCGCAGCGGGTGCATTTTTGCTCTGTCAGGCAGGTGCCATCGTCGGTATCGGGGCGGTGACCTAATTTAGAGAGGAAGGTATCGAATACGGAAATTTCCTGCTGACCCTCGGCGTCTGCAAAAACCTTACTGCAGCTGACGCAGGTGTAGTACTCTGTATGGCCGTCGCTGACGCAGTCCGGCGCTTTGGCCTCAGTCTTAATAAGCTCGTGGTTTTCGCCGCCACAGGCAGACAGCAGAAACACCGCCAACAAAACAAGAATCAGGGACAGGTATTTTTTCATCCTTTTGCCTCCTTTGGGACAGTTTATCATAAAAAGGCGATATGTGCCGATTGCTCAGTTTTATTATAGTCCATAGGATGATTGATGTCAATTGATAATTGGGAATTACCGATACATAAAGACTTGTAGGGAATGCATTTATGCATTCCAAAAATGGAACGGATAAATCCGCTGCCTACATATTATTACGTCTGCGCAGCAGAAACCATAATTGTCAACTATCAACTGTCATTTTTATATTTGCTTATTTCTGTTTCTTATGCTACAATGACGGAAGAATATTCCTATTTTAAGGAGGCTATACATATGGATTACAGGAAGCTGCAAAACGGAAGCGACATTCGGGGCGTTGCGCTTCCCGGTATCGAGGGACAGAACGTAAACCTCACCGAGGAGGTCACCCGCAACATTGCCCGGGGCTTTGCCCTGTGGCTCATCAAAAAGACCGGGAAAAACAACCTGCGGGTTGCTGTGGGGCGGGACTCCAGACTCTCCGGCGAGGCCCTTTCCGGCTGGCTCTGCGAGGAGCTGGCAAAGAGCGGCCTTTCTGTTACCGACTTTGGTATGGCAAGTACGCCTGCTATGTTTATGGCCACCGTCACCGAGGGTTATCTGTTTGACGGCACGGTGATGATCACCGCCAGCCACCTGCCATTTAACCGCAACGGCTTTAAATTCTTTACCAAAGACGGCGGCTTGGAGAGCGCAAATATTAAGGAGATCCTTGCCTATGCTGAGGGTGACGAAGTGACCGGTCTTCCCGCCGGTACGGTCACGCAGGGCGCATTTATGGATACCTATGCAAAGATCTTAGCGGATAAGATCCGCGCGGCCACCGGTGAAGAAAAGCCCCTTGCAGGCTTCCGCATTGTGGTAGATGCCGGCAACGGTGCCGGCGGCTTCTATGCCAGCAAAGTGCTAAAGCCTCTGGGCGCCAATACGGAGGGCAGCCGCTACTTAGACCCCGACGGCAGCTTCCCCAACCATATCCCCAACCCCGAGGATAAGGAGGCTATGGAGAGCATTATGGAAGCGGTGCGGGAGACGGGCGCCGACCTTGGCATCATCTTCGACACCGATGTGGATCGGGCAGGCGCAGTGCTCTGCGACGGCAGCGAATTAAACCGCAACCGCATTATCGCCATGCTTTCCGCCATTCTTCTCCGGGAGCATCCCGGCACCACCATTGTCACCGACTCCATCACCTCTACGGGCTTGGGTGAATTTATCGCCGAAAAGGGCGGCGTACACCACCGCTTCAAGCGGGGCTACCGCAACGTTATCAACGAAGCCATCCGTCTGAATCATTTGGGTCAGGACAGCCAATTGGCCATCGAGACCTCCGGCCACGGCGCATTTAAAGAAAATTACTTCTTAGACGATGGCGCGTACATCGTCACAAAGCTCCTCATTGAGCTTGCCCGGGGCAGGAAAGAAGGCTATACCCTGGAGTCCCTTATCGAGACCCTTGCCGAGCCGAAAGAGAGTGTGGAGTTCCGGATGAACATCCTTTTGGAGGATTTCAAGGCTTACGGTCAGTCGGTCATCGATGATTTGACCGCTTATGCTTCTTCCCAGCCCGGCTGGTCGATCGCGCCCAGCAACTACGAGGGTATCCGGGTGAATTTGGACGAAAACCACGGAAACGGCTGGTTTTTACTGCGGCTTAGTCTGCACGATCCCCTGCTGCCGCTGAACATTGTGAGCAACAGCGAAGG
>JAZSDE010000105.1:0-18882 GCA_045531015.1 Faecousia sp.
TTTGATCTCGCCGTCGTTGTAGCTTACTTTGATAAAGTTGGTCGCGCTGAAATTCACTGTTGCTTCTTTAATGGAGTCAGCAACCGTTTCGTTCACAACAGGAGAGCTCCTCGGAACGTCTACTTCAGTCTTGCCTTCGGAAAGGAAGGCTACGCCATCCGTAACAAGGGCATTGGTCTTGTAATTGCGATATACCTGAGCAGCCGCACCGTATTCAAGCGTGTCGATGATGAGCTGCTTCATATTAGCGTCATTCGTAATATTGTAGGCGTTGATCAGGTTTTCCTTAACGCTGTAACCCGTAAGCATTGCCTTTTCATGCCCCACCGGGATACCACCCACAAGAATCGTTACGTTCATAAGATCGCCGAGGCACTGAGGACCCACGCCTTCAAAGGTGTAGATATACACTTTAGCGTCAGTGGGATGCTTCTCGCACTCGGTAATATACGTTAGTTTACCGAGGAATTCGACCTCGACCGTTATGCTTTCAATGGGGCGATCTTCATTGTTTCTGACGTAGAATTTCATTGAGATATCGCCGCCGAGGTTGACCTGCGTGCCGACGAATTCTGCGACAGGGGTTTCCGTTTCGGCTGCGCTTGCCACAACGGCCAAAGAGAGGATCAGCGCAGCGGCAACTAAAATGGTGAGTAATTTTTTGATTTTCATAGGTTTCCTCCTAATTCTTACAAGGGTATTCCTTGCAGTTTTTTGTAGGGGCGGGCATTGCCCGTCCGCACAGATCGGGGGTTTTGCGTAATGTTGTTTTTACGGTACGGACGACCGATGGTCGCCCCTACATTATGAACGTTCAATTGGTATCTATCGGGAGTTCGACCCACTCGCCGTCAAATTCGCCGGTGAGACCGCTGTCGGTGGGTTCGGGCGGTTCCTTTTCGGAGGAACAAGCTGCCGCACCAAATAGCAACAGGAGTGTCAGCAGCAAGAATAGCATTCTTTTCATTCCGCTTTTTCCTTTCGGTTTATCTTGAATTACGAGTCGATTCCAAGCCTCCCTTGTGTAAAGGGAGGTGGGCCACCGAACGGTGGCTCGGAGGGATTGACAACCCCTCAGTCAGAAATCAAAGATTTCTGCCAGCTCCCCTTACACAGGGGAGCCTTAATGGATATTGCTTAATTTCTGTCTACGGGAAGGTCGATGCCTTCGTTTTCGTCCTTGGGCGGATTGCCAACGGTTACCTGACAGCCGTCGTTATCGCAAATATAATCGTGGTCGCTGTCGGTATGTTCCTTGCCTGCCACTGCAATTTGGCCGCAATTCACGCAGCCTTGCGCCGTGGAGCAGTTGCCGTCATCGGCGCTGGCTTCGTGATCCTTTGCCGCTGTTACGGTGTAGCCGCAACTACAAACCTCGGCGGTTTCACAATCGTTATCGGAGGTGGCACTGTGGGCTTCTTTGGTGCTTTCGTCGATCTTACCGCAAGCGCATTCCATATAGTGATGGGTTGCGTCGCTGCCCTGTTCGGTGTAGGAGCAGGTATGCGGTTCCGGCGGTGTGGTCGGCTCGGTGGGCGGCTCCGTAGGTTCGGTTGGCTCTGCAGGCGCCATTCCGAAGAGCTGGGCGAACCAGTTTGCAATGGCCATCCAAAACTCGGTAAACCAATTGGCGATGTTCGTCCAAAGCTCGTTCAACCAATTGCCGATCTCGGTGAATAGGTTTGTTTCGCCGGGTTCTGCCTGACAACCGGTGGCGGTGAGCAACAGCATCAGCACCATACAAATTGTGAACGCGATTCTAAGTCCTTTTTTCATTATGTATTTCCTCCTCATGGAAATTGTTTACGATTTTAATTGTAGGGGCGGGCATTGCCCGTCCGCAAAGATTTCCAATTTGTACAATGCCGTTTTTGCGGCACGGACGACCGATGGTCGCCCCTACAGATATATTCTTTATTCTATGCTTGCTGTCGCCTTGCGGTGCAGGTGCAAATGCCCAGCAATTCTTCACACTTCTTATAATGGGAGCAATGGTAGCAGGTGCTATCCTCGTCTTTTTTGCCGTTGAAGTGCTTGCATATGTCTTGCATCGCCGTTGCAAAGGGGGTGCCGTCGTCGGTGTAGACAGGATCCTTTCTGAAATCCGGATAGATCTCTATGGGGTCGTTGTACTTGGAGTAACGGTCTATTTCTTCGTAGTAGCCGTACCGTATCTCAAAGGTCTTTCCGTGGGCGGTGATCACCTTGTAGAGATCCCCTTCTTTGGGAACGACCCGCTCTTCCGGTGCGATCGCGCCGAAGTATCCTAAGTTAAACATCCGCATCCTCCTTTCGCAAAAGAAAAATCTGCCATAAATATCACAGGGATATTATGGCAGATTTCATTTTATTTTTATAGTGAAAAACTGAACGATTTCTTGCAGACTTTTTGCAAGAAAATCGCGAAAAACTTGCAATTTCAGAGGATGGATGCAAGCTCTTTTTTGTTGGTAAGGCCTGCTTTGTTGATCAGTCTCGTGATGTCGTGGTTGACGGTGGACTCGGACAGATGGAGCATAGAAGCGATCTCCTTTGCGGTAAAACCAAAGGCGGTGAGCTTGGCGATTTCTCTCTCCTTGGCGTCAAGGACAATGGCAATATGCCTCTCGCGCGCCTGCGCAGACAGCCTTGCCCAGCCTACACTGTAGATATTGTAAAGCGCCTTTACAGCTACCACCGCATTTTTATCCTGCAGAGCGATCCGCTGCTCCAGCAGGTCGCCAAAGTGCCGAACATATTCCGTCAGTAAGCCATAAAGCTGGTCGGGCAGTGCCAGCGCAACGGCCTTATCCATATGGACGATTGCCCGTTCTCTCTGCCCGGAATTAAAATAGGCAACGGCGCAGGACATACGCAGATAAATTTCCGGAATGACCGTCCGATCCAGCACCGCCTGAGAGACCATCGGCTCGATCGTATTGGGGAGCATTCGCATCAGTGCAAGGCCTTCGACACCCGCAAGCTTAAACTGCTTTGTGGCAATGGCGTGGGCCGCCATATATAGGTATTTTATGTAGAAAACCTTGGCTGTAGGGTGAGAATCACCGGGTAAAAGTTCAAAATTTCCGATTTTGAACCATTCCGGATAGTCCTTATTATCATAGATAGAGCTATCGATAATGGCAAGGGTCAGCGCTACGATCTCACGGTCGTGGGCATCCTTACAGGGCGCTTCAAAGATGTGCTTTTTCGCTTCCTTCCATAGGTAAATGTCGCCTCGCCAGATTGCACACTGGGCAAGCAGCATACCGCCGCCGAGGATGGCGTAAAAGCCGGAATGGGCGTTAAGGAAATATCTTGCGTGCTCATAAACCTTCTCAATTTCACCTCGGCGGTAGGCGATCTGTGCCTGGAAAAGGGCGTGGGCTTCCGGCTGATTGATAAGCATTTCGGCGCAGGCATCCGCTGCGCCTGCCTTATTATAAAGGTCAGTCATATCCAAAAACGGGGATTTTCGCGGCATCGGAAGGTGGGGCTCCTCGTCCTTTTTTCTGGCATTGGGAAGCACCGCTGTGGACGGGATTTTCCACACCGGGCCGAAGCGAATGACACCTTTTATTCTGCCTTCGTTGCAAAGCATTTGCACGCGGCGAGGACTTACATCCCATTTTTTCGCCGCCTCACTGACGGTTATATATTCCATATTTCACCCCAAATTCATTTCGCACGCGCGAAACATTCTCGGCTTAACAAATTTCGCACACGCGAAATCACTGTTTTTATTATGCATCCAATTTATGGATTTGTCAACCTGCTCTTTGCCCCCATATCCGGCGGACAGCAAAAAAACATTTGTTTTTTCTCCTTTTTGCAGTATAATAAGAAAGGGATTTCCCAACATCTTCCCTTAAAGGAATTATAAGCAATGGAAAAGAACTTAAAAGCGAAACTGATTAACCGGAAAATCAAAAAACCGAACCCGCTTCTTATGACGGTCGTTATGTGGGTGCTCGGCGTTCTGAATAAGCTCTATAAGGTGGATTTCCACTACGATTATGATCCAAAATCCATTAAAGATCAGCCGACGATTTTGCTCTCCTCCCACGCCGCAAGACTGGAATTTCTCTATACGATCTATGGCTTTAAGCGCAAGGATGTGAACATCGTCTGCGGCTTTCAGAACATCCTCCAAAAGGGGCTTTACCCTGTCTTTATGTCTCTTGGTGTGATCTCCAAATACTTATACCAGCCGGATTTTATGTGCGTGAAGAATATGCTGAAGGTTCTAAAGCGGGGCGGCGCCATCGGGCTTTTCCCCGAGGGTATTCAGTCCACCAGCGGAAGCACCCATCCCATTAACCCCGCCACCACCGCTTTTATTAAGCGCAGTAAGGCAAATATCGTGGTATGTACCACCAAAGGCGCGTATTTGGCCACCAACCGGTATTCCTCTGACCGCAAAAAGGGATATATCGGCGTCCACTACAGCCTTCTGTTCACCCCCGAAATGCTGGAAACCCTTACCGAGGAACAAATATACCGTCAGCTACTCCAAAAAATCAGCTATAACGATTTTGCCTTTAATAAGACTGCCCGCCATAAATACATCGGCAAAAAGCCCAACGCCTTCGGCATTGATAAAATTCTCTACAAATGCCCCAATTGCGAAAGCGAGCATAAATTGCGGGTGGAAAACGATACCCTCGTATGTGATAGCTGCGGTTTCCGGGTGCAGATCAACGAATATTACGATTTAGTCCCCGTTCAAGGCAACGGCTGTCCTGCCGATATTGATAAGTGGTACAAATGGCAGCGCAGCTGCGTGGCACAGGAAGTCAAAAAAGATGATTTTGAACTGGTTTTAACCGGCGATCTCTGTACGCTAAGGCTTGATAAATTGGAAAAACCGCCCAAAAACAGAATCCTTTTATCCGTTGGAGAGGCGCGGCTCACAAATCGCGGCCTTTCCTTTACGGGAACACTTGACGGAAAACACGCAGATTTTGATTTCCCTGCAATCTCCCTGTATTCCCTCACCTTCTCCACAAAGGGCTTTTTGGAATTTTACCACAATAACGACTACTATATGTTTTTCCCTGATGACAAGGACCGCTGCATGATCAAATGGACCCTTGCCGCAGAGGAAATACATAATCTTTACGACAAGCGGTGGCAGACTGCCTGCGCGGACGTCTACGAAAAGGAAGAAATCCATAACTAACAAAACCGGTGCTCACGCACCGGTTTTCTCTATTAACACCAGAAAAATCTTCCCCGGCAGCAGAAGCACTGGCACAGATAGCAAAGGCACAGTGACGCCAAGGGACTGCCATGGAAGGTAAATCCCCGATAATTGCCTGCCTGCTCCCGGTATACGGTGCCGCCGTTTTCTATGGCTTGCAGTGCCTGCAGATATTCCCGGTTGTCCGGCTCCATAGACACCGCCCGGCGGATATGCTCCAGGGCTGTGACCTGATTGCCAAGGCCTCTGTTTGCCAGCGCAGATAAGTAATACCACCGCGCAGTCCGCTGTGTGGTAGATTGCAGCAGCTGCAAAGCCTGATAATACTGGTGATACATAATATATTGGTACGCACCGCTCAAAATTTGAGAATAGGTGGCACTTCCCTGCCCACCGTAGGGGTTATAGCCGCCCTGATTTTGCTGGGCCTTTTCCGGATTTTTGATCTGTTCGTAGGCCGCGTTGACCTCCTGCATCTTCTTTGCCGCCTCTGCATCACCCGGATTTCTGTCCGGGTGGTACTGCTTTGCAAGGCGGCGGTATGCTTTTTTGATCTCCTCATCGGAGGCGTTGGGGCTTACCCCCAACACTTTATAGGGATCGGTCATCGTTTTCCTCCCCGGGATTGCTGGCGCTGCTTCTGCCGGTATTGCAGCCAGATCCCACCGTACAAAATATTATTGAGTATTTCTTTATCCTGCACCAAGGGAAGCTGCTCAAAATAGATCGCGCACCGCTCCATCAGCGATACCAAAATACTCTCGAACACGTCCCAATCGTGGGCAATATTTGCGGCGATAAAGGGGTTATATTGCCCTTTTTCCCCGTCTTTTCGGTAATCTATTGCCGCGTCAGCCAAATAGATAAATCTGCCCAGCGCATCGCCCAAATTCCGCAGCCGATCTGCCCACATATCTTCCTTATAAGAAAACAGCTCGCCCAGAAGCTTTCCAAAGCAGGCCGCCATCTTGTCCGGGTCGGGGCAGTTTTCTTTTTCTAAAACCCGGAGCTGCGCCAAACTTTCTTCCATACACTTGCATTTTTCAGGATAAAGGCCGCGGATGGTCTCCATTTCTCTGCCGAAGATATTTTTTGCCCACTTGGCGGAGCGCTTCCCCTCGTCTTCCAGATCGTCCAGCGCGTTATAATAGGCAAGGGCGATGTTCATATCCGCGCCGTAGGCGATAAATTCGTTATCTACCCAAGGCCGGGGGCGGATGGGGTGGAGATTGCAGGCGCGACCCCCGGTCTCTTCCTCCGGCTCATAAAGGCTCATAAGGAGCATAGACAAGAAAGTTACGTCATAGCTCAGTCCCAGCCGAGCAGCCCGACCGGCCCGCAGCCGCATCCGCCGGCAAATGCCGCAGTAGATGCTGCTGTACCGCTTTCCTTCCTCGTGCGTTAATTCCTTAATATCCGCCATCACAAAGCCGAACATACCGCCACCCCTTTCCATTTTTTACTATATCATAACATAGCTTTATGAACAAGGGGTAAACTTTTTATTCTTTTTTCAGTTTTATCAGGTAAGCGTTCAGTGCGCCGCCGTAAAAAACGATGCTGATACAGCAATAAAGCCACAGCATGCTAAGCGCAACACCGTAAACCGAGCCGTAAATATTGGAATAGACTGAAAAATAGGCAACATAGGCAGAGTAAATATCCGAAAATATCAACCAGCCGGATGCCGCAAGGAGTGCACCGGGGACGCTGTCCATAAAGCTGTTGCGTCGGTTGGGCAGCACCATAAATATCCCGGTAAAGACCGCCGTCTGCAAAAAGAGCAGCAGGAAAAACCGCAGATCAAAAAAGCCGTCCAGCACATCCAGCACCGGAATTAAAAACAAAATTTCTGTGCCAAATACGTGGAGCGCCATAGTCGCTACCAGTACCAAAAGCAGAAGAAACGTATAGACAAGGCTGATGGTGCGGGTGCAGACATAGCCCCGATCCTCCCGGACACCGTAGATGGTATTAAGTCCTGTCAGCAGTCCGTAAACCCCCCGGCTGGCAGACCAAAGGGCAGTAATGGCAGAAAAGGAGAGAATACCGCCCGTAGTTCCCTGATAAGCAAGGACGATGAGCCTTTTTGCCGCCGGGAACAGCGCCTCCGGCACAAGCTCCCGCAGTGCCCCGGTGAGCACCTCCACCTCAAGACCGGCGTAGCGCAGCAAGCTGAGCAGCAAAATCAGTGACGGAAAGGCAGATAAAATAAGGAAATACCCGGCATAAGAGGCGTACACCGGGATACGCAGGGACAAAATGTAGCGCACCGCCGCATAAAGCTTTCTTACATATACCATTTTGCACCCCCTCCTCTCAGCATTCCCCGTTTGCCGCGAAAAAAACCGACCGACAGAGCACTGTCTATCGGTCGGTCTCTTTTATTTAGTTTATTCTGCGGAGATCAGGTAATAGTACACCGGCTGACCGCCACAGATAAGATTTACATCTGCATCGGGGCAGATCTGGGTGAACAGGTCGGCTGCCTTTCTCGCGTGCTTTTCCTGAATGTCCTGACCGTAGTAGATGGTGATAAACTCCTTACCCTCATCCCGGACCTTTTCTGCCAGCGCACGGAGCAGAACCTTAATATCCTTACTGGTGCCGAACAGCGCGCTGCCGTAAATGGCAAGATAATCGCCCTCGTGGATGTCGTAGCCATCGAAATCAGAGTTCCGGGCGGCGTAGGTGATCTGCATCGTATCCACCGTGCCAAGCACCTCGGTCATTGCCTCGGTGTTTTCCTCCACAGAGCCATCGGGGTTAAAGGACAGCATGGCTGTCACACCCTGGGGAACGGTCTTGGAAGGAATGACGATGACGTTCTTGGGGGTCAGGGCGTTTACCTGCTCTGCTGCCATAATGATGTTCTTATTGTTGGGCAGAACAAAAACAGTTTCCGCAGGAACGGTATTAACTACCTCTAAAATATCCTGGGTGCTGGGATTCATAGTCTGGCCGCCGGAAATGACGCCATCCACGCCCAGATTGGAGAATACTTCTTTAAGACCGTCGCCGGCGCAGACAGTAACCACGCCGATAGGCTTTTCAGGCTCTGCGATCTTGGGGGCAAGCTCCTGCTCGCTGAGCACCTTTTCGGTGTGCTGCAGGCGCATATTTTCGATCTTGACGGTCACAAAGCTGCCGTAATCCATCGCCTCGTGGAGTGCCTTGCCGGGATCATTGGTATGCACGTGGACCTTGATGATCTCCTCATCGTCCACCAGCACTAAGCTGTCACCCAAGCTGCTGAGGAACTCCCGCAGCTTTTCGGGATCCATATCGTTTTCACGAGAGATGATGAACTCGGTGCAGTAGGTAAAGGTGATGTCCTCGGTGTCAAAGTCAGAGAAGTCCGCCTGCTCCTTGGTTTCGTCCACACCACCCTCGGGCACAATGATATCCTCGCCCCGGAGTGCCGCAGCCATCGCCTCCAGCACCAGAAGCCAGCCCTTACCGCCTGCGTCCACAACGCCTGCCTTTTTCAGCACAGGGTTCTGATTGACGGTATTAGCCAGCGCCACCTTGGCCTCTTCAATGGCAGCCTCGTGTACAAATTCAATATAGTTATTTTCCTCAGCCGCCTGCAGCGCCTTGGCAGCTGCCAGCCGGGCAACGGTCAGAATCGTGCCCTCTGCCGGCTTCATAACCGCCTTATAAGCCGCATCGACACCTTCCTGCAGGGCATTTGCCCACAGAACGCCGTCACAGGCAGAAAAGCCCTTAAGCTTTTTGGAAATACCCCGGAAAAGCAGGGACAAAATAACACCGGAATTGCCTCTTGCGCCCCGGAGCATCGCAGAAGCTGCCATCGCCGCCGCCTTTTCCAAAGAGGGGTCGTCGGCCTTCCGCAGATCGCCGGCTGCCGCGTTGATGGTCATAGACATATTGGTGCCGGTATCGCCATCGGGAACCGGGAACACGTTGAGCTCATTGAGCTTCTGCTTATTGATCTCAATAGACGCCGCCGCGCTGATAATAAGCCGGCGCAGATCGGAACCGTTAATTGTCTGTCTCACTGATTCTACCTCCGTACTGTTATCCGGCCATCATAGAGTCGATGTAGACATTGACCGCCCGGACCTGTGTGCCGGTACACTTCTCTACTACATAACGAACCTCGGAAATGATGGATGCGCCTACGGCAGACAGATTGATACCGCTGTCCACCATAATGTGCAGATCGATGGAGATGGTCTCATCCTCGTGGAACTCCACCCGGACACCCTTGCCCATAGACTCCTTCCGCAGCAAATGGTAAAGGCCGTCGCTGACGGAGCGGGCAACCATACCCTTTACGCCGAAGCAGTTGGATGCGGCAGTACCGGCAATGTCGGTATACACACTTGTGCTGACGCTGATCTTGCCGTTTTCATTGTTTTGATTCACCATTGTGATTCCTCCAATTATTGTTTTCGCGGGGGATTCAGATCATACTCTCTTCCCAGCAGTCCGGTGCGGAGATGCCGAAGAGCTTTGCCACAGTGGGTGCCACATTGGCAAGACCGAATGCGCCGTCCTTTACAGAGAAGGTCTTTTCTTTGTCGTAGATAATAAAGGGTACGGGATTTAAGGAATGGGCAGTGCGGACTGCTTCTTTACCCTTGCTCACTTCCACCATCTGGTCGGCATTGCCGTGATCAGCGGTGATGAGCAGGGTGTAACCGTACTTGTCAGATGCTTCCATAATGGCCTTCAGACTGTTATCCACACACTCCATCGCATAGACAACGGCATCTATCACACCGGTATGGCCAACCATATCGCCGTTGGGGAAATTGCAGCGCAGGAACTGATACTTGCCGGAAGCCATGGCGGAGAGCATCTTCTCGGTGATCTCCTTGGACTTCATAGCAGGCGCCTGCTCAAAGGGAATGACGTCAGAGGGAACTTCCTCGTAGGTTTCCAGTGCCTCGCAGACCTTGCCGGAGCGGTTGCCGTTCCAGAAGTAGGTCACGTGGCCGTATTTCTGGGTCTCAGACACTGCATATTCGGAAATACCGGCAGCACAGAGGACCTCGGTTAAGGTGTTGGTAATGACAGGGGGCTGAACAAGGTAGTTTTCGGGGATGTTCAGGTCGCCGTCATACTGGAGCATACCGGCAAACTTCACACCGGTGTAGTCGCCCCGGTCGAACTTATCGAAGTCCTTGCGGTCGAAGGCAAGGGAAATTTCCTGGGCGCGGTCACCGCGGAAGTTAAAGAGGATGACACTGTCGCCATTTTCAATTTTTGCAACAGGCTCGCCGTCTCTTGCCACTACGAAAGCAGGCAGATCCTGATCGATGCAGCCGGTCTCGGCGCGATAGGTCTCAATGGCCTCTGCAGCGGAAGCAAACTGGCGGCCAATGCCCTGCACGTGGGTGCGCCAGCCTTTTTCCACCATTGCCCAGTTGGCCTCGTAACGGTCCATGGTCACCTGCATACGGCCGCCGCCGGAAGCGATGGCGTAATCAAAGCCATCCTCACGGAGATCACTAAGAAGATTTTCCAGTTGTTCTACATAAGTCAGCGCAGAGGTAGCGGGCACGTCACGGCCATCCAGCAAAATGTGGCAGTAGGCTTTCTTAATGCCCTCGGCCTTTGCCTGCTTTAAAAGCGCCATCAGGTGAGAAATGTTAGAGTGGACATTGCCGTCGGACAGCAGACCGAGGAAATGCATTGCCTTGCCTTCTTTGGCATTCGCCACCAAGTCTTTCCAAGTGTTAGACGCAAACAGCACGCCATTTTCAATAGACTCGCCAACCAATTTTGCGCCCTGAGAATAAACCTGGCCGCAGCCGAGGGCATTGTGGCCTACCTCAGAGTTGCCCATGTCCTCATCGGAGGGCAGGCCAACGGCTGTGCCGTGGGCTTTCAGATAGGTGTGGGGGCAGGTTGCAAGCAAATGATCCAGCGTGGGGGTCTTTGCAACAGCTACGGCATCGCCTTTGCCGCCGTCACCCTTGCCCACGCCGTCCATAATCACAAGTACGATCGGTTTTTCCATATACGGAATCCTCCAATATTATGTGTAAAATATAATGTGCATACTTTCAGTCGTATTATTTTACATCATTTTAATCAATTTTGCAACTGCTGTTTTCTAAATTTAGCCAATACAGAAAAATTTCCCCGTCAAAAAGCACTTTTAACGGGGAATTAACCTATGAAAAATCGATTATTTATTTTTTCAGCAGCTTGCTGTAGCCTTTTCCGTACTGAACGCACTGGGAGACCCGGCTGAGCGTAGCCGAAGAAATGCTGGTTTGCGCGATCACCTGATTGTAGGTATTGCCCTCCATCAGGAGTTTGGCAGCAAAGACACGTTCTGCCATATTTTCCACTTCCCTGCGGGTGCAAAGGTCATCAAAGAGCGCCCGGACATCCTCCGGATCGGTAGTTTTCGCGATCAAAAGATAAAGCGCTTCGATTTTGGAATTTTGCTTCTGTTCCATAGCCTTCCTCCCTTAATATGCCCCTTGGGCACCTGAGATAAATGCGCGGGTCTTTTCACTCTTGGGATTTTCAAATACTTCCTCAGGCGTACCCATTTCCTCGATCACACCGTCTGCCATATAGATCACCACATCCGCAACGCTTCGGGCAAATTCCATTTCGTGAGTGACGACGATCATCGTGTTTTCCCTGCTTTTCAGCCCCCGGATGACCCGTAGCACCTCGCCGGTGAGCTCCGGGTCCAAGGCGCTTGTAGGCTCGTCAAAGCACAGCACCTGGGGACTTAGCGCCAGCGCCCGGGCAATGGCAAGGCGCTGCTGCTGTCCGCCGGAGAGCTGATAAGGATAAGCATCCTTCTTCTCCGTCAGTCCTACCCTCTGTAGAAGCGCCAAGGCTTTCTCCTTAATTCCCTCAGGAGAAGCTTTTTTCATAAGACTGGGTGCCAAAGTAACATTTTCCAACACGGTATATTGGGGAAACAAATTGAAATTTTGAAATACTAAGCCGAAATGCAGTCTGTTTTGGCGGATCTGCTCCTCGGAAAGATTTTTCCCCGTCAGCAGCTTTCCATTTACAAGAATCTCTCCCTCGTCGGGCGTTTCCAAAAAGTTCAAACACCGCAGAAGGGTAGTCTTGCCGCTGCCGGAGGAGCCGATGATTGCCAGCACCTGTCCCTGCTGCAGCGAAAAGCTGACACCCTTTAATACATCGGTGTTGCCAAATTTCTTTTTGATATTTTTGACTTCTAAGATATTCATCGTTTACCCTCTAAAGTAGCTTAGTCTCTTTTCCAGTTTGGCAAAGAGAACAGTCAGCCCGCCGTTAAACACCAAATAGAAAACACCTGTGTAGAACAGCGGCCAGATCATACCTTTTTTAATAAAGGACTCACCTGCCCAAATGATCTCGTAAATGCCGATCATCCGCGCCAAAGCGGTGTCCTTCACCAGCGTAATAATTTCATTGCTCATAGGCGCCATGATCCGCTTGATCACCTGCAGCAGCACGACTTTGAAGAAGATCTGCTGTCGGGTCATACCCAGCACCTGCCCCGCCTCGTACTGCCCCAAAGGGATCGATTCGATACCACCCCGGTAGATCTCAGAGAAATAACAGGCATAGTTAATAGCAAAGGCAACGATCGTAGCAGTAAGCCGGGGCATAGCCGGAAGGTCAAAAAGGAGTCCCGGGCCATAGAAGATAATAATGAGCTGCAGCATCAAGGGCGTTCCCCGGATGACCCACACGAAGCCCCGGGTGAGGGCGCGCAGAGGCTTAAAGGTGCTCATAGAGCCAAAGCAGACCACAAGTCCCAGCGGGATAGAAAAAACAAGGGTAAGCGCGAATACCTTCAGGGTCTCCCAAAAGCCTTCCAAAAGCTGCAAGGTTACAGGTATAAACATATTGCTTCCTCAATTCTGTGAAAAGGAGGGAAGGCAGGTGCCCTCCCCCTTTTTTATACTTTACCAAATTAATTTATTAAAGTCAATCCTCAGTCAACAAGGGTCTGCTCATACTTCTCCGCCAGCTTCTGCAGCGTACCGTCAGCGAGCAATTTGTCCATAAAGGCATTGAGCTTTTCGGTCAGATCGGAGTTTTTCCGGAAGGCCACGCCGTACTCCTCAGAGGTGAGGCTGACGCTGTAGCCAAGCTCTGCATAACTGGTGCCTTCGCCGGTCGTTGCATTTGCCATTGTGATGTCGATCACACAGGCGTCGGAGGTGCCAGCAGCTACTTCCATTAGTGCCGCAGCCTGATCCTGTACGGGTACAATGTTCGTAGCGCCGATGACGGTTTCGGCAGCCTTCTGACCGGCAGAGCCGTTTTCAACAGCAAAGGACAAATTTTTCATACTGGCGGCATCCGGGTAGCTTGCCAGCTTATCGGATTTCATCACCACTACCTGGGCGTTGACGATATAGGGATCAGACACGCTGGCGCTGAGCAGCGCTTCATCGGTGATGGTCATACCGTTCCAGACAGCATCGATCTGCTTGGTATCCAGCTCGATGAACTTCTTGGTCCAGTCGGTAATGACATAGAATTCGCAGGTAACGCCCAGTTCTTTTGCAAACAGCTGGGCAAATTCCGCATCAAAGCCGGTCCAGTTACCGTTTGCGTCCTTATAATCCATCGGCGCGTATTCCGTAATGCCGATGACGATCTTGCCCTTTTTTTGAATATTCTCCAGATCGGTACCGGTGTTGCCGCCGCAGGCAGCGAAGCAAGCAAGTGTCATAACCAAAACCATAACGAGTGCAAATACCTTTTTCATAATTACCTTTCCTTTCTGTGGGAAATGTTCCCTTTGATGTCCCCATTATACTTTAGCGCGCTAAACTTGTAAAGTGTAGTTTTCCAATTTCTGTGATCTTTGGTTGATTGCACAAAAAGACATACCCCTCCCGGCACTTTAGTTGGCTAAAGTGCCGGGAGGGGTGCTTTTTAATTCATTGTACCAACGCTTCGCCGGAACAGCTCGCCGATCCGGCGGCGAAGTGCCTCCCCTTCCGGGGTGTTCTCCGTGCCCATTTCCTCGATCCAACGGGCAGAGGCTTCTTGGGCTTCTTTCAGGGTTTTGAGGTCACAAGAAAGATTCGCCACCCGGAACACCGGAAGACCAGACTGCCGGGAGCCGAAGAAATCACCAGGGCCACGAAGCCGCAGATCTTCCTCCGCAATACGGAAACCGTCGTTTGTGCTGCAAAGGGCCTTTAACCGGGACAAGGTCTCGGGGTTTTTATTGTGGGTGGTCAAAATGCAGAAGCTTTTCGCCTTGCCGCGGCCCACTCTGCCCCGAAGCTGATGGAGCTGAGAAAGACCGAAGCGGTCTGAATCCTCGATGACCATTAAGGTGGCGTTAGGCACGTCCACGCCCACCTCGATGACTGTGGTGGCCACCAAAATATCCGCTTGCCCTGCAGCAAAGGCCGCCATAGCCTCCTCTTTTTGGGCACTTTTCATCTGTCCGTGAATAAGCGATACCCGCAAATCCGGGAATACGGCCTTCTGCAAGGTCTCCGCCCAAACGGAAGCTGCTTTGATATTCAGCTCCTCTGCTTCCTCTACGGCAGGACAGACCACAAAGCTCTGATGTCCCTCCTGTGCCTGCTTGCGGATAAAGGCATTGACCCGGGCGCGCATATTTTCGCCCACCAAGTAGGTATCCACCCTCTGCCGTCCGGGCGGTAACTCATCTAAAATAGATACATCCAAATCTCCGTACATAATCAGTGCCAGCGTCCGGGGAATGGGTGTTGCTGACATCACAAGCAAATGGGGCGCATTGCCCTTAGAAGCCAGTGCTTGCCGCTGGGCAACACCGAAGCGGTGCTGCTCGTCTGCGATCACAAGGCCTAAATTCTTAAAAGAGGAGCCTTCGGAGATCAGCGCATGGGTGCCAATGACCAAGTCCGCCGTCCCGGCTTCCATAGCCTCTCTGCCCTCTCTTTTTTGCTTTGCAGTCATACCGCCGGTGAGCAGCTGCAATCGCACGCCCAGCGGAGATAAGATTTTGGAAAGTCCCTGATAATGCTGCTCCGCCAGTATTTCTGTGGGTGCCATCAGGGCTGCCTGCTGACCGTTTTGCACAGCCAAATAGGCCGCCGCAGCCGCCACCATAGTCTTGCCGCTGCCCACATCACCCTGGAGCAATCGGTTCATAGGCTTGCCGCTGCAAAGATCTCGCCGGATTTCTTCAATAGCGCGGGTTTGGGCTCCGGTTAATGCAAAGGGTAATGCGCCGATAAAGGCCGATAACCCGCTTTTATTGTAGGGTTTTACCCGCTTTTGCTCCCGGCTGGCGCGCATCAAACTAAGCCCTGCGGAAAATACAAAAAACTCTTCAAAGATCAGTCTTCTTTTGGCAAGCTCTGCTTCTTCCATCGAAGCTGGCATATGGATTGCCTGATAGGCTCGCTCGGCGGGCAAGATCCCATATTGCCGGCGAATCTCCTCTGGGATGATCTCTGCCGGGTTGTCACAGATAGCCATTGCTTGCTGGATGGTTTTTAGCATCGTGGCATTGGAAATGCCGGCAGTCAGGGGATAGATGGGCAGCACCCGGCGGGTCACAACAGGCGCGCTGTCCAGCCGTTCAAAGGAAGGGGATGTCACCTGATAGCCGGTATAATCGCCGGTAAGCGTGCCATAAAAAATATATTCTTCACCATATTGGAGCTGTTCCGCCGTAAATTTTTGATTGAAGAAAGTCAAATTCAGCCGCCCAGAGTGGTCTGCTACCTTTACCTTGGTAATATCAAGGCCCTTCCGTATATGGTTCGTTCGGGGCGTATTCATCACCACCGCCTTGAAACAGGCAGGCTTATCTACCTCCATATCCGAAATAGAGACAATCCGCGTCCGATCCTCATAGCCCCGGGGAAAATGGCAGATGAGATCCTCTAATGTATAGATGCCCAGTGCCGCAAGCTGCTTTGCCTTGGTGGGGCCAACACCTTTTAATATCGTAACCGGGTCAGAAAGATATGCCACAGGACCTCACCTCCTTCATTATTTATATAGTATATCATAAATAATTGACAGTTGACAATGGACAATTGACAATTAAGGTGTCCGCAAGCGGACAAATCAAAATAATCGCGGAGCGATACCACAATTATCAATTGTCAACTATCAACTGTCAATTAAAACAACCATTGCTATATAATGAAAAAACGCCTTCCAAGTTTCAACTCAGAAGGCGATATTTTCAGAGAAATCAGGCCAGTTTGTTCATCTGCAGAGCCATGCTGCTCTTCTTGCGGGCAGCGTTGTTCTTGTGCAGAAGACCCTTCTGCTCAGCCTTGTCGACAGCGACGACAGCATCCTTGTATGCTGCTTCTGCTGCGGCACGGTCACCGCTCACCAGAGCGGCCTCAAACTTCTTGATGACCGTCTTGAGATAGGTCTTGTCAGCCTTGTTCTTCTCGTATGCAACCTTAGACAGTTCTACGCGCTTCTTAGCGGACTTGATATTGGGCATTTTTACACCTCCTGTTTCCGTATTCGCTCATGCGTTTTCCAATTATACCTCTCTTTTCAGAGAAAATCAATAGTTTTTTCGAATTTTTTATGATTTTCCGGTTTTGTTTTTCCATAAGCCGGTGTAATTCCGAAAAAACTTGGCAAAAATTCCTGTCAAGTACTATTTTTTGTAAGTACGTCGCTTCCTTTTCGTTTTTTCGGCAAAATTAAAAAACGAAAAATGTTGGAATTTGTCGAATTTACTTATGTAAACCAAATTGTATAAGGCATATTCAAAGGTTTTCCCAAGGCGCTCTGTGGAAAACCCTGTGGAAAATGTGGAAAAGTCCTCTGTTTCCGTAGCAAAAACCGATTATCTCCCTTTGTACCCCTGCGAAAAAGTCTATGCACTGCAGTTGCATAAACCTTATTTCTCCCTCTGATTTTAAAATTATGTCGCCATAGAATTTTCCTTGTTTTTTGAAGAAAATCCTATAAAAAGTTCGGTTTTTAGGGATTTGCTCCGAAAGTAAAAGGCGCGCCTTGGTTTCACGCCTTAAATTTTTGTGAAAATTCCACAAAAATGCCGTACTGTATGTTTTTCCCTCCCCCGGGCATAATAGCCGGTAGCGGTTTCCTTTTCTTTTTAGATAAAAATAACGGAGGAACACGATGCAGGGAAAAGTAGAGATCTGCGGTGTGAACACCGCCCGACTGAAGGTTTTATCCACGCAGGAAATGGACGCTCTTTTACTGGAAGCCAAAAACGGTAGCGAAAACGCCCGGCGGCAGCTCAGTGAGGGAAATCTCCGGCTGGTGCCCAGCGTCATTCAGCGCTTTGAAAAGCGGGGAGAAAGCCCCGATGACCTGTTTCAAGTGGGTTGTATCGGCCTTATGAAGGCTATCAACAATTTTGACCCCACTAAGCAGGTGAAATTCTCCACCTACGGTGTGCCGATGATCGCCGGCGAGGTGCGGCGGTATTTGCGGGACAATGCAGCTATTCGCGTCTCCCGTTCTATCCGGGATGTGGCCTATCGGGTGCTGCAGTGCAAAGAGGCTTTAATTTTAAAATTAGGCAGAGATCCCACATTGGAGGAAATTTCTAAAGAGTTGGAGCTTCCCGGGCCGGTGGTCAGCGAGGCGCTGGATGCAGTGTGCGCCCCGGTGAGCCTACACGACCCTGTCTATGCCGATGGCGGTGACCCGCTGACAGTGATGGATCAGGTACGAGACACCAAGAACACTGACGAAAACTGGCTGGAACGAATCGCGCTGCGGGATGCTTTTCAGGCTTTAGGGCAGAGAGAAAAGCAGATTCTCTCGCTGCGTTTCTTTGACGGAAAGACACAAATGGAGGTGGCGAATTTAGTAGGCATCTCCCAAGCCCAGGTCTCCCGGCTGGAAAAAGGCGCTATCAGCGCTATGCGAAAGCAGGTTTTGCCAAGCTGAACAATTGATAATTATTGTGGATGCTATGTAGGGGCGACCATTGGTCGTCTGCGGACGTGCAATGCACGCCCCTACACGCTTCCGTCTGTCCTTAAATAGCATACCTCCCTTGCAGGCAGCATATAATCCCTTAGCATAATCGGGGAGGTATATCTATGGCTTGTAAATTCACAGAACTGCACTGCAAGGAAGTCATCTGCATTTTTGACGGACGGCGGCTGGGCTTTGTTTCCGATGTGATAATCGAAATCCCGGAAGGGCGGGTACTGTCTATCGTTGTTCCCGCCCCTATCCGTTTTCCCGCTTTTGGGCACCGGGATGAATACCTGATCCCTTGGGAATGCATCAAAAAGATCGGCCCGGACATTATTCTGGTAGACATAAAGCCTGACCAGTGCCGCATTTCCAGGCCACGGTTGGGATTTCCCTGTTAATTCGCCTTATTTTAATGAAAAAAGTGAGAAAAAAGCGGATTTTCTTTCAAAAAACACTTGCAAAATAAAAACCTTTGCATTATAATAACTCGGCACGGAAATTTTCCGTAGTATTATTACACCACACACCCGGGGACCTGTCGCTCCCGTGTCCGCATCAGGACGGGCGGCCGGAATGAACGGGGTGGAGGACAAAACAAAAGGAGAAAACAAAAAATGGCTGTCGTATCTATGAAACAACTGTTGGAGGCCGGCGTACACTTCGGTCACCAGACCCGCCGCTGGAACCCCAAAATGGCTCCCTACATTTACACCGAGCGTAACGGTATCTACATCATCGACCTGCAGAAGACCGTTAAGAAGCTGGAGGAAGCCTACAACTTCGTTCGTGAGATTTCCGCCAACGGT
>JAZSDE010000100.1:0-35547 GCA_045531015.1 Faecousia sp.
AGTCCGGCATTGCCAAGGGCGGCGACATGGCTGCTATGGTGGGCCAGACCGTTCAGCTGAAGGTTACTGAGGTCAACCGGGCTCGCCGCCGCGTGATCGGTTCCATCCGCGCTGTTACTTCCGAGGCTCGCAAGGCTGCTCAGGAGAAGGTCTGGAGCGAGATCCAGGAGGGCGCAAAGTACCACGGTACTGTTAAGTCCCTGACTTCTTACGGCGTATTTGTGGACATCGGCGGTGTGGACGGTATGGTTCACGTTTCCGAGTTGAGCTGGAACCGCATCAAGAACCCCGCTGAGGTTGTTAAGGTTGGCGATGAGATCGACGTTTACGTCATCTCCTTCGATCCCGAGAAGCGCAAGATTTCCTTGGGCTACAAGACCGCTGAGATGAACCCCTGGAATCAGTTTATGATGAACTACAACGTGGGTGACGTGGTGGATGCAAAGATCGTTAAGCTGATGACCTTCGGCGCATTTGCTGAGATCATCCCCGGTGTTGACGGCCTGATCCACATTTCCCAGATCGCTGACAAGCGCATCGGCAAGCCCGAGGACGTGCTGTCTGAGGGGCAGGAAGTTCAGGTCAAGATCACCGATGTTGACGCTGAGAACAAGCGCATCTCCCTGTCTATCCGCGCTCTGCTGGTGGCTGAGGAGCCTGCAGAAGAAGTGGTCGAAGAGACTGCTGAGGAAGCCGAATAACTTACGGGGGCATTACGAAAGTAATGCCCCTTTTTGCTTATAAGTAATAAGGAGGAAATGATGGTTAAGCATATTGTACTTTATACATTTAAAGAGAATGTGGATAAGGACGAGGCGGTAAAGATTGTCGCATCCGTTTTGGAGCCATTGGTTGGCAAAATCCCCGGCCTTACCCATATGGAGATCCGCAGAGCCTTTAATGGGATGGATTATGCACTGTACTCGGAATTTGAAAGCCGGGAGGATCTTGCAAATTATAAAGACCATCCGCTCCATTTAGAGGCAAAAAATCATTTCTTTCATTTATTAGATGGCCGCGTCTGCGCGGACTATGAGCTGTGAGGTGTAAATAATGAAAGCAGTTGTAACTGTGGTCGGTGAAGACCGTGTAGGTATTATTGCGGAAGTCTGCACCCATTTGGCGGAGTTTGGTGTAAATGTTTTGGACATCAGTCAAACCGTTATGGAGGGCTATTTTACGATGATGATGGTGGTAGATACGGAAAAAGCCACCGTGTCTCTTGCAGAGCTGGCAAAGGTGACCGAGGAAAAGGGTAAGGAAATGGGCCTTTCTATCCGCCTGCAACGGGCAGATATCTTTAAGGCTATGCACCGCGTGTGAGGTAAAATATGCTGACACTAAAGGATATTCTAATTACCCAAGATATGATCGATAAGCGGCACTTGGACATCCGCACCATCACGATGGGCATTTCTCTTTTGGACTGCGCCCACGAGGATGTGAATGTATGTGCAGATCGAGTCTATGAAAAGATCGTCCGCCGGGCGGAAAACCTGGTAAAAGTGGGCGAGGAGATCGAGTGGGAGTTCGGCATTCCTATCGTTAATAAGCGCATTTCCGTAACCCCGATGGCTATCGTAGGCAATTCCTGCAATACAGACTCCTATGTGCCGCTGGCTCTTGCTATGGATCGGGCGGCAGACACTTGTGGCGTCAATTTCATCGGCGGTTTTTCTGCGCTGGTGCAAAAGGGCGCAACAAAGGGCGATCTCGTTTTAATGGATTCTATCCCGGAGGCGTTGGCTATGACCAAGCGGGTCTGCGCCAGCGTAAACGTTGGCTCTACCAAGGCCGGTATCAATATGGATGCGGTGGCCAAAATGGGTCAAGTTATTAAGAAGACTGCGCAGCTTACAAAGGATGATGACGGCCTTGGCTGCGCAAAGTTAGTGGTTTTTGCCAATGCGGTGGAGGATAACCCCTTTATGGCGGGCGCATTCCACGGCGTGGGTGAGCCGGAGACAGTGCTAAACGTTGGTGTTTCCGGCCCGGGCGTTGTGTATCACGCGTTGCAAAGCGTCAAGGGCCGTCCCTTTGACGAGGTGGCGGAGACTATTAAAAAAACCGCTTTCCGGATCACCCGAATGGGACAGATCGTAGGTGTGGAAGCCTCCAAGCGGTTGGGCGTGCCCTTCGGCATTGTGGATCTGAGCCTTGCGCCCACCCCTGCGGTGGGAGATAGCGTTGCCCGGATCTTGGAGGAAATGGGCCTTGAGGTCTGCGGTACCCACGGCACGACTGCGGCTTTGGCACTGCTCAACGACGCGGTGAAAAAGGGCGGTGTGATGGCTTCCAACCACGTGGGTGGTCTTTCCGGCGCATTTATTCCCGTATCTGAGGACGAGGGTATGATTGCGGCGGCAGAAGCGGGCGTGCTGACCCTTTCCAAGCTGGAAGCAATGACCTGCGTTTGCTCCGTGGGTCTCGATATGATCGCTGTACCCGGCGATACGGATGCGGCTACAATTTCTGCCATCATTGCCGACGAAGCGGCTATCGGTATGGTCAACAGCAAGACCACCGCGGTGCGTATCATTCCTGCTCCCGGCAAGAGGGTGGGCGATCGGGTGGAAATGGGCGGCTTACTGGGTACTGCGCCCGTAATGCCGGTGCATCCGGAGTCTGCATCCGATTTCATTGCCCGCGGCGGCCGCATCCCCGCACCGCTACAAAGTCTCAAAAACTAAAAATATTTTGAAAGACCCTCTTGACAAAGGAGGGTCTTTCCTTTATAATACAATTAACAATTAGGTTAAACGTTAATTAAAGGAGGTAATCACCGTGGGTTTACAACATACACTAAAGGCACTGTCTGACCCCATCCGCCGGGAGATATTAAATCTCTTAAAAGGCGGCAGGCTGTCGGCAGGCGAAATTTCGGAACATTTCGATGTAACGGATGCATCCATCTCCCGGCACTTGTCGGTGCTGAAGGATGCAGACTTAGTCCGGGACACCCGGGAGGGAAAATTTATCTATTATGAGCTGAATGCTTCCGTGTTGGAAGAAATACTGCTCTGGGTTCGTGATTTGAAAGGAGAGGAATGAAATGATCAAAAACAATAAAAAACTGGCGGTTTTTTCGTCTATTGTTACGCTGCTGCCCATAGTGTTCGGCCTGATCTTCTGGAATCAGCTGCCGCAGTCGATGGTCAGCCACTGGGGTGGCGACGGTGTTGCCGATGGTATGGCGCCCAAGGGCTTTATGGTATTCGGTATGCCGCTGATCTTCTTGGCGGTTCACTGGCTGTGCATGCTGGGCATGACCTTGGATAAGAAAAACACCCAGCATAATAAGAAGATCGTAGCCATTATCTTCTGGATGATGCCGGTTCTTTCCGTTGTCATCAGCGCTGCAATGTACAGTGTTGCGCTGGAGAAGGAGTTCAATGTATTTACGGTTATGCCTATCCTGATTGGCGCAATGTTACTTTTTATGGGCAATTATCTGCCGAAAACTACAAGAAACCGCACTATGGGCATTAAGCTTCGTTGGACCGTAGGCAACGATGAAAACTGGCAAAAGACCCACCGCTTGGGCGGCCGCATTTGGGTGGCGGGCGGTATTATGCTGATTCTCTCCGCTTTCTTGGATATGGAATTTACAATTGGTGTGATGATTGCGGTGATCGCGGTGAGTGTTATTGCGCCTACGGTCTATTCCTACCGCCTGTACAAAAAGCATCAGGCCGAGGGGATCGAATACGAGCCGGTCTTTGATAAGAAGTCGGATAAGGTTGCCCTTTGGATTAGCGCTATCTGTGTGCCTATGATCCTTGTATTTGTTGTAGTTGTGATGGTCGTGGGTGATGTGAATGTAAATTTTGGCGCAGAGAGCTTTACTGTTGGTGCCAGCTTCTCTGAGACACTGACCATTCGGTATGATGAAGTGGACAGTGTAGAATATCGGGAAAGAGCAGATATTGGACAACGGGAAATGGGTTTTGGCTCGCCGCGGCTGAGCACCGGTGTGTTCCAAAACAAGGAATTTGGCAGATATACCCTTTATGCCTACACAAATGGCGAAGGCTGTGTTGTGCTCCGAAAGGGAGAAGAGGTGCTTGTGATCGTTGGTGCTGACGCAGCGGAAACAAAGAGCATTTACGACCAGTTGTCAGCTAAAATCAAAGCACCCAAATAAATGGAATCAAACCTTCCCCTTTGAGGCAATGTCATTACTTTACGGTTGTCATCCGAGCGGTCCTTCGTCTTCGCTCAGAATGACAGGACTTTCTTAACTAAGTAACATTGCGCTTTTGGGAAGGTTAGCGGCGGGAGCAAGCCCCCGCCCTACAATAAGACCCGGTAGACTTTTCGTCTACCGGGTCAATGTTTTTATTTAGCGGAGAGTTCTACGCTGTGGCGGAGGATGGTCAGCGGGGGGACGGGTTTGGGGAGCTGGATGTAAAAGGGCATTTGGGGTGTCCGGGGCTCGGTGAGCACGTTGCCGTCCGTGTCTTGCATTTCGGGGACAGTTAGGGCGAATGGACGCAGATCAGGACCTACGACTTCTAATTCATCACCTGTTGCGAACTTATTTCGCAGACTGCACAGGGCGAGACCCTTTTCGTCGCAGCTTTCCACAATGGCGCAAACCTGCCACTGACGGATGTACCGGGAATTTTCCGTGTACTGTCCCGGCTGGCCGAAGTAGAAGCCGGTGGAATAGATGCGGTGGGAAACGTGGTCCACCTCATCCCGCCATACCGGATCGATCTCCCGTCCGGCAGCCAGATCGTCGATGCAGTGCCGGTAAGCGCCGGTAATGATGGCGGCATAATAGGCGGATTTTGCCCGCCCTTCGATCTTAATGCAGTCGATGCCAGCATCGGTCAGTTCCTTTAAATGGTCGATGGTACACATATCCTTGGAATTGAGGATATATGTGCCCTTTTCGTCCTCATAAACGGGGAAATATTCCCCGGGACGCTTTTCCTCCATCAGCGCATACTGATAGCGGCAGGGCTGGGCGCAGGCGCCCCGGTTAGAATCCCGCCCGGTCATATAGTTACTGAGCAAACATCTGCCGGAATAGCTGACGCACATGGCACCGTGGCCAAAGGTCTCAATTTCCAATTCGGGGGAGACCTTTTGGCGAATTTCGGTGATTTCTTTCAGGTTCAGCTCACGGGCAAGCACCACCCGGCTTGCGCCCAAATCATACCAGGCCTGGGCACATTCGTAGTTGGCGATGGACTGCTGGGTGGAAATATGCCGGGCGCATTTGGGGGCATACTTGCCTGCCAGGGTGAAAGCACCCATATCTGCAACGATGAGGGCATCTACGCCCGCATCCTGCAAACTTTCAAGATATGCAGGAAGCTGGCGGATTTCATCGTTACGGGGCATCGTATTGACAGTCACGTGGACTTTTACGCCTCGGTCGTGGGCGTATTTTACGGCCACAGGCAGTTCCTCCGGCGTGAAATTCCCCGCAAAAGAGCGCATACCAAAGGCAGTACCGGCTAAATACACCGCGTCCGCGCCGTAGGCAACGGCCATTTTCAGCCGTTCCATATCCCCGGCGGGGGACAGAAGCTCTAACTTTTTCATTGGGCAGCTCCAATCTGTGCGATCCAGTCGTTGTGCTCCTGTAAGGTCTTGGAAAAGCGGTGCCCGTTGATGGATTTATCAAATACAAAGAAATGATAAGCGGTATTGTTGGGGTACAGCGCGGCATAGATGCTGTAAGGGCCGGGGTTTGTGATGGGTCCGGGAGGCAGACCCCGGGACACATAGGTGTTATAGGGGCTGTTGAATTTCAGATCTTCCTTGCTAAGCTGCTGACGGTCATAGTAAACGCCCATAGCATAATAAACGGTGGGGTCACTGTCCAGCGTAGGGTAAGAGCCGGGCTTTGTCAGACGGTTATAAAATACGGAGGCAATTTCGTAGCCCTCTGCGGCGTTAGTGGTCTCCTCTTCTACCATAGAAGCAAGAGTAATGAGCTTGTGGAATGTCAGTTTGTTGGCTTCGATATAGCTGCTGGAAAGACCGCTGCTGCGAAGTCTTTGGGCGTAGGTCTCCTGCATCTTCAGAAAATCCTCGTACATCTTGTCAGTGAAACGGGAATCGAAGGCGTTGAGAAGCTTTTGCAGCACGTACTGGGGCTCCGCATCCTTGTAGAACTTATAGGTATCCGGGTACAGATAGCCCTCCAAGCAGTACTTGGTGCCTCTGGGCACACCCTCCAAGAACCAGTATTCCCGCAGCTCACCATTGGCGGCCCACTCTTCTAATTTCGCCTGAGAGCAGACACCCTTTTCTTCCAAGAGCTTAAAGATCTGGGCACAGTTGTAGCCCTCGGGGATCACTACATCCACAACATCGGTACTCACCTGCTTGTAAGACATCATTTTCAGCAGCGCGTTGTAATCGTACATAGAGTTAAGGGTGTAGGTGTCCGGCAGGACTTTTTCACCCTTGCCGGTGAGCTCAGCGAAGAAAACAAAAAGCTTGGGATAGCGGATAAGGCCAGCCTTTTGCAGTTTATTTGCAATGGCATTAATATTATCGTTTTTGTCAATGGTGACGGTGATCGCCTCATCAGGCTTGCCAAAGGCCAGCAGGTCTGCGGCGCAGACCCACAGTACCCGGCCAAAAGAAATACCAATGGTCACAATGAGCATTAGCCAAATGAGGGTGGCAGCAATGTGGGGCAGACCGAAAAGACCGTAACCCTTTTTTGGCTCAGGGCGACCCTTACGGACGGGCGGTTTGCGGCGTTTTCTCTTGGGGGTGGTATTATCCGCCATATTTTGCGCTTCATCCACGGTGGTGAACTTCTGGGTAGCTCCCATATCCTCGGAAGAAGGAACCATCGGGGCGGTAAAGGGGACGGTATCTTCTGTTACTTGCATTTGTGTTTCCTCTGTATCAGCGGTCAGAGCTTCCTCTTTGGGGGTTTCCGGTTCGGTTACATCCTCTTTTTCCGGCTCATAGCGGGCGGAAAAGGCCTTGAGCGCATCCAGCGCGGCCTGAAATTCCGAATTTTCCACCAGATCGGGATCTGCTTCCGGTGCGGGCTCCGACTCGGGTTCTTCTGGGTTTGGTTCTTCGGGAGCGGGTTCCTCTGCAGGAGCTTCCGGCTCTTCCGGCGCGGTATAGGCCCGCAGTGCGTTCAGGGCGTCCTGAAAAGAGGTGTCCTCCTCCGGCAGAGTATCTTCCAGAGGCAGTTCTTTCTTATTTTCGTTATCCATAGGTTACCTCCTGAGTGCGGATCACGATTTGCTCCGCCACAGTATTTGCTGCCGTCTCGCCCCGAAGGGCACGGATGAGGGAGAGACCAAAGGCGGTGGCAGAGCCGGCAGAGGTGCCGGTTATGATTTTGCCGTCCTGGATACTGGCGGCATTTTCTATCTTAGCGCTGCCCATATTTTCTTCACAGCCGGGATAACAGGTGGCGTGCTTGCCGTCGGTAATGCCAAGCTGCGCAAGAACGGTGGGTGCTGCGCAGATGGCAGCGATAAACTTTCCGTTTTCATAGGCACTCCGCAGCGCATCCATTGCCCAAGCGCTTGCGCGGATAGAGGCAACGCCCCCAAGACCGCCGGGCAGGACGATCATTTCCACAGCAGAAAGGTCGACTTCCTCGGGGAGAATATCGGCCTGCACGCCGATACTATGACCGCCGTAGATGGTTTTGCCGTTCAGGCCTACGGTTTTTACTTCAATGCCGGCGCGGCGCATGAAATCCAAAGGAGCAATGGCTTCCGTTTCCTCAAAGCCGGTGCCAAGGAACATATATACCATAGTTTAACCCTCCAGACACGCTTTAACCAGCGCGTAGATTTCTTCGTGAATATCTTCAATGGAACGCATTTTCCCGTCTTTTACGCAGGAGATGATCTGCCAGCCGTAGTAATTGGCGGCGGCACGACCCATTTCCCTGCAGGTGGCGAGATACGCCATATCCTTTTCGTGGATATCTGCCTTGGTGTTGGTATCTGCTTCCCGGCTGCGGAGCAGCTTTTCTGTAAAGTCAGTAGGTACATCTAAGTAAATGGTTAAGTCAGGGCGGGGGAGACCTAACTTATTGTATTCAAAATCGTAGAGCCAGTGGAGGAATTTTTCGCGATCCTCCGGCGCTTCTTTAGAGGTCTGGTGGACGGCATTGGAGGTGGTGTACCGGTCAGAGAGCACCACGCCGCCGTTTTCGTACCACTGACCCCAATCCATCTTATAGGAGGCAAAGCGGTCTACTGCATAAAAGGAGGATGCGGCATAGGCATTGACATCGGAGGGATTACTGCCAAACTGGCCGCCTAAGTACATCCGGATCAGGGCAGAGCTTTCCTCCTTATAGCGGGGGAATACGATATTGCGGAAAGCAACACCATCGGAAGACAGCCGTTCCTTCATTCGGGAAAATTGGGTGGATTTTCCGGAGCCGTCGGTGCCTTCGATTACGATCAGTTTGCCCATAGGGAGACCTCCTTGCATATGCGCATAATATGTTAGTCTAAATATATCATAGTTTCCGCCGTTTGTCCATCGTTTACCCCGGAAACCTAACTATTTTTTTACCAAATATAAAACGAATCGGTTATTGCAAAATTGGGGGAAGAATGATAAAATAGACAAAATACGACTATCGCATAATGAGGATGACGAAATGGAAGAGAAAAATATTTTATTTCGGGATTTAGGCCTTAGCGAGGCTATGCTGAAAGCCCTGGAGAAAAAGGGCTACGGCTATCCCACCACGATCCAGCAGCTGGCTATTCCGGCTTTTTTGGAGTGGAGGGATGTGATCGCCAAGGCACCCACCGGTACGGGAAAGACCTTTGCCTTTGGTATTCCTATGATCGAGCACATTGACCCGGAAAATGCAGAGGTGCAAGGCCTTATCTTAGCACCTACCCGGGAGCTGGCCATCCAGATCGGCGATGAGCTGCGAGGACTGCTCACATACTACAAGGGCATCCGTGTGGCAGTGCTCTATGGCGGTGCCGGCATTGTGGGGCAGGCAAAGCAGCTGGAAAAGAAACCCCAGATCGTGGTGGCTACTCCCGGCAGACTGATGGATCACTATGACCGGAAAAATATCCGCCTGGATAAAATTCAGACTGTGGTGCTCGATGAGGCAGACCGGATGCTGGATATGGGCTTTTTCAAGGATGTGACAAAGATCATTGAAAAGGTGAAAAACCGCAAGAATTTAGGCCTGTTTTCCGCTACCATTTCCCAAGAGGTTATGACGGTCTCTTGGATGTATCAGCGCGATGAAGTGGAGATCACCGTGGAGCCGAAAAAAGAGGATCGGCCTGACATCGCTCAGTATAGCATCACGGTTTCTCCCCTTCAAAAGGCAGAGACCACCCTGCGGCTCATTCGTTCGCAGGGCTATGAGCGGGTGATTATTTTCTGCAATACCAAGCATATGTGCCAACGGCTTTCCGACGATTTTCGCCGGGCAGGCGCGGATTGCGACTGTATCCACGGCGACATCCGCCAAAGCCAGCGGGAAAAGACTATGCTCTCTTTCCGGGACGGAAAGCTGTCCATTTTGATTGCTACGGACGTGGCTTCCCGGGGAATTGATGTGGATGATGTGGAGTGCGTTGTCAATTTCGATGTGCCCGAGGAGAACGAGTACTACGTTCACCGCATCGGCAGAACAGGCCGCGCCAAGAAAAAGGGCGTTGCCTGGTCGATCATTGGCAATTTCCCGGAAAAGGCCAAGTTGGATGAAATTGCAAAATTCAGTAATTACACAGTAAAGCCTATGGTGCTGTCTGATGACGGTGTACTGACGGAGGAAGAAATCAAAGCCCCGGTGCCGCCTAAGAGGAGATTTCGTTGAACGCCCGGGAGGAGGGGTTTCTGTTGCTGACCTGTCAGCTGGGAGACCCGAAAAGAAAACCGCTGACTGTGGCGCAGTTCCGGGATCTTTCTGTGAATGCTTCTCATATGGAAGTGGATATTCCGGACAGGGAATTGACCGAAAAAGACTTGCTGAATTTGGGCTACAATCGGGAAATGGCGGCGCGTATTGTCTGCCTTTTGGAGGATCGGGAGCTAATGATGCATTATCTGAAGCAAGGGGCAAAGGGGGGCTGCTTCCCCTTAACCCGGATTAGCAGCGACTATCCCCAAACGCTCCGCAGCCGCTTGGGATTGGAAGCACCGAACCTTTGGTTTCGGGGGGATGTGACCCTTTTGGATACACCGGCGGTTTCCCTTGTGGGAAGCCGGGATTTATGGGAGAAAAACCGAGAGTTTGCCCGGGAGGTAGGCCGACAGGCGGCACTGCAGGGTCATACCTTGATCTCCGGCAATGCCCGGGGTGCTGACCGGGAAGCCCAGGATAGCTGTCTTGCAAATGGCGGCAAGGTCATCAGCGTGGTGGCAGACAAATTGCTATCCCAGCCCCTGGAGAAAAACATCCTCTATCTTTCCGAGGATGGATATGATTTTGACTTTTCAGCGGCACGGGCTATTAGCCGAAATCGGGTCATACACGCGATTCCCACATTCGGTGTATTCGTTGCCCAGTGCAGACTGAAAACCGGTGGCACTTGGAGCGGCACGGAGAAGAATTTACAAAAAGGTTGGTCGCCTGTTTTTTGCTTCCAAGACGGAACTGCGGCCCAAATGGAGCTGTGCGACCGTGGTGCAAAAGCAGTAGCCATAGGCAATTTAGCAGATTTTTACAGCTTACATATAAAATCGCCAAGTTTATTTTGAGTTGTACGGAGGGAAATTATGAGCATAGCAGACGAACTGTACAGAAAGACCTGTTTGGATATTTTAGAAAACGGCTTTTACGATACGGAGTTAGAGGTACGCCCCCGTTGGGCAGACGGCACGCCCGCCCATACGGTAAAGAAATTCGGCGTGGTAAACCGCTATAACCTACAGGAAGAATTTCCCCTGATGACGCTCCGCCGTACCTATTGGAAATCTGCTCTGGACGAACTGCTTTGGATTTGGCAGAAAAAATCCAACCGCATCTGCGACCTCGGCAGCCACGTATGGGACGAGTGGGCAGGGGAGGATGGCACCATCGGCAAGGCCTATGGCTATCAGCTTGGTATCAAGCATAAGTATAAAGAGGGCGAGTTTGATCAGGTAGATCGGGTGCTTTATGATTTAAAGCACAATCCGGCATCTCGGCGCATCCTTACGAATATCTATAATTTTGAGGACTTGCACGAGATGAACCTCTATCCCTGTGCTTATTCGATGACCTTTAACGTCACCGGCAATACCTTAAATGGTATCCTTAATCAGCGGTCTCAGGATATGCTGACGGCAAATAACTGGAATGTGTGCCAGTATGCCATGCTCCTTATGATGATGGCGCAGGTCTCCGGACTGCAAGCGGGAGAGCTTGTCCACGTCATTGCAGACTGCCATATTTACGACCGGCATATCCCGGCAGTAAAAGCGATGCTGGAGCGGGAGGGCTTTGCTGCTCCCAAGGTAACGTTAGATCCTTCTGTTACGGATTTTTACAGCTTTACCAAAAACAGCTTCACGGTGGAAGATTATCAGTTCCACCCCTTCGAGTTTGAAATTCCTATGGCAATTTGATAAACCTTCCCCTTTGGGGAAGGGGGACCGCGCAAGCGGTGGATGAGGTAAAATTATGGATCTAATTGTAGCAGTTTACGCGGACTGGGGCATCGGCTGTGACGGTACGCAGCCGGTAGCGCTGTCTGCTGATCGGAAATTCTTCCGGGAGACGACCCGGGGCGCGGCTGTGATCGCCGGGCGCAAGACAGTGGCGGATTTTCCGGGGCAAAAGCCTCTGCCCGGCAGAAAGAATATTGTACTGACCCGGCAGGAGATGGACATTCCCGGCTTTACCGTATGTCACAGTCCGGAGGAAGCAATCAAAGAAACAGCGGCAGACGACCGGGTGTTCGTCATCGGTGGCGGCAGTATTTATCGGCAGATGCTGCCTTACTGCGAAAGGGCTTATGTGACGAAGCTGTCCGCCTGCCCAACCTCAGATACTTACTTTCCTAATTTAGACGAAATGCCGGACTGGGAAATGGAAAAAGTCCTCTCCGAGGGAGAAGAAAACGGCGTTACCTACCAAATGTGTTTATACAGAAAAAAGAGATGATTTAAAATGCAAAGAAAAACCTTAATTATTCTTATTGTTACGGCGATCCTGCTTGCGGCGGTTGGCTTTGGTATGATGGGATGGACACTCTACAAAGCTTATGTGCTGGAGCTGAATGTAGCGGATGGAGACACGATCTATTTGGAAGCGGGCATTGACCTGCTCCCGGAGGGAGAGGCTTATGGCTGGAGCGGCTTTTTGCTGTTAGAGAAAAGGGCGGTAAAAGTTGCCCGAACAGGCGAAGTTGACCCCAAAGTGCCTGGAACTTATACCGTGACTTATACCGCAAAGCACCGGGATCTGACTGCGGAAAAAACCTATACGGTCATCGTTCGGGATACCACCGCACCGGTTATTACTCTCATAGGCGGCACAGATGTGGTGACACTGCCCGGCGTTCCCTACGAGGAGGCAGGCTTTACGGCCATCGATGCAGCAGAGGGCGATATAACCGATCGTGTTACCCGTACTGAGGAAAACGGAAAAGTTACCTATACGGGCACGGATACTGCCGGCAATACAGCTACTTTGGAGCGAATACTGCGCTATGAGGATACTGTTCCTCCGGTCATTACCTTGACAGGCAACAGCAAGGTGACGGTCTACACCGGGCAAGCCTACCGGGAACCGGGCTATAAGGCCATCGACAATGGCGCAATCGATTTGACGGATAAGGTAGAGATTTCCGGCTCGGTGAATGTAAAAAAAGCCGGCACCTATACGCTCACCTATCGTGTAAAGGACAGCTACGGCAACGAAGCAAGCGCTACCCGTACAGTAGAGGTCAAGAAAGTAAACGGCAATGGCAAGTTTATTTACCTGACCTTTGACGACGGCCCCGGCCACTATACACCCGGCCTTTTGGATACGCTCAAGAAGTATAATGTAAAGGCCACCTTCTTTGTTGTAGGCGAAGGGAATCTATCCATTCTGAAGCGGATAGATGCGGAGGGACACTCGATCGGTCTCCACGCTAATGAGCATACCTATAGCAAGATTTATGCCAATGACGAAGCGTTTTTGACAGATCTGGCGGCAATTAGTCAGAAGGTTTGCGACCAAGTCGGCTTCCATCCCACGATTATGCGCTTCCCCGGCGGCAGCAGCAACCGTGTCAGTAAGAATTTCAACAAGGGCATTATGACGAGACTTACAAAGACGGTGCAGGAAATGGGTTACCGCTACTTTGACTGGAATGTGAACTCCGAGGACGCAGAAAAAGCAACGCCGGAGCGTGTTTTGGAAGCTACCATTGAGGGCGTTGCAAAGCGCAGCGAGAGTATGGTGCTGATGCACGATATTCAGAAAAGCTCTATGCAGGTCATTGAGCAGTTTATCGTTTGGGCGCTGGATAACGGCTACACCTTCCTGCCCATTACCGACAATACCCCCGATTTCCACCATCCTATTAAGAACTAAGAAAAACGCCACCCGAGTCCCGGGTGGCGTTTTTGAATGCGGAATGCAGAATTATGGGCTTCTACGATTCTATATGGGTATGATTGTTGATATGGTCCTCGCAGTAGCAATGGAAACCGCTGCAACGGGAGCAGTACCGGAATTCCAAATCGGGATCGGAAACATCAGTCCGGCCACAGACGGTACATTTGTGGGTGTAGGGGGCTTTGACTGTAGCGGTAGTCGCTTCATAAGAACCGGCGGTGGGGAAGGGGATGACCTTCGCGCCGCCCTTTTTGGCTTTTTTACCCCGGAACAGCCGCCGGGCATTTGCCTGCCAAGAGATGGGAACGAGATTGAGTACATCCTTGCCAAAGAACAGGAAATAGTTACATAGTGCTACCAGCGGGAACAGGTTTAGAGGGAAGAGATAGGCAGGCATACTCAGCACATCCAAGAAAGTAAGTGCCAGATCAAACAGCGCAAAGATCCAAGCCTTGACCGGAATAATAAAGAAGATCAAAAACTGAGTGTCGGGGTAAAGCGTTGCGTAGGCGATAAACAGACTCAGATTCAAATAGCTGCCCATATCATAAAAGGAATAGGGAGCAAGGTTAAAAAAGCTGCCGAAGATCATCACAAAGGCTTCCATCATCACAAGTCCGGAGAAATAAAAAAGGTTAAACCGGAATGTGCCCCAGCGGTTTTCGATGGCTCTGCCTAAGGTGTAATAGCAGAAAAGACCAACGACAACAAAGAGAATATTGCCGTAGCCAAAAACGGTGGTAAATACGCAGGTGAAAAGGCGCCAGACCTCTCCTTTCAGGATAAGTCCCCTGTCAAAGCAAAGGGTAAGGAGCAGAATGTCATTGTTTGCAAACTCGCTCATCAGATAGACGATGGCGTTGCCGATGACTACATAGAGCATTAAATTGGGAATACCAATGTTTTGATGACGGTAGCAGAACCGCTCAAATTTTTGCCGTAATTTCTTCAAAAAGATCATCTCCTTTGATACTTTTCTTACTATATCAGCTTTTTCTCCAAAAGTCTATAAGAGATTGTGAACAAAAGGCTTGACAAATCGGGAAAATATGATAAGATACCCGAGAAAAATGCATACAGCCTTATCAAGAGTGGTGGAGGGATCGGCCCGATGAAACCCGGCAACCTACGAAAGTGTGGTGCCAAATCCGACGGCAACGAAAGATGAGGATTCGATATAGTGCGTACATCGGATCTTCGGTGTGCGTATTTTTATTTGTCGAAAGGAACAGAATTATGGAAAAAAGACTTTTTACATCCGAATGTGTGACTTGCGGTCACCCCGATAAAGTGGCAGACAGCATCTCCGATGCTATCTTGGATGCTTGCTTAGAGCAAGACCCCGGTTCCCGCGTGGCCTGTGAGACTATGGTTACCACCGATTTCTGCCTCATCTGCGGTGAGATTACTACAAAGGCACAGGTGGACTATGCTGCCGTTGCCCGGGAGGTCATCCGCAAGATCGGCTATACCCGGGAGGGTGAGGGCTTCTGTGCCGATAGCGTTGAGATCCTCTGCAAGATCCACACCCAGTCTGCCGACATTGCGCTGGGCACCAATGACAGCGTTGGCGGCGCAGGTGATCAGGGTATGATGTTCGGTGGCGCCTGCACCCAGACCCCCGAACTGATGCCCCTGCCCATCGCGCTGTCCAGAGCGCTCTCTAACCGCCTGACGGAAGCCAAGAATGAGGTAGATTTTATCCGCCCCGACGGCAAGACCCAAGTGAGTGTAGAGTTTGACGAAAAGGGCAATGTGCTGGGCATTGACACTGTGGTCGTATCCGTAATGCACAGCGCGGAAATTTCCCTTGAGGAGCTGCGGGCCTACATCAAGAGTGAAATCATTGCGCCAGTTCTTGTAAAGTACGGCTTCTCTATGGAGAGTGTTGCCAATATTCACATTAACCCCACCGGCAATTTCGTTATCGGCGGCCCCAACGGCGATACCGGTCTTACCGGCCGTAAGATCATCGTTGACACCTACGGCGGTTATTTTTCCCACGGCGGTGGCGCATTCTCCGGAAAAGACCCCACCAAGGTGGACAGAAGTGCGGCCTATATGGCCCGTTATATGGCAAAGAACCTGGTTGCTGCGGGACTTGCCTCTCAGGTGCAGGTGCAGCTGGCCTATGCCATCGGCGTGGCAGAGCCTGTGTCTCTTCGGGTGGACAGCTACGGCACCGGCAAGATCCCCGATGAGGAAATGACTGCTCTTCTGCGAAAAACCTGCGATATGACCCCGGCTGGCATCATCCGCAAGCTGCAGCTGCGCAATCCCATCTACGGCAAGACTGCACTGGAGGGCCACTTCGGTGTAGACGATCAGCCTTGGGAGCAGACGGATCTGGCGCAGGAACTGAAAATAATGGCAAAGGTTTAAACCTATGAATGAAAAGCTTTTTGGCATCCTGCGGTGTTTCCAACTGGATGGTGAGCCGGTTTCCTGTGAGCCTTACGGCAGCGGACATATCAACAATACCTATTTGACCACAACTACCAGCGGTCGTCGCTACATCCTCCAGCGCATCAATCACAATACCTTCAAGAATGTGGCGGCGCTGATGGAGAATATTACTGCGGTTACGGAATTTTTGCGGAAGAAAGCAACAGATCCGCGGAGTGTTTTGACATTAGTGAAAGCAAAAAGCGGAGAGAGCTATGTCTACGCACAGGCGACCTACTGGCGGGTCAATGAGTTTACGGAAAATTCCATCTGTCTGCAGACCCCGGAAACGGATGAGGATTTCTACCAAAGCGCCATTGGTTTTGGTACATTCCAGCAGATGCTTTCCAATTTTCCTGCAGAAAAGCTCCACGAGACCATTCCCAATTTCCACAATACCCCTGACCGTTACCGCATTTTCTGCGAGACCTTAGCCCGGGATCCTATGCACCGGGCGGCGGAGGTACAGCCGGAGATCGGCTTTGTCCTTGCTCGAGAAAAGGAAATGGCGACCTTGTATAACGCCTTGACAGCGGGTGTACTTCCTCTGCGGGTGACCCATAATGACACCAAGCTCAATAATGTTCTCCTCGATGCCGAGACCCGGAAAGCCCTCTGTGTCATCGATTTGGATACGGTAATGCCTGGCTCCAGTCTTTATGACTACGGCGAAGCCATCCGTTTCGGCGCGGCGACTGCTGCGGAGGATGAAAAGGATCTCTCCAAGGTAGAAATGGATTTGAATCTTTTCCGGGTCTTTACCCGGGGCTATATAAAAGCTTGTCCGGGACTTACCCAAAAGGAACTCCAGTATATGCCCTTGGGTGCGAAGACTATGACGATGGAATGCGGTGTTCGCTTCCTGACGGACTACTTAGATGGCGACAATTATTTCTCCATCCACCGGGAGGGTCACAACTTAGACCGCGCCCGCACCCAGTTTAAACTTGTTTCCGATATGGAAAGCAAGTGGGAAGAAATGCAGAAAATCGTCAAAGAGGAAACGAAATAATAAAAGGCGGCACAAAAAGTGCCGCCAAAGCCTCCCCTGTGTAAGGGGAGGTGTCCCACAGGGGCGGAGGGGTTGTCAATCCCTCAGTCAGCTTCGCTGACAGCTCCCTTTACACAAGGGAGCCTTTTTGCTATCATAAGGAAAACAGCAGGAGGGGACTATGGAGATTCTATATCAGGACAGAGATATTGTGGTTGCCATCAAGCCGCCTCGCGTGCTTTCCACCGACGAGCCGGGTGGTATGCCGGAACGCTTGCGGCAGACTTTGGGAACGGAGAATATCCGTACCGTCCACCGCTTGGACCGGGTAGTCTCCGGTCTTATGGTGCTGGCGAGAAATGCCCGTGCTGCATCCGAACTTTCCCGACAGATCCGTGAGGACAGCTTCCAAAAGGAGTATATGGCGGTTGTCCACGGTATCCCGCAAAAGGACGAAGACCGGCTTGTGGACCTGCTCCTTCGCAACAAGCAGGAGAAAAAGACCTATGTGGTTACAGAGCCGGCAAAGGGTGTGCAGGAGGCAATTCTTACCTATAAGACCGTAGCAAAGACGGAAAATATGGCAAAGGTGCGGATCCGGCTTATTACCGGTCGCACCCACCAGATCCGGGCCCAGTTTTCTTCCCGGAGCTTACCCTTAGTCGGTGACCGGAAATACAGTCTCAATGAAGACGATTGCGAGATCGCCCTTTGGTCGGGGATGCTGGGTTTTACCCATCCCTACAGCGGCGAAAAGATGGTGTTTACGGCTGATCCCCCAAAGGAATATCCTTGGACGGAGTTTGAAGGAGTGCAGAATGGAACATTATAAGTTTTTCCAAAATGAAAAATGCGAATATTTTCCGTGCCATAAGTGTGAGAATACAGAGAATTTTAACTGCCTTTTCTGCTACTGCCCGCTCTACGCCTTAGGGGACAAATGCGGCGGTAACTTTACCTACACAGAGGGCGGCATCAAGGACTGCTCCGGGTGCTTCGTGCCCCATAAGCGGGGAAATTATGAATATATAATGGAAAAAATGGGCGATGTGATTCAGCTTGCGAAAAAACCTTGATTTTTTCTTATTTGGCTGTTATAATGCCTATGTTTTATAAGGAGAGTTGTCCGAGTGGTCGATGGTGCAGCACTCGAAATGCTGTGTTCCGCAAGGAACCTAGGGTTCGAATCCCTAACTCTCCGCCAAAGAAAAGGCTGCCCGTTTTCGGGTAGTCTTTTCCTGTTTATAAGGATCATCAGAGGGCGCCAGTCCCTACATAGATGCGTATTGCAATCCCTGCCTGAATGTGTTAAAATAAAAATGACCAAACTACGAAAGGGTGTATGCTTTATGAAAAAATTGACTTGTTTGATGCTCGTTTTGGTGTTGCTCCTTTGCGGCTGTACAGGCGGCGCACAGAAGCTCAGCGGTCAGTATGAGGGATATTATTTGGAGAACGATGGGGGCATCCTCTCCGTTACCAATTATGCGCCCTATAATTTCCTGAATCTGCCCAACTATCAGGAATTAGCGCAGTATGGTGACGGCGCAGGTCTTGAGAACGAGGGCATGGTCTATTACATTTTTATCACCGATACCTCTAAGAAGGACACCTATTACACTGCGGAATTTGACGGTGAGACCCGGGAGCTTCTCTGCGAGGAGGGCACATTCTTCGCCGATGAAGCTGCAAAAAACGAAACCGTTAACCGGCTGCTTAATATGCTGGATGCCCTAAAAGTTGATAATTGACAGTTGATAGTTAATGGTTATTGTGTTAATACTGCGAACAAAAAGGAACGGAAATTTTCCGTTCCTTTTTTCATAGAGCATTGATGGTAGCCTTGCAGAAAACATAATTCTCAACTATCCACTATCAACTTTCAACTCATATCATACATTTTCCAGTGCTTGGGTGATGTCTGCAATCAGGTCTTCGCTGTTTTCCAGACCGCAGGACAGACGGATCAGGTCTGCGCCTACGCCGGCGGCATCCAGTTCTGCGTCGGACATCTGACGATGGGTGGAGCTGGCGGGGTGGAGACAGCAGGTGCGGGAGTCTGCCACGTGGGTCTCAATAGAGCCAAGCTTTAAGTGCTTCATAAAGGTTTCTGCGCCCTTTCTGCCGGACTTCAGGCCAAAGGAGATAACACCGCAGGAGCCGTTGGGCAGATACTTCTGCGCCAGCGCGTAGTAGGGGTCGTCCTCAAGACCGCAGTACCGCACCCAAGCCACTTTTTCGTGGCCATGGAGGAAACGGGCGATCTTATCGGCATTTTCGCAATGCTGCTTCATACGGAAGGGGAGACTTTCAAGACCCAAATTCAGAATAAATGCATTTTGAGGCGCTTGCATTGCGCCGAAGTCACGCATCAGCTGGGCAGTACATTTGGTGATAAATGCGCCCTTACCAAAACGCTCAGCATAGACAACACCGTGATAGCTGTCGTCGGGGGTGCAAAGACCGGGGAATTTATCGGCGTGCGCCATCCAGTCAAAGTTGCCGCTGTCTACGATACAGCCGCCCAACACCGCTGCGTGACCGTCCATATACTTGGTGGTAGAGTGGGTCACGATGTCTGCGCCAAACTCAAAGGGGCGGCAGTTGATGGGGGTAGCGAAGGTGTTGTCCACAATCAGGGGAACACCGTGGGCGTGGGCGCATTTCGCAAATTTCTCAATGTCCAAAACAGACAGGGCGGGATTTGCAATGGTCTCACCGAAAACCGCTTTCGTATTAGGCTGGAATGCGGCATTTAACTCTTCTTCGGAGCAGTCGGGGCTGACAAAGGTAAAGGAAATGCCCATTTTCTTCATCGTTACAGAGAATAGATTGAAGCTGCCGCCGTAGATGGCAGAGCTGGCGATCACGTGGTCGCCGCAGCTTGCAATATTAAAAATGGAATAGAAGGTAGCGGCCTGTCCGGAGCTGGTGAGCATCGCAGCTACACCGCCCTCCAAAGCGCAGATCTTGGCGGCTACGTGGTCGCATGTGGGGTTTTGCAGCCGGGAGTAGAAATAACCCTCCGCTTCCAGATCAAAGAGCTTTCCCATATCCTCAGAGGTGCTGTACTTAAAAGTAGTGCTCTGAATGATGGGTACTTGGCGGGGCTCACCGTTGCCGGGGGTATAACCGGCCTGAATACATAAAGTCTCGGGACGAAGTTCCATAAAAATTCTCCTTGGTATTAGATGCGTTTATTGTATATCGTTTCTTGGCACTTGTCAACGGCTCAGCCAAGCAACACGTCGAAAACCAGCATTAGGCAGAAGCCGACAAGGAGGGCATAGGTAGCGCCCCGCTCGCTGCCGTGGGCGTGGGTCTCGGGAATCATTTCGTCACTGATGACGTAGAGCATCGTACCGCCTGCAAAGCTAAGGGCAAAGGGGAGAATGGCGGTGGCGATGGAGACCGCAAAATAGCCTAATAAGCAACCAATAATTTCCACCACACCGGTCAGCGCAGCGCAGAGAAAGGTTTTTTTCGGGGTCACGCCGGAGGCTAACATCGGGCCGATAATGACCATACCCTCGGGGATGTTTTGCAGGGCAATACCGCCGGCGATCAACAGCGCCTGTGCCTGGGCGTGGGGATCATCGCCTGCGCCGAAGCCAACGCCTGCCGCAATGCCTTCGGGTAGGTTGTGGATGGCAATGGCGGTGACAAAAAGCAGGACTTTGCTAAGATTGGCGTTATTGTGGCTTTCAATGTCGTTTCCTACCATTTTGTGCAGGTGGGGAACGACCTTATCAATTAGATTGAGGCACAGCGCACCGGCAAAAATGCCGATGATGGTGATCGCGATGCCGAATTTTCCGCCATAGTCCAAAGAGGGGAGAATAAGACCCAGCACCGCTGCTGCCAGCATCACGCCGGCCGCAAAGGACAGCACAATGTCGGAAAATTTGTGAGATTGTTTCTTAAACAGAAAACCGATGACAGAGCCAAAGACAGTAGCACCGCCAACACCCAAAGCGGTAAGTAATACCAGTTCCATAAAGATAACCCTTTCTTAGAAAAGAAGGTCCCGGCAAATACCGGGACCCTTTTGATCAGTTTTGGGAGAATTGATCCTTGCCCACACTGCAAAGGGGGCATTCGAAATCCTCAGGCAGGTCCTCAAATTTGGTGCCGGGGGCAATGCCACCATCAGGATAGCCCTCTTCCTCATTGTAGATCCAGCCACATACGTCACATACATATTCCATAACATTATCCTCCATAAAATGTGTTTTTATTTATCAAAAAGCGGACGGGCCACTTTTTTGTACAGTAATAAGGTCAGCGCAGAAACGGTTACGCCTTTTAAGAGATTCAGAGGTGCTACGGACAGTAGCACTAAGGTTGTGATAGAGTGAATGCTGCTGTTGATGGCAGTGCCCATTCCAATAATTGCGTTTAGCGGGATGCCGAACAGCTGGGAAAATTTGGGGATAAGATAGATGCCGTTAAAGGCGCTGCCAAAAACCGTCAATGTTATTGTGCCCAATAAAAGGCCGATAACTGCACTTTTTCGGCTCTTTTTCGTGTGATAAATCACCGTGGCGGGAAGCACAAGGGAGCAGCCAACCGCGAAATTGGCAAAGTCGCCCACAAAGGCGGTGCTTGTGCCCTTGAGCACCAATTTAAGCAGGATCTTCAGCGCCTCGCACAGCACGGTGGCAGATGGCCCTAAATAAAAGCCGCAGAGCATCACCGGTACTTCGGAAAAGTCCAGCTTATAAAAGCCGGGAGCTAAAAAAGGCACAGGAAAATCAAAAATGTGCAAAACTGCCGCGATGGCACCGCTAACTGCAATGATGCATATTCGCCGGGTGCGGGAAACACGGCGAGGTGTGAGTTTTTTCTCTGCCAGCTTTGCACCGACAGAGAGCATAACGGCAATGGCTACGCACACAAGAACGAAGACTACATTTTCTCTGAACTGCTCAAATAGTTTCATCATAAACGGAATACCCCAGTAATAAAAAATGCGCCGAGAGCATACACTCAGGGCGCAGCTATGTACTACGGGGCCCCAAAGTGCTTCTTTCATCCAGACTGTACTGTCGGTATCGGAATCACACCGATTCTGCGCCTGCGCGCTCGCGGACTTTACCGCCGGTCGGGAATTTCACCCTGCCCTGAAACCTTGGATGCATCGAGCATAGCATATTTTTACCTACTTGTCAAGTGGGTAAAAATGTGGTATGATATTTTTATTCAGACGGCATCTTTTGGAGGCCTTGGATAGCGCCTGTGGGCGCGGTATTGATGATGTCTCCGCCGATGACCTTGTTTTTGTAAATGAGGAGCGTGGCGTAGACCGGCTCGGTGGCGTTCGGATAATTGGTCACCTTATAGACATAACGGTCTACGGTTTTGCCGGCATACTGGGTAAGGTCAAATCCCTGGGCCTTTTGCAGGTCGTTGTAGCGGTCATAGACCTCACTGCTTTCCTTTGGAATCCGGACTTGCCCGCTTTCTGCCGGCGCGGCGTGGACTTCCCAGCCTAAGGCTTTTAAATAGTCCACCCGGGCGTCGTTGGAGCTGAGGTTGGCGGTGGTTGCCGTTGGCTCCGAGCTGCCGCCAAACAGCAAGATGATGCCAAGGATCAGAATCGCCACCGCCCCAAGGGCAATGAGGATCTTATTGCGATCCAGCTTTGCGGTCATAAATAGCATAATAAATCCCTCCCGTTTCTTATATTGCTCAGGCTACCGCTAAAGCCTATGACGGGGGAAGGGAAGATATGAGGAGTAGAAATGGAAAGATTGGATAAATTTTTGTGCGATGCGGGTATTGGCAGCCGCAGTCAGATAAAAGGCATCTTAAAGGCTGGACGGGTTACGGTCGGTGGTGTGGTGATCCGGGACGGCAGTGTGAAAACCGACGGAAGCAATATCTGTGTAGACGGCGAGCCGGTAGGTAAAAAGGGGAGAGCTGTTGTGATGCTCAATAAGCCTGCAGGATATGTCACTGCCCGGAGTGACGACACCCAACGGACGGTAATGGAGCTGCTGCCCCAGGAAATGCAGTCTTGGGATCTACATCCCATCGGCCGGCTGGATAAGGAGACAGAGGGACTTTTGCTCTTTACCAATGACGGGGATCTGCTCCATCGGCTTATCAGCCCGAAAAAGGGTGTCCAAAAGGTCTACTACGCCCGCCACGAGGGAACTGCCGCCGAAGCGGATGTGGAAGCTTTTCAAAATGGCTTGACGCTCCGGGACGGTACGGTGTGCCTGCCGGCTACCCTTCAGGCACTGGGCGCGGGGGAGAGCCTCATTACGGTCTGTGAGGGTAAGTATCATCAGGTGCGCCGGATGATGGCGTCCCGGGGACTTGCCGTTACTTATTTGGAGCGGCGGCAGGAAGGAACACTGTCCATCGGTGATTTGCCCCGGGGTGCAGTCAGGGAATTAACGAACGATGAAATTTTGGCATTATGACGGGTAAATCGTAGGAGATTTCCGAAGCAGCGCTGTCTGCTTCGGAAATTTTAACAAAAAAAGAGGGTATTTTTGCAATAAAACGTCAAAAGACCCTTGCAATTTGCGCAAAAGACGTTTATACTGTTATTGAATTTATACATAAAATGACTTTGTGCATAATTTTTTAAGGGGGCTGCGAAATGAGCAATAGTGTATTTCAGGAAATCATCTCTCAGTTAAAAGATACTACCAAGCGCACCTTTGGCGTTATTGACCACGAAGGTACAGTGGTGGCTTGTACCGATATGTCTCTTCTGCGGGAGAGATGGCCCGATGCCGCGCTGCGGATCGTGGCTGCCCCGGAGCAGATCATCTCTTTTGGTCAAAAGACCTTTCAAGGTCGTATGAGCAACGCGGGCCTCTTTGAGTTTGCGGTGTTCTGCGTTGGTGAGGACGAGCTGGCTCACGCACTGTGCGGTATGCTTTTTGTCACCATTGACAATGCCAAGCGTTTTTACGAGGAGAAGCACGACCGCGGCACGTTTGTAAAGAACATTATTATGGATAACATTCTGCCCGGTGATATTTATATCCGCGCCAAGACCTTGCAGTTTGCCACCGATATGCCACGGGCAGTGTTCCTGATCCGGCAGGTAGGTCACGTGGATGTGACGGCTGTTGACTTGGTTGCCGGTCTGTTCCCCAATAAGCAGAATGACTTTGTGCTGAGCATCAATGAGACCGATGTGGCAGTTATCACCCAGATGGAGACCGAACCTGAGGCGGAGGAGCTGGAGGCTACTGCAAAGCGGATCGCAGATCACCTGAAAAACGAGCTGGACATCGAGACGGTTATCGGTATCGGTACTGTGGCAAGACACCTGCGGGAACTGGCAGATGCCTATAAGGAAGCCCAGACAGCCATTGAGGTTGGTAAGGTCTTCGATGATGAGAAGAGCATTATCAATTATGAAAGCTTGGGTATTGGCCGCCTGATTTATCAGCTACCTACCACACTGTGCGACATCTTCCTTTCCGAGGTCTTTAAGAAAAATTCTATCGACTCTCTGGATCAGGAGACACTCTTTACCATCAATGAGTTCTTTGAGAACGATCTGAATGTCTCCGAGACCTCCCGCAAGCTGTTCGTCCATAGAAATACGCTGGTTTACCGCTTGGAAAAGATCAATAAGCAGATCGGCCTCGACCTGCGAAAATTTGACCACGCCATCGTCTTCAAGGTGGCAATGATGGTTCGTAAGTACTTAGCTTCTCAGGATATTCGATAACATAAAAAAAGACCGCCGGGAGGCGGTCTTTTTAATGCATAATGCATAATGCTTAATGCACAATGTTTTCTTGTGCGTTTTTGAAATGTGTCTGCGTAGCAGACACCATAATTATGCATTATGAATTATGCATTCAGCATTTATCATTGACACTTTATAGGGGGTTATGGTATAATTTTTCTGTATGGTATAATGGCACGGAAATGAGCGCGGATGTATTTTCCGGTAGGGAGGAGTACTTCCTTATACTGGAAAAAACAGCGGCGCACAGAGGGCTGCTCGCCATACTTTGTAGAGAAAAAATCACCATACATTTGGAGAGAAAGATATGATTGAATTTGCGAATGTTGTGATGGAATACGGCGGCAATACCCAGGCGTTGCGCGGTGTTTCTATGCAGATCGACGATGGAGAATTTGTGTTCTTGGTAGGCCCCTCCGGCTCCGGTAAATCTACCATTATGAAGCTCATCTCCGGTGAACTGAAGCCGACGAGCGGCTATGTCCACGTCAACGGCTATGAGCTTGACCGGATCCGCAGACACGAGAAACCCTATCTGCGCCGTACCGTCGGCGTGATCTTTCAGGATTTCCGCCTGATCGAGAATATGACCGTTTACGAAAACGTGGCCTTTGCTATGCGTGTGGTTGGCGCAAAGCGGCGGGAGATCAAGACCCGCGTACCTTACGTTTTGAAGCTGGTTGGTTTGGAGGGTAAGCAGCACCGCCACCCCAACGAGATCTCCGGCGGTGAGCAGCAGCGGCTTGCCATTGCAAGAGCATTGGTAAACAACCCTTCTACCATTATTGCTGACGAGCCTACCGGTAACCTTGACCCTGCCCGTTCCTTGGAGATTATGCAGCTTCTGCAGGAAATCAACAAATTGGGAACGACCGTTGTGGTGGTAACCCACCAGCACGAGCTGGTGCAGCATTTCAGCAGTCGCGTAATTGTAATCAGTAACGGCCGTGTTGTCAGCGACAGAATGGCAGGTGAGGCGCAATGAGAATTAACAATATCCCCTATTTACTGAAAGAAGGCATCCGGGGCCTCTTTGCTCACGGGCTGCAGTCTGCGTCCGCTTTTGCGGTTACGGTTTTTTCTTTGCTCATCACCGGCGCGTTTATCTGCCTCGCCTTTAATATCAATGTGATGATAGACGACCTCAATAAGACCAACGAGGTGGTGGTCTACGTCAGCGACACCCTTTCCGATGCGGAAGCCAAAAGCATCGGTACCCAGATCAGCAACATTCCCAACGTCCAAAACCGGGTGTTTGTGACCCGGGAGCAGGCGCTGCAGGAGTTTATCGAGAAGAATGGCGATAAAGAGGCCTTTGCAGGCGTGGAAGCCTCCGACCTGCGCCACCGCTATGTGGTGACCCTGGAGGATAACAGCCTGATTCAGGATACGGTTAAGCAGTTGGAGGCGATCAAGGGCGTGGACAAAGTCAGCGCCGCCTTTGAGCTTGCCAAGGGCTTCTCTACTATTAAAGAGATCGTTATTGCTGCTTCTATTTTTATTGCGGCAGTGCTGATGTTTGTGACTCTGGTCATTATTTTCAACACCGTTCGTCTGGCGACCCACGAGCGCAGAGAAGAGATCGCCATTATGCGAATGGTCGGTGCAACCAACGGGTTCATCCGCTGCCCCTTCGTGGTGGAGGGTATGACCCTGGGCCTTACCGGCGCAGTGGCCGCCCTGGGCGCAGAGTGGCTGCTTTATGATGCAGTTGTGAAAAAAGTTCAGGAAATGGACACCCTCAAAATGTTAAACTTTGTGCCCTTCCGGGAGATGCTTATGATGCTGGCTGTGATTTTTGCGGCAGCCGGACTGTTCGTCGGCATCGTGGGCGGTTGGGTCTCCATCCGTAAGTTCCTGAAAGTGTGAGGAAAGAAATGAAAAAAACAGCGATTCGATTGATCCCCCTAATGGCGCTTATTTTGGCTGCCTGTATGTTGATCCTGCCCAGTACTGCTGCTGCAAAAGAGCAGAGCAGTGCGGAAATTCAGGAAGAGATCGACAAGATGAAGCAGGAACAGGCGGAAATGGAAGCGGCGCTTAAGGAGTTGGAAAAACAGCAGTCTGCCAACCGGGACGATACTCAAGCAATCATCAAGGAAAAAAATATCATTGACCAGCAGGTCTCTATTCTGAACGGACAAATTCTCAATATCAACAGCCAAATCTCCGCCCACAGTCTCCTGATCGCAGACAAGCAGTTAGAGCTGGAAAATGCAAACCGGGAGCTGGAAATTATGCGGAAGCTTTATAAGGAGCGGATCCGCGCTATGGAAGAGGGCGGCACCGTATCCTACTGGACTGTCCTTTTCGAGGCGGATAGTTTTGCAGACCTTTTGGATCGGCTCAATATGATCCAGGAAATTGCGGCCGCAGACACGACCCGTTTGGAGGCGCTGGAAAAGACCTCCCGAGAGGTAGAGACGGCCAAGACACTCCTGTCTCAGGAGAAGATCACCCTCGATCTTGCCCGGGCAGAAATGGAGACCAAGCAGCTTCAGCTTTCCCAAAAGCGGGAAGAGGCCAGCGCACTTCTTTTGGAGCTTCTTGCTAAGGGACAGGAATATGAGGACTTGGTAGAAAAGTCTGAAGAGGCTATGGAAGAAATGCAGGAAGCCCTGGAGGCGATGGAGCTGAAGCTCTCCGAGGCAGAAAAGCGGGAGTATGAGGAATGGCTCCGTCAGCAAGAAGCCATTACCGGCACTACCCGGCCTACCTACACCAAAGACGGTATCACTTGGGCGCTGCCTTGCGACTATAACCGGGTCAGTTCACCCTTTGGCTACCGCTTCCATCCGGTTACCGGCAAGTGGAAAGGCCACACAGGCGTGGACCTGACCCCGCCCAAGGGTACGCCGTGGAATCAGCAGGTACCTATTTATGCTACCCGCTCCGGTGTGGTGGTCTATGCCGGCTGGGACAGCGGCGGTGGTGGCAACTATGTGTCCATTGACCACTTGGATAACTATAAGTCCCAGTATATGCATTTAGACAGCTATGTAGTGAAGACCGGTGATGCGGTGACCATCGGTCAGCTTATTGGCTATATGGGTGATACGGGTACAAGTACGGCCCGCCATCTGCACTTTACCATCCGGCATTATGAGTATTATGAAAAGAATCCCGGCAGATGGAGCTGGGGCTGGAAGCCGCTGAACCCGGCAAACTTTATTGATTTCAAGTGAAATAAATGCTTAATGCTTAATGACCTCCTCATTGGCAATAATTATGCATTATGCATTATGAATTCTCAAAGAGGGGGTTAGGAAAGGGTGAAAAAGGGAAAGCTCTTTAAAGTGGCTTTTTTCGCTGTAATATTGGCACTTTTGCTCTTTGCCACCGGCTGCGTTGACGGGAATGCGGCTGCTCTTTCCGGTTTCGATGCCCTTTTCGTCTATATGAGTGGCGGTGTGCCATCCCTACCGGGAGAAGAAGAGGCGGAAGCGGCTAAGTGGGGAATGCCCTGTAAGTATACATACGTTTCCAGCCGCTTCGGCGACCGGGAGGATCCTATTTACGGCGGCGCAGACTACCACCACGGCATTGATTTGGCGGCACCCAAATGGACACCTATTTATGCCGTTCACGCCGGTGAAGCGGTCTATGCCGGCTGGGACGATACAGGCGGCGGTAACTATGTGTCCATCAATCACGGTGACGGGTATAAGACCCAGTATATGCATATGCAGTCTATTTCCGTTAAGGAAGGACAGCAGGTAAGAAAGGGTCAGATCATCGGCTATGTGGGAAAAACCGGTAAGGCCACCGGCTATCATCTCCACTTTGCTGTCCGGCAATGGAACGAAGGCGTCGGAGACTGGGTATGGGTGGACCCGGAACGTTTTATCACCTTTAACTGAGAAACTATAAGGAACAAACTATGACAAAAAAGGAAAGAATCGCGCGAGAGCTGACAGTCGCTCTCTCTTATGTGTTGGTGGCGGTGGCAGCGGTTGTGATTACGCTGGCGGTTACCTCCGGTAGAAACGGCACAATCGTATTCCCCGGCACCGGTAAATTGGAGGAGCTACAGAAGCTTTTGGAGACCTACTACATCGATATCGACAAAGTGGAGATGACAAAAGTAGAGGATGCTGCCGCTAATGCGATGATCGAGGCGCTGGGCGACCGTTGGAGCTACTATGTGACGAAAGAGGAATATGCCCTTTTGCAGGAGCAGAATGCCAACAGCTATGTGGGCATCGGCATCACCATTACGCCCCGTGAGGACGAAAACGGCTTTGACATTACCAAGGTAGAGCCGGGCGGAAGTGCCAAGGAAGCCGGTATTTTGCCGGGCGATATTTTAATTGGTGCTGAGGGACAGCGTTTTGTGAACGTAGATTCCTCCCTCTGCAGTGAGATCATTCGCGGCAAGGCAGGAACAAAAGTAACGGTCAATGTAATCCGGGATGGTCAGGAGCTGTCCTTTGAATTGACCCGACAAGTGATTAAGACCAAGGTTGCCGAGGGGAAAATGCTTCCCGGAAATATCGGTCTTGTATCTATTAAGAACTTTAACGACCGCTGCGCACAGGAAGCGATTTCTGCTATTGAAAGCCTGAAAGCACAGGGTGCGACGGCACTTATTTTTGATGTGCGCAACAATCCCGGCGGCTATAAGCACGAGCTGGTAAAGCTGCTGGATTATCTGCTGCCTGAGGGCAAGCTCTTTATCAGCAAAGACTATACGGGCAAGGAGGAGACAGACGTCTCCGACAGCAAGTGTCTCCAAATGCCGATGGTGGTACTGGTCAACGGCAACAGCTATTCTGCCGCAGAGTTCTTCGCGGCAGCCCTGAGGGAATATGAGTGGGCGACCGTGGCAGGCGACTGCACCACCGGTAAGGGTAATTTCCAGGTTACCTTCCAACTCTCCGACGGCTCTGGCATCGGTTTGTCTATCGGTAAGTATTTTACCCCCAAAGGTGTGAGCCTTGCAGATGTAGGCGGTCTTGAGCCCGATGAATTGGTGGATGTTTCCGAGGAGATGGAAGCTAAGATTTATGCCGAATTGGTACCGCCTGAGGAAGATCCCCAGATTCAGGCGGCAATCAAAGTGCTGACTGAGGGGATAAAATAAAGAAAAATAGGGCAATTTCTTCGGAAAATGCAGTTTTTTATTGACGGGGAACTATTTGTCCAGTATAATTATTTGGAAATTTTTGAAACGGAAAGAGGTTTCGTTATGGCAAAGGAATATAAGATTACTTCTCTGCGCCTGCAGGATCTGGAAAAGGAACTCAATTACCTGAAAACTACCCGCGAGCGCGAAATTGCAGCAATGATCGCTGAGGCCCGTTCCTACGGTGACCTTTCTGAAAACTCTGAGTACGATGCCGCTAAGAACGAGCAGGCTAAGCTCTACGGCCGCATTGCAGAAATTGAGGACGTTCTGTCCCACGCAGTTATCATCGAGGACGAAAATGAGCTCAATGGCCGCGTTGGTCTGGGCTGCACAGTGGTAGTTGCGGATGAAAACGGCGTGCAGTTTACCTACCGCATTACCGGCTCTCAGGAAGCTGACCCTATGAACGGCAAGCTGTCCGATGACTCTCCCTTTGGCCGCTCCATCGTGGGCAAGAGCGAGGGCGACAAGTTTGTTGTCAATGCACCCTCCGGTGCATATGAAATGCGGGTCATCTCTGTAACACGCGAGGGCTAAGGAATGGCAAAGTTTGTACCGCAGGCAGAGCTTCCGCTGAGCGATCAGGTGCAGGTGCGTCACGATAAGCTATCTGCCCTGCGCGCTGAGGGTCGCGACCCGTTTTTGCAGACCAAGTATGATTTTAATGCCGATTCTGCCGCTATTAAGGCTGATTATGAAGGCTATGAGGGCAAGATCGTCAAGGTGGCAGGCCGCCTTATGAGCAAGCGCGGCCAGGGCAAGGTGATGTTCTGCGACCTGCAGGATAGCACCGGCCGCATTCAGCTGTTCGTCAAAATTGATGAGCTGGGCGAAGAGGAATATAACCGCTTCAAGAAGTACGATATTGGCGACATTGTTGGTGTAGAGGGCGAAGTCTTTAAGACCAAGACTGAGGAAATTTCCATTCGTGCAAAGAATGTTACTCTCCTTTCCAAGTCTCTGCTGCCCCTGCCCGAAAAGTTTCACGGTCTGACGGATAAGGAGATCCGTTTCCGTCAGCGCTACGTAGACCTGATGGTAAATCCTGAGGTCAAGCGGAATTTCGTGATCCGCAGCCAGTTTATCAAGCACCTGCGGGATTACTTGGACAATATGGGCTATATCGAAGTGGAGACCCCGGTTCTCAATACCATCGCAGGTGGCGCATCTGCCCGCCCCTTTATTACCCACCACAACACGCTGGACATTGATATGTTTATGCGTATTGCCACTGAGCTGCCTCTGAAGCGGCTGATCATTGGCGGTATGGATCGGGTATACGAAATTGGCCGCATCTTCCGTAACGAGGGTATGGACCCCAAGCATAACCCGGAGTTTACCTCTGTTGAGCTTTATCAGGCTTATGCGGATTTCCACGATATGATGGACATTGCTGAGGGCGTATACACCACCTTTGCCCAGAAGTATTTGGGTACTTATAAGCTGCAATGGATGGGCGAGGAAGTAGACCTGACACCCGGTTGGCCCAGAATGACTATGGTGGAAGCCGTCCGCAAGTATGTGGGCATTGACTTTGATGCCATTTCTGATGATGCAGAGGCCGTTGCAGCCGCTGCTGCCAAGGGCGTGGAGCTGAACGATGCTGCCGAAAAGACTTGGGGCAATGCGCTCTATGCCTGCTTCGATCAGCGCGTAGAGGAGCATCTTGTGCAGCCTACCTTCATTACTATGTACCCTGTGGAGGTTTCTCCTCTCACCAAGAGAAGCCCCATTGATCCCCGTCTTACCGAGCGTTTTGAATTCTTTATCTGCCGCAGTGAGATGGGCAACGCCTACTCTGAGCTGAATGATCCTATGGATCAGCGTGACCGCTTTATGAAGCAGGTGGAACAGCGTGAGCGCGGTGATGATGAGACTGAAATGTTGGACGAGGATTTCCTCAATGCGATGGAATACGGTATGCCTCCTACGGGCGGTATGGGTATGGGCATTGACCGTGCGGTTATGCTCTTCACCGGCACCGACACCATCCGCGAGGTAATTTTGTTCCCCACCATGAAGCCTCTGGACTGACAAATTTCAGAAAAACCCAGTAGTTATGCGGGTTTTCGGTGGTTTAGTAGCCTGAAAAACTACGCCACTACGCCAACTACTACGCCAATTTTCACAAGAGATTTGCAGAGAAAAGTTACTATGATAGACTAAAAGATCAAGCGCCGTGCAATTTGCACGGCGCTTTCATCATATCCTTTGCTGTAAGGATTATATTGTTATCGTGTGGCAAAACTCAATCATCAAGAAAGCGAAAATCGTGCGAAAGTGCGAGAAAATAATAATAATTTGAGCAAAACTATTGTTATATAGAGAATAATGTGGTATAATAAGAAAATCTACAGCAACATAGGAGGTAAACTATGGAAATCAATTATAAGAAAATGTGGGTTTTATGTGCCGAAAGAGAGATGAATCAAGCGGAATTAAGAAAAAAAGCAGGTATTTCTCCTGCAACATTTACCAAGTTGAGAAAGAATCAAGAAGTATCGATATCGGTGCTTTTGAAGATTGCAGAAGTCTTGAATTGTAATATCGGAGATATTGCTGACTTTGTGAAAAATCAAAGTAACGAATAGAACTACAAGGTGAGCTTATGTTTCCGCATTTTGAACTATTTGGCGTGAGGTTTAACACCTTTCCATTTGTTTTGCTTATCGCCTTTTTTGTGTCAGCTTCATTTTATGTATTGTCAAAAAAATACTCAAAGCTACATATGGTTGAATTTTTTAAAGCGTGTCTGCCGTTGTTAATAGGGGCAGCGATATTTGCAAGGATATTATCTGCACTGACTCTCATAGGAAATTCTAAATATAGTTTTTGGTATAACTTGCTATATGGCGGTTCAGTTTTCTATGGCGGCATTATGGGGGGCTTCGTAGGACTTTTCTTGTTTTGCAGAGCCAAAAAGCATTCTTTTCTAGATTATGCTGATGTGTTTGTCACAATCATCCCGATAGGACATGCTATTGGTCGTTTTGGTTGCTATTTAAACGGTTGTTGTTATGGAAAAGAATATCGTGGGCTTTTTGCAGTAGATTACATCGTTGATAGTATTTCTACGAAAGTCTTTCCGACGTGGTTTATTGAAATGCTGTTCTGTGCTATCATCTTCGTTTGGTTTCAATTTATCTGTAAAACCCGCCGAAGAGGTTTTTATACAGGATCATACTTGACAGCATATTCTGTTTATAGATTTTTTATTGAGTTTATGCGTGGAGATGAAATACGTGGGATTTACGGTCATCTCTCTACATCGCAATGGATAAGTTTAGGAGTATTTGTTTTAGGAATTTGCACTTTAATCATTTGTTATAAAAACGATTATAATAACTATTTACTTAAGGAGCGGTAAAAATGAGTTTTGATTACTTTCCACCAAGTTACAACAAAAAATTAGATGCTATGGCACAAGATTCGATCGATAGAGAAAACAAGCGAAGTCAAGAGCGTCAAACAGATATAAAAAACCAACCAGGAAAGACTCCAGAAGCAGCTTCAATTGTTATGGGCGGTGGAATAGTTGGTGCAGTTGTCGGCTTTTTTGTTTGCGCAAATGATGTTAGTAGTGGCTTTAGTAATGACGATTGGGGTCCGATAGCATCTCTTGGATTATGGATTTTATACGCAATTATTGGGTTGATCGCTGGCGGAATTATTTATGGATTTGTCAAAGCTAAACATAATAGCAACACGTCCGATGCGTCTGTATGGGCACAAAATGAAATATCTGCATCTAAAAATAGGATAGAAGATATTATCAAGAAAAAAGAACAAGACGCACGTACTTATTATCAACAATTTGAAGCGGCAGCACAGCAAATGAGTGTTCAATTTGCCGAAAGTCAATTAGCTCTAGAAGTTATAGAGTGGATGACAAATGGCTTTATAAAAAGCATTAATGCAGCGGATAGAAGAACACATATACAAAGCATTAATATTCCGTTTGTATTTTATGTTTACAAAAATAAAATTACATGCAACCTAGGTACATATGATTTCGAGTTGAAAAGATGTAGAAATTTGAATGGTCCCTTGGAGCAAACCGCATTGGCAAGAGCAATCGCATCTGCAATACAACTTAACATAACAATGAAATATCCACAAGATAGTAGCGGTACAAATATTGTTATTAATACCACTTATGCATATAATGATGATCATGTTTCTGCTAGTGTAATATATACTGCACCAAATGGCAATTATCGCACAGTTAGAGATTGGAACTAGTTAATTGAAAGGAAATAGACAAAATGCAATTTAATCAATTCCCGTACTCTTTTTTACAAGAATTAGATCGGGTTACAAATCAAAAGATCAATCAGGTGACGCAGCAAAAGAATGAAGCAATACAGAGGTTGAATACAAATAACAATAATACTGTACATAATTTATCTTCGTCTAAAAATACAAGCGAACCTAAGTATGGTCAATTCGCAAGTGGTGGCTTTATTACCGGTTTGGTAATCGGTGCGTTTGTGTGTTTTACTAATGGTGATGCAATTGATGCGAAAATCAACTTTAGTGATTCGATTGGTTCTGCGTTTATGTTTTGGTTGATGTTTGGTGCCGTTGGAGCAGTAATTGGACTAATTCTTTGCGGGTTGGTAGCATCAGTTCAAAATGGCTCAAATCGAAGCATTGATAATCAAATAGCAACAGCGAAAAACAATACAGAGCAGCGCATAGCATACGAAACACAAAGGTGCGAAGAGGCTGTTCGGAAAATTCGAGATGACGCCAATAATCAATATCAGAGTTACTTGAACGGATTCAATGCTGAAGCACAGAAGATGAGTACCCGGTTCGCTGAGAGTCCTGTAGCGGTTGAAGTTGTTGATTGGATGACAAACGGTTTTGCAAAAACTATCGATGCAGCAGATAGAAGAAGTCATATTCAGCAGGTCAATATCCCCTTTGTTTTTAAAACATATCGCAACAAAATAGAATGTAATTTGGGAACTTTTGATTTTGAAATAAAGCGTTGCGATGAATTAGAAACTCCGTTAGAGCAAACTGCTTTGACTAGAGCAATGGCTTCTGCTATTCAACTCAACATAACTATGAAATATCCGCAAGATGCAAGTGGTACAAGTGTCGTAACAAACATTGCATACGACTATAAAAGTGATAATGTAACGGCTACGATTACATATACTGCTCCTAATGGAAACTATAAGGCGACTCGTGGTTGGGCAGTAGAATAAAAAGAGGTTAACGAATATGGATAATATGCTCTTCCCGGAATTAGCAAAAAAACAGTTTAATATAGAATGCAATAATACTATTGAGATAGAGAGACAAAACCTTGCCCAGCGGGAAAAAGAAATTAAAAAAGACTGCGCAAAAAAGAATCTGAGAGCATTAAAAGGTCGATTTTGGTTGATATTTATTATTAGTTTTCTGCTTTTCAGTTGGCTTGGTGCTATTGTAGTATTTTTGCTGCGAGAAAAAATTAATTTCCCAAAGGAATCGGGGAAAAGCCTTCTGAAAGCAAATAAGCTTATCGAGGAAGAACGAAAGAACTTCGAAGAAAGCATTGAAGAAATTAAGCGAGAGAACGAGCTTCGGTTTTCAGAATATGTAAAGTTGTTTGAGAAGAAGGCGCAAGATTTGAGCATTAATTACGCAGAAAGCACCGTGGCGGTTGAAGTAATCGATTGGATGACGGATGGATTCTCCAAAACTGTCGATAGCGCTGATCGAAGAAGCCATATTCAAGAAAT